>DJBN01000020.1:2006-7486 GCA_002430075.1 Actinobacteria bacterium UBA5975 | reverse complement strand
AGATAAGACAATTGCACTTCTTAAAGTAATGCCTCTTCCTAGGCCGCTTACACTTTGAACTTGCCACCAAGGGCCAGGGTTGTGAAGACTCATAAATATATTCTGCTACAACTTAGTTGCAAGCAGTAAGCCATCACCCGTGGGAATTAGTGAACTCACCCACGATTCACTATCTGCTTTAATGGATTTCCCAGCTTCGCGCAGCGCAATTGTCTTTGGATCTCTTTGAGCTGGGTCAGAAACCTTGGAACCGCCAAAGAAATTATCAATAACAAATACTCCCCCACTTCGGAGAATTCTATGAGCTTCAGAAATTGCAAAACTTAAATCTTCTGGATTATGTCTAAAAACTACTAGATCGTATGCACGATCCGTTAACTTAGTCATGACATCCATAACTGAATTTGTAATCAATCGGTAGCGCGCCTGCTCGATCTCAGCATCCTGCAAAGCAAGTTTGGCAATCGATGTATGTTCCATCTCGTCATCAATCGAAGTCAAGGTACCGCTGGAAATCATTCCTTCGAGTAACCAGAGTGAACCAACTCCGGCGCCAGTTCCAACTTCTACAACGGATTGAGCGCTTAGTTGATAAGCCAGATGTCGAAGATATACACCGGTTCCCTGTGTTACATCCACAGTACCGATTTCACGACCCCGAGCACGCGCTGCTGACTTCACCGCATCTTCTGCGATGAAAGTCTCAGCGTAAGTATGCGGATCAATATTCACGAGACTGACAATATCCAATCGATGAAGAATCGCACGCCGAAACCTGTGCCACCTTTGACGTTTTCTCCAGAATCGGTCTCGCTACGTCCTGTACCTGCAATATCAAGGTGGATCCAGCGAGTATCACCAACGAAATGTTCAAGATAGAGCGCTGCAGTTATTGAGCCTGCAGAGTAATCGCCCTTATCTGCTGCATGATTGAGATCTGCTACATCACTTTCAAGTGAATCTGTATAGTCATCAATAAGTGGCATATGCCAGACACGCTCACCTGAAGATTCACCGACGGCCACTAAATCTTTAGCCAATGCATCATCTCGGGTGTAGAGGGCTGCATATTGACGACCTAATCCAAGGGTTGCAGAACCCGTCAGGGTTGCAATATCAAAGAGATAATCCGGGTCGAGATTTTCAACGGCATAGGCAAGTCCATCAGCTAAAACTAATCTGCCCTCTGCATCAGTATTGATAATTTCAACGGTAGTTCCGCCATACTGAGTAATGACATCGGATGGTCGCTGTGATGTTCCGGATAAGGCGTTCTCGGCGCACATCAAAAGTACGGTCACCTTTATTTGAGGTTGCAAATCTGGAAGTGCGCTAATTGTTGCAAGCGCAGCCGCAGCTCCTGCCATATCGCTCTTCATGGCAGTCATAAATTCGTATGGCCGCTTGAGAGAGACTCCACCGGTATCGAATGTAATTCCTTTACCAACGATGACAACATGTGGCAGCGCTGCCGCAGAACGCGCCTTCCCCCTTGGAATATAGGTCATTTCAATAAAACGTGGGCCTGGGTTTGGTGACGAGTTGCCAACTGCACGCAGACCCCCAAATTTCGCCAAATCCTTACCCGCCAAGACAGAGATCGCCAAACCTTTTTCGTCGGCAATCTTCTTGGCTTCCTGGGCAATCCAAAGTGGGGTTTTGATATTTGAAGGCGTGTGAATCAAATCTCGAGCTGTATAGAGGGCGCGGGCAAGGATTGCAGCTTCTGCAACAGCCCCTGAATCTTTTGTAGCAATAGCAATTGTTGCAATCTCCGCCGTCTTTCCAGTTTTAAGGCTCCAAGAGTAAGTGCCGAGTAAAATAGAGACTCCGTGCGCACGAATTTCACTCTTTGATTCTGCGCAGAGTGATATCAGCTCTACAGCCTTGCCCCGAACTTTTCTGCCCAGCGCGGCGCCTGCAGTTCGTAGCGCTGAAAGTGAGTGATCTCCTAAACCGATGAGATAGAGGCGATCTACGGTTGCATCGCTGTTGAGAACGGGGATTTCAAATAGCTCGCCAGCTTTTGCGGTTGGCTGAAAAAAGGCAAGTTCATCTTTAAGATCAATGTCGAAGAATTTTTCAATAGATCTGAGCAATCTAGAGTTACCAGTAAATTTAAAAGATTCATCGCCATTTTTAGTAAAGCCTAAAGCGAGAATATCCGCCGTGGCTAATGAGTCAAGGCTAGGTGCGACGGTCCGAAGAATTTTTTTTAATCCGCTCTACTTTTTGATTAGAGCAACAGCGGCCCCGAGGGCAGCGCTGAGGTTATTGGCTTCCTGAGGATTGAGCTCAACAACAAGGCGTCCACCGCCTTCAAGTGGGATACGCATGACAAGAGAGCGGGCTTCCTTTGTAACTTCCATCGGTCCATCACCTGTACGTGGTTTCATTGCTGCCATGGTGTGGACTCCTTATTGATAATAATTTGGTCAGGGACGCTGTACGAAAAATGCTGCAGGTATAAGTATCTCGCAGAATGAGCCGAGGGTGAAATCGGCAGATGAGGCTGCTTACAGCCCTAAAACGGCCTTCAAACGCGCCTTGCCTGACTCAATCACAACGATAACGGAGCGTTCTGGGACGCAGAGAAGGGTTGCAATCTCACTACTTGATTGTGAACGCAGATAATGAAGACTCAAAATTATTCGCTCTTCTTCAGGCAATGAAGCGAGCAACTCCGCCAAGGTTTGTGGATTGCTCATAGGTGTACAGGTTACTCGCTCAATTCTTAAAGATTCTAAGGAATTGCGTACTTAAGTGAAAGTTCGTGCAAACCGTGCGAGAGAGATTCTGACGCCCGCGTAAAGAAATGGAGCGATGAGCAGGAAGATGGCTCGGGGGGCGGCAATAGTTTCTGACCAGTCAAAGCGGGTGCGATCGGTGCTTTCTTCAATGAGTTCGAAGGTGCCGGTGCCTTTGAGGACCTTTCCAACATGTTCGACATCGCACCTATTTGGTGGATTCCAGGACGTTACAATCATCAGATCCAGTAAGCCAAGTGATTTAAAATGTGGATAGTACTTATGAAATGGGCCGGTGAATGCAGCCATTGATGTACCAATTCCCTCTTCTTTATCTGAAGTAACCCATACTTTAGTTTGCAACATCCAATCGCCTTGCGACTTCCAGTCAGCTATTCGTAACCACACTCTCTCTTTACTGGCTTGAATTGAAATACTTATCGCTAACGTATTATTTGCCATATGCAACCGCTACCGCTTCTTCTACGGTCGTTGTCCAATGGAGTAGTTCGCGCATGCCAGGTTTAACAAATTTTTCATTCTCTAAATGTTCAATGAGGGCGTGAAGCGGCTGATAAACGCCAAATGGGTCCAAGATAATTACAGGCTTTGCATGGAACTCTAGATACCGCCCAACCCAGATTTCAAAGAGTTCTTCTAAAGTTCCGAGTCCTCCAGGCAAGGTAATAAATGCGTCGGAAAGCTCTTCAATCTTTGCTTTTCGAGTTCGCATCGAATCGACGACAATGAGTTCATCACTTTCATGATCTGCAAATTCAATGTCGACTAACTTCTGAGGGATGATGCCGATAGTCCGACCGCTCTTGCTACGTGCTCCACGGGAAATCGCACCCATAGCGGAAATGTGACCTCCGCCAGATACTAGCTCTGCTCCGCTCTCAGCAATGCCTGCGCCTAAATTAAAGGCGAGATCTATAAATTTACTATCGATAGCCGGCGATGATGAACAAAAGACTGCAATACGCATGGGGAACAGAATAGGGGTTAGGCTTAGCGCATGTCTTCTTTAGCTCATGGCCATGGAATCGCAACTATCTCTGAATCAACCGTTCTCGACGTCTGGTTTCCCAATCCATCTCTTGGCGCAATTGTTGGTCAACCGGATTCAGCTTTAGTAGCAATGGCTGGCCACGATGAAACTCGCAACGTTAGCCGAGTGCTTATTTCTCTCGAGATCGATTTAACCAAGGCGCCACTGGATGCTAAAGATGCTTACCTACGCTTACATTTGCTTTCGCACAGGCTCGTTAAACCACATGGTCTTGCACTCGATGGAATCTTTGGACTGCTCGCTAATGTTGTGTGGACCTCTGCAGGTCCATGTGCAGTCGATGACTTCGAAAGAACTCGCGCCTCTCTGAAAGCTAAATTTGGGCACGTTACCGTTTTTGGTGTAGATAAATTCCCACGGATGCTCGATTATGTAATCCCTTCAGGAGTACGAATTGCAGATGCAGACCGAGTTCGACTAGGAGCTCATCTTGCGCCAGGAACAACGGTTATGCATGAAGGATTCATTAATTTTAACGCCGGAACTCTTGGAACCTCTATGGTCGAGGGTCGTATATCCGCTGGAGTGGTTGTAGGCGATGGAACTGACGTTGGCGGTGGCGCTTCAATCATGGGCACTTTAAGCGGTGGTGGCAAAGAAGTTATTTCAGTTGGTGAGAAATGTCTACTGGGCGCAAATTCAGGACTTGGGATTTCACTAGGAGATAATTGCGTTATTGAAGCTGGTACTTACATCACTGCGGCTGCAAAGATTAAGTTGCCTGATGGTGAAATTGTTAAGGCGGGAACTCTTTCTGGGGCGAAGAATCTGCTCTTCCGCCGAAACTCATTAACCGGAGGCCTGGAGGCAGTTATGCGTACTGGCACATGGGGTGGGCTTAACTCAGTTCTTCACGCCAACTAATAGAAAATCTAGCCCTTACGCAAGACTGAAATATGGCGATGGAATTTTTACTCGACTTCTGAAAGTATCTCCGCGCAATAACTTTGTTGAGCCATTACTTGAGGTTCCCTTTATATAAGTGACAGCTCCAGCGCTATTTCTCGAGATAATTTCGAGGGAAAGAATATCTGGAAGAAGAAATGCAGCTGCCGCAAGAGCTTGGGTCGTGGTTGCGCTCCATTGAGCAAATCTTGGATTGAGTTTGGGATCTAACCCTGCAGGATCTGCTACAGATTGCGTGTAGGACGTTGCCTGCCCCCATGCATCTTTAGTTGTCTGAGTCGCACCTCCTGAAGAAGAAAAGTAGAAAGCTTGAATAGGTTTTCCATTTGAGAGTATGGCCAGACTGGTTGAAGAGTCGATATTTGTTCGAGTCACGGCCGCCTTCCAGAGATGGCCCACTTTGCGTTCACTTTCTTTTGAGAAACCGACAAAATTCTGATCGCTAATATGTGAGTAAACATGGCAATCGCACGAAGTTCTCAAAACTTTGATCTTTGCTAGCGCATAGGAGCGTGAAGCAATCGCCTGCGCCTCGAGCACTGCAGATGGCCAAGCCGATGACATTTCAGCAATCCCCCACAAATACTCATCGTGAATACTTAAAGAGTTTGTTACCTCCATGGCACCTTTGGCTAGCCGTATCTGAATCTGCCCGTATCGATATTTGACTGTACCCCCAGGTAAACCCACTGCGATGAGCGCATCTGGCCCGGACCATCGCACTGTGAAGAGTTTCCCAGAGATTGTTAAAGGGT
>DJBN01000020.1:1455-1864 GCA_002430075.1 Actinobacteria bacterium UBA5975 | reverse complement strand
GTGAAGAGTTTCCCAGAGACTGCCCCCATCATGACAGTGCTCGATTCAACCTTGAATCGTGCTCGCTCTTTACGGGCAAATGTTGCAACTGGCAAGACTTGCGCTGCGCCGACAATTTCACCAGCATAAATTTCAAGTTTTGAATCTGGAGTAGTCGTTCTCAATGAAACCGATCGCAATACATGGCCAATATTTACTCTGATTGTTTGGGTATCTACCACAGGAAAAATCTCAACATCTTTGTAGTAGTAATTAAGGATTGCAGTTGCACTTTCCCCTGAAACTGCTAGCGCTTTTGCGCCAATCTGGCTCATGCCGACGCCATGTCCATAACCCGAACCGGTGAAAGAGAATGCTGGAGGTGCTATGTCTTCCGCATTAGCTCCGGAAGTAACGCCAAAGACAAGTA
>DJBN01000020.1:447-1343 GCA_002430075.1 Actinobacteria bacterium UBA5975 | reverse complement strand
TACAATGGCGAGAAGAGGTTTAAACATCCTCATCAGTCACTGCGTTCTTCTTTGCATTAACAAATTTTCTATACGCTGCGATAACTTCTGCTGGCTCACCGCGCATCATAAATTCTCCCCTGTTGAGCCAGATAACTTCGTTACAGATATTTTCAACAGTTGCTAATCCGTGACTTACTAAAATAAGCGCACGATCAGCACTTCGAAGTTCTTTAATTCGGTTAAGGCTCTTCTCCTTAAATTTTGCATCTCCTGTGCTGAGCGCCTCATCAATAATAAGAATGTCAGGTTCAACCACTGCTGCTACCGAAAAAGCCAACCGGGCAAACATTCCAGATGAATATGTTCGCATTGGAGCATCGATCGCTTCACCGAGTTCAGAAAATGCCGCGATGGCTTCAAAATTCTTATCAATTTCTTGGCTAGACATACCGGCAGCTAGCCCACCTAAGTACACATTGTCTCGTCCTGACATCGATGGATTGAATCCAACTCCAAGGGCAAGCAGAGTGCTCACGCTTCCATAGACTTCAACTCGGCCCTTAGTCGGCGGCACAATTCCCGAAATGACGCGCATCAGCGTTGATTTACCAGCCCCATTAGAACCAATAACACCTAAAACGCTTCCATAATTGACGTCGAAAGAGACGTCGTTGAGCGCATGAACCACACGTGTGTGCTTCTTGCCCCTACCAAGACTCTTGAGGCGCGATTTCAACGTCGGCTTCTTTTCAATTGAAGTGGTGTAAGTCAGGCTCAAATTTTTAACCGATACAGCGATGCTATGCGGTGAGTGATCGTGGTTAAAGTCTGACAGCGAAATCACGCTCCCTCGATAAAAAGATATATGAGCCGATACAAAGAATTGCCATTGCCCATACGCTGGCGTGAATCAT
>DJBN01000020.1:0-162 GCA_002430075.1 Actinobacteria bacterium UBA5975 | reverse complement strand
CCAAACGAAGTTGGCGCTTCTGCATGCACGGTCACACGAGACCATGAATCTAGTAAATAAAAGATTGGGTTAGCAATCTCGAAAGATTTAATCCGATCAGAGAGATTAGACGCTTCATAGAGCACTGGCGATAAGTAAAGTAATGTGCGAGTTAGGTATGGC
>DJBN01000052.1:10318-16289 GCA_002430075.1 Actinobacteria bacterium UBA5975 | reverse complement strand
GATGGTGGGCTGGTTAATGTAGTGATTACCAATCGAGATCTTGGGGCTGCCATGACACGCGCCGAACTTGTATGAAGTAAGCGAGCCAGCAACTTCACTAGCGATCAGATTGATCTTCGCACTTCTACCAGCACCCGAAGTTCCAGAGGCTGCAACGACAACAACATCACTTACATCAGCGAAGGCAGATGCAGGTGCTACACCTAACGCAACCGAGGTTGCATAGCATCCAGGGTTTGCAACCTTGCTTGATCGAGAAATCTGGGATTTAAAGGGTTCAATATCAGCAAGACCATAGGTCCACGTACCCGCATGCTCTCCACCGTAGTAGTGAGCCCAAGCATCAGCGCTCTCCAATCTGTAGTCAGCACCAAGATCAACGATCTTTGCACTCGTCGGAAGCTGTGCAATTACCTTTGCAGACTCTCCGTGAGGTAGAGCTAAAAAGATTAGGTCACAAGCGGTGAAATCAGAGGGAGTAAATGCGCTGAACTTCTTGCCTGCATAGCTCTGAAGCTGCGGATGCACGGATGTGACCTGCTCCCCCGCATTGGAGTGTGCTGTAATCGCAGAAACTTCAAAATGGGGATGGGTAGCAAGAAGACGAAGCAACTCGCCTCCCGCATAACCGCTAGCTCCTACGAGACCGATTTTCATGGATGCAGGATAGCATATTTATGCAACATTATGCATAATTATGCAGTACGAAGAATAGCCCCTGTTGCCTTCACGGCTGCAGCCACGGCTGCCTCGCGCATCTCGGTCACTTCAGCTCCCGTAAGCGTGCGATCTGGGGCGCGGAATGCCAATGAGAATGCGAGGGAAATCTTTCCATCCCCTAACTTGTCATAACGATCAAAGAGAGTAATCGATTCGAGAAGTTCGCCGGCGCCGGCACGCAGCGCTGACTCGACTTCAGCCGCAGTAACTTTTGCATCAATAATAAGAGCGACATCTTGGAGAGCTGCAGGCATCGTGCCGACAGTCTTTGGACGCACGAGCGCTGAATCAGGAAGTGCACTTAAGCCAACTGCAAAGGCAACCGAGCGTTCTGGTAGCCCGTACTTGGCAACGATGCGCGGATGAAGTTCGCCAGCATGGGCAACTGCTTTGCCATCCACGATAAGTTCTGCGCATCGACCTGGATGCCATGGAGCAAAATCAGAGCGTTTTACAGTCCATTCAAGATTGCAGAGCTGAAGAATCTCTTGAGCATAGGCAATTGCATCTTGCCATGTATAAGAAGGAGCTTTCCCTTGCCAATCTTCCTTCTCTATCTTTCCAACAAGCAGACCAGCCACGTGATATGCCTGAGGTGGAACGCTTGCAAAAATCTCATCGATAATTTTCTGTGATGGCTTCTTTGAAAGATCGGGTGAGATGAAGGGAACGAGCTTCTGTGAGCTACGGAAGATAGAACCCATCTCAAAGATGGCGAAATCCCTCGCGCCTCGACTGATATTGCGCTGTGCTACTTCAATCAAACCAGGAACCAGGTGAACTCGCATTAAAGGAAACTCTTCAGACATCGGATTTGCGATGCGATAGGTAGATGCGCGTTCGCCAAGAAAGCCCATCGAATCAATGGTCTCTTGATTGGTAAATGGGAATGTCTGCACTTCGGCTAGGCCACGGCTTGCAAGCATCGCGGCAACTGCGCGGCGGCGCTTTTGGGTTGGTGTCAACGATGCGTGCAACGGGCGAGGCGGAAGAACAGATGGAATCTTGTCATAGCCAATCATGCGGGCGACTTCTTCAGTCAGGTCAGCGGCCGTTAACAAGTCAGAGCGCCATGACGGTGGATCTACATCAAATGTCTTCTCATCCACATCGCAACCGATGGTGCGTAATATTTCTGCGATTTTTGCAGGAGAAATTTCAAAGCCGAGGATGCGTGAGATATAGGCAGGGTCGAGCGTGACGATAGGTGCAAAACGAGGTTCCCCATCGACAACCGTTGCCACGTGCTGGGCTGAACTGTTCTCGGTAAGCAATTGAACGAATCGAGCAGATGCATATTGGGCAAGAGATGGATCCACGCTTCGTTCTAGACGGCGTGATGCTTCAGAAGAAAGTCTGTGACGGCGTGAATTCTTTGCAACGCAGATCGGATCAAAGCGCACAGCTTCAAGGGCAATATCTGTTGTTGTTTCAGAAATTTCAGAAGATGCTCCGCCCATAGTTCCAGCCAGTGCAAGGGGTTGCTCATCATCACAGACCATCAGGTCATCAGGATCGAGCTGGCGCACCTGACCATCGAGAGTTGTAAATGGCTGCACCTTTCCTATCCGCTTAATGGTGAGACCGCCCTTGATTTTTGACTTATCGAAGGCGTGGAGTGGTTGTCCGAGTTCAAGCATCACATAGTTTGTAATATCGACAACGAGTGAAATTGAGCGCATGCCCATCTTCTCTATGCGCCGGCGCATCCAGAGCGGTGTGGTCGCAGATGGATCAAAGTTTGAAAGCGTGCGTAGGTAGAAGACCGAAGCAGTGGACTTATCTGCAATCTTTGCTGCTACACCTTTGCCAGTTTCAGCAAATGTCAGGTTGCGAAGTGCGTCAACTGGATCGGTGAATGTAAGACCTAGAGATCCGGCAACTTCACGCGCAATTCCGCGAATACTGAGCGCATAGCCGCGATCTGGATTGACAGCAATATCAAAGATGACGTCATTGACCATCAAACCTGCAATCGCATCGCCACCAATTTTCACTGAGTCTTCTGGAAAGGTCATGATGCCTAAATGATCTTCACCCAAACCAAGTTCGCGTCCAGAGCAAATCATTCCATTGGAAGTTTTGCCATATGTCTGGCGAGCACCGATTGAGAAATCGCCTGGAAGGACCGCGCCAGGTAGTGCTGCAACGATGAGGTCGCCAACTACAAAGTTGGTAGCTCCACAGATGACATAGCGCGTGGCTTCTTCGCCACAATCTAAGCCAACGTAACGCACTGGCTTCTTAAACTCTGTGAGTTCTTCGATGCTTAAGACCTTTGCAAATACAAGAGGGCCAGTTAGATCAGAGCCTTGCTTGATGATCTCTTCTACTTCAAAGCCCACACGAATGAGCGCATCGGAAATCTGTTCAACGGTGATAGCTGCTGGAATTTCAACGAATTCCTTAATCCACGATAGAGGTGCGCGCATTTAAAGGCCCACTCCAAACTGGCGTGTGAAACGAAGATCGCCTTCAACGATGTCATGCATATCTGTGATGCCATGACGAACCATCAATGTGCGTTCTAGCCCCATTCCGAATGCAAAACCTGTATAGATATCTGTATCAATACCGCAGGTTGCAAGAACCTGTGGATTGACCATGCCACAACCGCCCCATTCAATCCAACGATTATTGAAGAAGATATCTACTTCAGCACTTGGTTCGGTGAAGGGAAAGAAGGATGGGCGAAGACGCGTTGTAACATCTGGACCAAACATATGGCGAGCAAAGTTATCAAGAGTTCCCTTTAAATGTGCCATCGTGATTGCCTTATCCACGACTAAGCCTTCAACCTGATGGAAGACAGGGCTATGAGTGGCGTCGAGCTCATCCGCACGAAATGTTCGTCCAGGGCAGATGACATAGATCGGTGGCTCTTGCGTCAACATTGTGCGAATCTGCACTGGTGATGTGTGGGTACGCAGTACTACTCCAGACTCGACAGGTTCGATAAAGAAAGTGTCTTGCATCGTACGGGCTGGGTGATCGGCCGGGATATTTAGGGCATCGAAATTAAGCCACCCTGATTCAAGTTCAGGACCTTCTTCGACTGCGTAGCCTTGCTCGATAAAGAAATCAGATATTTCATTTTTGATAATTGAAATCGGATGAAGACCACCACGGTGCCTTCGCTGTACGGGAAGAGTGATATCGACGACTTCTTCGAGAAGAACTTTCTTATCACGCTCTGCCTCAAGTTTCTGCGTCGCACTTGCCAAAGCGTTGGCGATCTCTGCCTTTGCATCCCCTATGAGTTTTCCGGCCGATGCCTTCTCTTGCACTGATAGTGAGCCAAGTGAACGACTCGCAAGTGAGATAGGCGCCTTATCTCCGGCATGAGTTAGGCGCGCTACTTTAAGTTGATCAAGATCGGCTGCGGCAGCGAAAGCTTTCTGGGCATCGCTTATCCACGATGCAATATCTGCCGGATTCATGGAGGTAATTCTAACCTGCCACCTTTGAAGAAAGGGTGAACATTACGATGGATGCGGCAGCAGATAAGTTCAGACTTTCGGCACGTCCAGCCATAGGAATCGTGACTTCAGTAACGCTGCCCCCAAGAGCTGATGCATCTACTCCTCTTGCTTCATTGCCAAAGATTGCAATGCAATCGCCTGGGATTTTCAGATCAAGAATCGACGTTCTTACGTGGGATGAAAGTAGAAACTTCTGGATATCGGAGAATTGCTTATCCACTCGATCGAAGGAGATGCCTTCAAAAATGGGAATGTGCCACAAGGAGCCAGCGGTCGAGCGAACAACCTTTGGTGAGTACATATCGACAGAGTCAGGGGATGTGATAATTGCTGACATTCCCATCGCATCAGCAGTTCGCAAGATTGTTCCAGCATTTCCTGGATCTTGGATCTCGTGGAGATAGATAAAAGTTGATGAACCAGTGACTTCCAATTGAGTAAAATTGGCTTCAGGCTTGTAGCAGAGCGAGATAAGACCTTGTGGTGAAACGGTATCGGACATGGCCTTCATAACGGGCTCAGATACCTCGACCACATCAACTGCGTTGAAGTCGAGTTCAGAAATCTTTGAAAGTCCGTTCTCGGTTGCGTAGAGAATCTTTATCTGAGGACCGCTATTTGATGTCAACGCCTCACGTGCACATTGCGCGCCTTCGGCTATGAAGAGCCCTTGTTCCCGACGTTCTTTTGCGCCCTTAGAACCAATAAGAGCCTTCACTCGCGCAACATGTGGCGAGTGAAGGCTCTCAATCATTGGGTATGTATTACTTATGCAGCAGGAAGGTTCTTGCGTGCAACATCCACGAGAACTATGAATGCTGCTGGATCATTCGTTGCGATATCTGAAAGGACGCGACGATCAACTTCAAGACCAGATGCCTTAAGGCCCTGGATGAAGCGGTTGTATGTCATTCCATTTTCGCGAGCTGCAGCGTTAATACGTTGAATCCATAGCTGACGAAAATCGCCCTTCTTGTCCTTACGGTCATTAAAGGCGTAAACCATTGAGTGCGTAACTTGTTCCTTCGCCTTTGTGAAAAGACGTGAACGCTGACCGCGATATCCGGCTGCGCGTTCAAGGGTTGTGCGACGCTTCTTTGCTGCGTGTACTCCGCGCTTGACTCTCATTTAGCCATGCCCCCTTACTTCAAACCAAGCATGCGCTTGGCTGTCATTGTGACGGTTGATTTCGCTGATGATTCTTGGCTCAAACGACGAGTAACGCGTGATGACTTATGCTCCAAAAGGTGGCGCTTGCCTGCACGCTCGTGCATGATCTTTCCTGTACCTGTGACGCGGAAGGTCTTCTTCGCTCCACTGTGGGTTTTCATCTTTGGCATATCTTCTTCTCCTGTTACTTACGTCGTTTGGAAATCTATTTACTCTGCTGCGGCTGCGGCTGCGGCTTCTTCAGCGGCTTTAGCTTTTGCAGCTCGTGCTGCCTTCTGCTCTGCTACTGCTTCAGTCTTCTTCTTTGTCGGTCCTAGCACCATCGTCATATTTCGTCCCTCTTGCTTAGGGGCGAACTCAACGAAAGCAATCTCTTTCACATCTTCTGCAAGACGTTGCAAGAGCTTGTATCCGATCTCTGGACGCGTTTGTTCACGTCCACGAAACTTCATCGTTATCTTCACCTTGTCGCCACCTTTGAGGAATTTCTCAACCGACGAACGTTTCGTTTCGTAGTCGTGATTTTCAATCTTTGGCGTCATACGCACTTCCTTCACCACAATGTGGGTCTGGTTCTGACGTGCTTCGCGAGCTTTCTG
>DJBN01000052.1:461-10258 GCA_002430075.1 Actinobacteria bacterium UBA5975 | reverse complement strand
GCTAACGCTGCTTCGATATCTACAACTCCAACTTGCTCACCGGTGTAATTGATGAGACGAATCTGGGGTGTACGGATACGGTCGTTAATGCGCGGTTCTGTTGTGATTTCTGCTCCTATGTTCGGTCTACTTGTGTATCCAAGTCGCCGCAATAATCGCGCACCGCATAGAGAGATAAAACTAGAGTTACTAGCTTTATACCGACTAACCAATCCGCCGAAGCGAAAGAGGTGGGAGCGGTGAGCTCCTCTTGCAACAGCTGTGAGGCTACTGGTCTAGGCGCAAGGTTACCTGAATCGCTCTAGATTGAAAAATCCGCGCTGGCATCTGCCCCTATCTGAGAAGAAACCGTCTTTAGGCGCCCATTCCGTGAAGTCCACCATCAACGTGGATGATCTCAGCGGTGGTCTTTGGAAACCAATCACTTAAGAGCACAACAGCTGCCTTTGCAGCAGGAACTGGATCTGAGACATCCCATTCAAGTGGGCTTCGGTCATTCCAGACTTTTTCGAACTCATCAAAACCTGGAATTGATTTCGCTGCCATGGTTCGTATTGGTCCTGCTGCGACTAAATTGATTCGAATATTCTCTGCGCCTAGATCGCGCGCTAAATATCGAGAGGTGGATTCAAGGGCTGCCTTAGCAACGCCCATCCAGTCGTACTTTGGCCATGCAACCTGCGCGTCAAAATCTAGCCCGACGATAGATGCGCCGCCCTTAAATGTTGGTTTACAGGCCATGGTGAGTGATTTAAGTGAGAAGGCAGAGACGTGAACTGCTGTTGCAACATCTTCCCATGTTGTATTAAGGAAATTGCCACCAAGAGCTGCCTCTGGTGCGAAACCGATTGAATGTACAACACCATCAAGATGAGGAAGGTGCTTTTGTACTTCGGAGGCCAAGCGATCTAAATGTTCCTGATTTGTTACATCGAGTTCAATAATAGGAGCCGCTTGTGGCAGTCTTCCTGCAATTCGAGTTGTAAGACTTAAGGCTCGACCAAATCCCGTCAATACAACATTGGCGCCTTCTTCTTGCGCAATCTTTGCAATATGGAAAGCGATTGAGCCATCGGTTAGGACTCCTGTGACAAGGACATTTTTTCCCTCAAGAATTCCCATACTAATGACCCATCCCTAATCCGCCATCAACTGGAATGATGGCTCCGGTTATATAACTAGCCTGATTGGATGCGATAAATGCTACGACATCTGCAATTTCATCCGGTGACGAAAATCTTCCCAGTGGAACTTGTGTAGCGATATCGGTTCTACGTTTATCATCTATTTCAGCAGTCATATCTGTTTCGACAAAGCCGGGTGCAATCACGTTTGCTGTAATGCCACGGCTTCCTAACTCTCGCGCATAGGAACGCGCCATTCCAACTAAGCCTGCCTTGGAGGATGAGTAGTTAACCTGTCCTGCTGCTCCTACTCCCCCAACCACTGATCCAATAAAGATAAGCCTTCCACGTTTTAATTTAAGTAGACCTTTCGTAGCACGCTTAGACACGCGAAAGGCTCCAGTCAGGTTCGCATCGATGACGCTTTCAAAGTCTTCATCACTCATTCTCATGACTAAACCATCTTTTGTGACTCCCGCGTTACACACAATTATTTCAGGAACTCCGATTTCACTTTCGATATATAGAAACGCAGCATCAACAGAATCAGAATCTGTGACATCCATCTGCACTGCATCGAATCCCTGCGGAGGAGGTCCGGTGCGATAGGTGATTACCACGCGATGTCCAGAAGATTGGAGAGCCCTTGCAATAGCTAATCCGATACCACGATTGCCACCTGTGACTAGTGCGACGGATGTGGGCTCGCTCATGAGAGAAAACTACCCTACTGTTGCGCTATGGCTAAAGAGGATGAGATCTTTGACATCACCAGCGCGCCACAAGGCTTATCTACTGACCAGTCGGCACGCCAACGTCGCTACTTCATCTCTATGATGATTAGAACCGCATGTTTTATCCTCACTGTTGTTCTACCGAGCCCCTACCGCTGGTTTGCTCTCGCCGGCGCTGTAACACTTCCCTACATTGCAGTTGTCGTCGCCAATGCAGGACGTGAGACTGTAATTCCAGGAGCTGCAATACTCAAAAAGAGGCCGCGAGGCATTGAGTAGTCACCTTAAAAAAAGAGAACCGCTCTCGATTCTTAAAACTCTCCTAGCTCTTTTACTAATTGCACTCTGCGTGTGGGCCGCGCAATGGCAATATCACCGCGGAGTAGATAGACACGCTCGCAACTCATTTATCGAAGTAAATTCAGCGAAAGATTCCGTTCCCCTTACTGATGTGGTTGGAAATCCTGCTCAATTTGAGTGGCAACCTGTTCGGGTAACCGGAAGATTCGACCCAGCAACACAAATCTTGCTTCGTAACCGCTATTCCGAAGGTGTCTACGGTTTTGAACTTCTTACCCGCTTTACTTCTACTGATGGTCAGAAATTCTGGATAGATAGAGGGTGGGTTAAAGCTGGAGCATCAGCAACGATTCGCCCCGAATTACCTAGAATCACGACCGATTCTGTAGAGATTGTTGGAAGACTTCGCTTAGATAGCTCCCTTCCACGGGGTTCATTCTTTGCAATTCCGTCGAATTCTTCAGAAGGTTTGATTGCTAAAGCAAATGCACAATCTGGTTCTGCCTCCGAGAAGTTCTACCTCGATCTCATCAATGGTTCAACCTCTGATCTGAGGCCTGCAGTTGCAGCAGAGCTACCAGAACTATCTGATGGGCCACATATGGCCTACGCGCTGCAATGGATCTTCTTTGCAGCGCTCGTTATCTATGGACGAATTCTAATTCGTCGTGATGTCTTGTCGGTCAAAGAGCTCTGAATAAAGTCCGCCCTTAGAAATGAGCTCTTCGTGCCTTCCGCGTTCAACAATTAAGCCCTTTTCCAATACCAAAATCTGATCAGCCTCCATGACGGTACTTAACCGGTGAGCAATAACTATTGATGTTCGCCCAACTAAGGCCTGCTTCAGGGCTTCTTGAACAAGTGACTCGTTCTCTGAATCAAGATGCGCTGTTGCCTCATCGAGGATGACTATCGCAGGCGCTTTGAGAAGTAAACGAGCTATGGCCAGGCGTTGCTTCTCTCCACCTGAAAGTCGATGCCCGCGTTCGCCAACCATGGTTTCAAACCGATTAGGCAGAGTGGAAATCAGATCCCAGATCTGTGCGGCAACACACGCGGCAATCATTTCATCTTCGGTGGCATCTTCCTTGGCATACCGAAGGTTCTGTGCAATTGTTTCGTGGAAGAGATGAGCATCCTGCATCACAACTCCTATTGAGTCACGCAGCGATTGCACAGTAAAGTTTCGAATATCGTCACCGTTAAAGGTAATTGCGCCTTGAGTGACGTCATAGAGCCTCGGAAGCAACGCGCTCATTGTTGTTTTACCCGCGCCGGATGGGCCGACGATCGCAGTCAGAGATCCTGCAGGGGCAGAAAATGAAATTCCTTTCAGTACTTCTCCACTCTCTACAGTTTCAGCCTTTGCTGCAGATTCAAGGGATGCGAGTGAAATCTGATCTGCTCGGGGGTAGCTAAAGGCCACATTGGTGAAATCAATCGAAATATTCTTATCGACCAATTTCTTAGCGTCTACGTTATCGGTAATCATCGGTTGTAAATCAAGTACTTCGAAGACACGTTCGAATGAGACAAGCGCTGTCATTACATCAATTCGAACATTAGAAAGCGCGGTCAATGGCCCATAAAGTCTGATAAGGAGTGCAGTAATCGCCAACAGAGTACCGACTGTGATGGATTCGTTGATCGCTAGGTGTCCGCCGATTCCATAGGCAAATGCTGTTGCAACAGCTGCCACACTTGTGATTCCGACGAAGAAGATGCGATTGAGCATTGCAGTCTGAATTCCGATATCAGCCACTTTGCGCGCTCGACTGCGGAAGAAACTCTCTTCTCCCGATGGTTTTCCGTAGAGAGCGACCAATAGAGCTCCTGAAACATTGAAACGTTCTGTCATTGTGCTCGACATCGTTGCGTTCAGGTTAAAGGAGTCACGAGTCAACGCTTGAATTCTCTTTCCGACCCACTTTGTAGGTAGGAGAAATACGGGCAATAGCAAGAGTGAGACAAGAGTGATCTGCCAGGAGAGTATGAGCATGGTGGTCACAACGAGAACAAGTGAGACCACATTGCTGACGACTCCCGATAAGGTACCCGTAAATGCTTGTTGTGCGCCCATGACGTCAGAATTGATTCTAGAAATCAGCGCACCAGTCTGAGTACGGGTGAAGAATGCAATTGATTGGCGTTGAATATGGGCAAATACTTGAGAACGTAGATCGTAGATAAGGCCTTCGCCGATTCTGGCTGAATACCAGCGGCCAAAAATATTAAATACTGCGTCGAAGATTGCAAGCAACCCCACGAGTAGAGCTAGTTTAGTTACTAAGGCGCCATCTTTTGGTATGACGCCCTTATCAATGAGCTCACGAAGAAGTAAAGGCGTTGATATAACCAATAGCGCTTCGATTACTACGGTTATTAAGAAAATGATGATGTATGACTTGTATGGACGACCATACGAGACAATTCGTTTAATAGTTCCAGGTTTGAGCTTCTGAGATTTTACAGAAGGGTCAGCGGTCATAGACCGAAAGGTCATCCAGACTGCATATTGTGACATAAAGTTTTAAGTCAACGAAATCAAACAGTGAAACCGAGGGCGCGTAGCTGTTCTCTTCCATCATCAGAAATTTTATCTGGACCCCAGGGCGGCATCCATACCCAGTTAATTTTTACATCATCGGTAAATGGGGCCAACGCTTGTCGAGTTTGATCTTCGATCACATCTTGAAGCGGACATGCAGCAGAAGTAAGCGTCATGTTAAGGACGGCGATATTATTTTCGTCAACCATCATGTCGTAAATGAGACCTAGGTCTACGACATTAATGCCAAGCTCAGGATCTACTACATCCTTCATCGCCTCATTCACATCTTCGATTTTTGCAACCATGCTCGTATCCTACTTTCCTTTTCTCTAAACTTGTACTACTGCTTTGCCAAGGCTTGCGTGCTTGCATCCTTGAAGGCCATCCAACCCAAAAGGGCGCATTTAATTCTCGCGGGGTACTGAGAGACTCCGGCAAGTGCAACCGCATCTTCCAGAATCGCCTCGTCCCCCTTTTCTGTTCCCTTACTTTGCATGAGATGCATAAATGCATCACTTATCTGAGTAACCTGTATTAAATCTTTTCCAATGAGTAAGTCTGTCAAGATTGAGACGCTTGCCTGAGAAATTGAACATCCCACGCCATCCCAAGAGATATCAGTGACACGATCTCCATCTAATCGAAGGTTGAGAGTGATCTCATCCCCGCAACTGGGGTTAACGTGATGAACTTGCGCGTCGAAAGCCTCATTAAGCTTCTTATGCTGTGGGCGTTTATAGTGATCCAAAATCACTTCTTGGTACAAGTTATCTAACTCCATCATGCACCAAAATATTCCTTCGCGCCTTCAATACCATCCAGAAGAGAATCAAGATCGCTCTTGGTGTTATAGAGGTAGAGCGAGGCACGAGTAGTCGCCGGTACGCCCAACTTTCGAGTTAAGGGCCAAGCGCAGTGATGACCCGTCCGTACAGCGATTCCTAAACTATCAAGGTACTGACCAAGATCATGGGGATGTATTTCACCGACTGTAAATGAGATTGCTCCACCGCGATTTTCTGTAGTAAGAGGACCGACGACGTGAACATCTTCAAGACGAGAAAGACCATCGAGTAGATAGGAAGTGAGGGCAATCTCATGGTCATAAATTGCTTGCATTCCGATTGATGTCAAATATGTGATTGCAGTCCCAAGACCAACGGCCTGTGCCATATTCGGCACTCCCGCCTCAAATTTTCTGGGTGCAGGAGCCCACGTTGCAGAGGTCATCGTGACGTTCTCAATCATTGAACCGCCGGTAAGGAAAGGAGGCAGATCCGCTAAGAGGTTAGATCTTCCCCAGAAGATTCCGACTCCTGTTGGGCCTAAAGCTTTATGTCCTGAGAAGGCAAGGAAATCAATATTGAGCGCCTTTACATCAACTGGCATATGCGGCACTGATTGACATGCGTCAAGTACGACAACTGCTCCTACCTCATGAGCCCGTTTAGCAATCGCTTCGAGTGGATTAATCGTCCCAAGAACATTTGATTGATGAGTCAGCGCGACAACTTTCGTATTGTCATCAATCACCGAGTTAATCGATGATAGATCTAATCGTCCTTCAGCTGTTACTTCAAACCACTTAAGGGTTGCACCTGTGCGCGCTGCTAATTCTTGCCACGGAAGAAGATTCGCATGGTGCTCCATCTCGGTGACTACTATCGAATCACCAGTTTTTAGATGGAAACGATTGCCGGCAAGAGCGTTTCCCATCGCGTAGGCAACTAGATTAAGTGACTCTGTAGCACCCTTGGTAAAGATGACTTCATCTACCTCTGCATTAAGAAAATCCGCAACGATGGTGCGAGCACCTTCGTAGGCATCAGTTGCTTCCTCCGCTAATTGATGAGCCCCTCTGTGAACCGCTGCATTATGGAGACGATAGAAATTTGTCTCTGCATCGATAACCACTTGTGGCTTCTGGCTAGTGGCTCCGGAATCCAAATAAATTAGGCGCTTGCCATCGCGAATCTTCCGATCAAGAATCGGAAAATCTTTAGCAATGAGTGCAGCGTTAAAAGCCATGGTTACGCCTTTACGTACTCCGCATATCCATCTGCCTCTAGCTTATCCGCAAGTTCTGGGCCACCTTCTTCAACGATACGACCGTTGGCGAAGACATGTACAAAATCAGGCTTTATATATTTGAGAATCCGTGTGTAGTGCGTGATCAGAATAATTCCGTGATTGTTTGCTTCCTTAGCACGAACAACACCCTCTGAAACAACCCGTAACGCATCTACATCTAGCCCAGAATCTGTTTCGTCAAGAATGGCAAATTTTGGCTTAAGCAGTTCTAACTGCATAATCTCATGGCGCTTCTTTTCGCCTCCTGAGAATCCTTCATTGACATTACGCGTTGCGAAGGCTGAATCCATTTTAAGGGATTCCATTGCAGCTTTCATTTCGCCAACCCATTCACGAAGCTTTGGTGCTTCTCCACGAAGAGCCGTTGCTGCAGTGCGTAAGAAGTTTGAGACAGAGACACCTGGGACTTCTACCGGGTACTGCATCGCAAGGAAGAGCCCTGCCTTTGCACGTTCATCAACAGTCATCTCAAGAACATCTTTCCCATCGAGAGTCACTGTTCCATCTGTGATTGTGTACTTCGGGTGTCCTGCGATTGAATAAGCAAGAGTTGATTTGCCAGAACCGTTTGGCCCCATGATTGCATGTGTCTCACCCGACTTGATTGTTAGATCTACGCCTTTAAGAATCTCAACTGATCCTTGCTCGGTTTCGACAGATACTTTCAGTCCGCGAATTTCTAGAGTACTCATATCTATCTCCGTTACATCTCTACCGTGACGGAGTCTCCGTCGACAGTTACTAAATAGGTCTTAACAGGTGCTACGGCAGGAGGCGTGAGGGCTTCACCGGTGCGAAGGTCGAATTCGGCTCCATGGAGCCAACACTCAATTTTATAATCAGTGACATCACCCTCAGAGAGCGATGCCTCTGAGTGGCTACATACATCCCCGATCGCAAAAACTTCATCCCCTATGCGTGTAACGCAGAGAGCTTCACCATTTTTTTCGATACGAACTGGCTTGCCAGGGGCTAATTGCGCAAGTGAAAGGTCTGACATCTACTTAGCTGCCTTTGCTAATTCTGAATCGATGCGATCCATAAGTCGATTCTGAATCTCCTCATTTCCGATTTCGGCGATGATTTCGTTAAAGAATCCACGAACGACGAGCCTGCGCGCATCTTCCATATTGATTCCGCGCGACATGAGATAAAAAAGTTGTTCGTCATCAAAGCGCCCTGTAGTTGAGGCATGTCCTGCTCCAACGATTTCTCCTGTTTCGATTTCAAGATTAGGGACAGAATCGGCTCGGGCTCCATCTGAAAGTAGAAGGTTGCGATTTAACTCGTAGGTATCTGTTCCTTCAGCTGCTGCACGAATAAAGACATCGCCAATCCAAACCGTATGAGCCTTATCTCCTGCAAGTGCTCCCTTGTAGTTGACTCGAGACTTCGCATTAGCAACCTTGTGATCTACAAACATACGGTGCTCAAAGAACTGTCCAGCAGTTGCAAAGTAGACACCAGATAGGTCGCACGATGCCCCAGGTGCTATGAAATCCACCGTTGGAAGTAACCGAACGAGGTCTCCCCCAACAGTCACAACGATTGATGTAAATGTTGCATCTCGATCGACGATTGCATGATGGCGCCCTGCGTGAATAGTCTCTGAACCCCATTCTTGCAATGAGATCAGCGTCAAGTGTGCACCTGGCTCAACTATAATTTCGAGATCCTCAGCTAAATGTGTATCACCAGTATTTTCGATGATGACGGTAGCTTTGCAATGGTTGCCAGCTTTGATCTGAACTCGTGAAAATTCAGCGCTCTTAGTTGACATTGAGGTTCTGTTGAGAAATATCGGTTCGGCAACTTCGGTATTGGCTGGAATAGTCAGAAGAGCACCAGAATTTGTGAAAGCACGAATTCGCTGAACGATCGCATCATCACTTTCTGTCACAGCTATGACATCCTGATGAGTAAAAGTTACGCCATCCTTAAGTGGATTCTTTGTTGCAAGTGAGTTACGAAGTTCGGGGGTCGCCGATCCATCGTGCATTCCACCAAGACGTTTAAGGGGCGTGAATCGCCACGCCTCTTCGCGACCGGAAGGAGTGTGGTTTTCAAGGAGATTAGATTGAAGCGTCGTCATTAGCCGACTGCACCTTCCATCTGAAGTTCGATGAGTCGGTTGAGTTCGAGCGCATACTCCATAGGAAGTTCGCGAGCAATTGGTTCGATAAATCCGCGAACAATCATTGCCATTGCTTCATCTTCGCTCAGTCCACGTGACATCAGATAGAAGAGTTGATCATCAGAAATCTTTGACACTGTAGCTTCATGTCCCATCGATACATCATCTTCGCGAATATCCACATACGGATATGTATCTGAACGCGAGATTGTGTCAACCAAGAGAGCATCACATTTGACAGTACTTGCTGAGTGATGCGCTCCTTCTTGTACTTGAACAAGTCCACGGTATGAAGTACGGCCCCCACCACGTGCCACAGACTTAGAAATCACTGAAGAAGATGTATAGGGAGCTGCATGGACCATCTTTGCCCCAGAATCTTGATGTTGACCAGGACCTGCAAATGCGAGAGATAAAGTTTCACCCTTTGCATGTGGACCCATCAACATTACAGCTGGATACTTCATGGTGACCTTTGAGCCGATATTTCCATCAACCCATTCCATCGTTGCGCCTTCTGCGCATATTGCTCGCTTTGTTACCAAGTTATAGACGTTGTTAGACCAATTCTGGATTGTTGTATATCGAACGCGTGCACCCTTCTTGACGATGATCTCTACAACAGCTGAGTGCAGAGAGTCAGACTTATAGATTGGGGCGGTGCATCCTTCTACATAGTGAATATATGAATCCTCATCGGCAATAATCAGCGTGCGCTCAAACTGCCCCATATTCTCTGTGTTGATACGGAAATATGCCTGAAGGGGAATGTCGACGTGCACACCCTTTGGAACATAGATAAATGAACCACCAGACCATACCGATGTATTGAGCGCTGCAAACTTATTGTCGCCAACGGGAAT
>DJBN01000052.1:0-181 GCA_002430075.1 Actinobacteria bacterium UBA5975 | reverse complement strand
AGATCTTCGCGAATCGAGTGATAGACAACTTCTGACTCATATTGTGCTGCAACTCCTGAAACCAGGCGCTGCTTCTCTGCCTCTGGAATTCCAAGTCTGTCGTATGTGTTCTTAATATCATCTGGCAAGTCATCCCATGTTGTTGCTTGCTTCTCAGTAGAACGAACAAAGTACTTGATAG
>DJBN01000107.1:18326-18493 GCA_002430075.1 Actinobacteria bacterium UBA5975 | reverse complement strand
CGAGCTGCTGCCATCATCATTCCTGGAAGTGATTTATCGCAGCCGGCAAAGGTGACCATTCCATCAAGGCGTTCTGCCTGCATAACAGTTTCAACTGAATCTGCAATGACTTCACGTGAGACTAGAGAGAAGTGCATACCTTCATGTCCCATGGAAATTCCATCAGA
>DJBN01000107.1:3523-18046 GCA_002430075.1 Actinobacteria bacterium UBA5975 | reverse complement strand
TTTGCAAGACGGTCGAGTGAGAGATTGCACGGTGTGATTTCATTCCACGAAGATGCGATACCAATCTGAGGTTTAATCCAATCTTCATCTCCCATCCCCACTGCACGGAGCATTCCGCGAGCTGGAGCACGCTCTAGCCCATCTGTGACAAGGCCAGAGCGCGGTTTCATCTTCGACATGAGAGAATTCTATCCTTACATCCGCCATTTGAGCTGACTAATACCTAATCAAAAATACACTAACAGAAGGAGACACTCCTGTGTCAATGCAAGCAGATAAGCAGATTTTAGACCCAACCCGATGGCGCACCCTCTTTGTTGTTGCGATAGCCCAGTTAATGATTGTTCTTGATAGCTCCATTATGAATATTGCTATTCCAAGGGCAAAAATTGATCTTGGAATTAGTGATGCAAATCAACAATGGGTTATCACTGCATACACATTGGCATTTGGGTCTCTTCTCCTTTTAGGTGGCCGTATCGGTGATTACATGGGGCGCAAGAAGATCTTTCTGATCGGCTTAATTGGCTTCGCCGGTGCTTCAGCGTTAGGTGGGATTGCCTCGACTCAAGGTCTTCTCTTTGCATCCCGAGCACTGCAGGGGGTCTTTGCAGCCCTTCTTGCACCAACGGCGCTAGCGATTATCTCTGTGACATTTACAGTTCCGCAGGAGAGAGCGAAAGCATTTGGAGTCATCGGTGCTATCTCCGGTGGTGGAGCTGCAATCGGTTTGATTATGGGCGGAACGTTGACTGAATACGCTTCATGGCGCTGGTGCCTTGGCGTTAATGTTCCGATCGCTATCGTTGCTGCAATCTTTGCCACTAAATTTGTTCACGAATCAAAAGCTGAAGGTAAGAACACCTATGATATTCCTGGAGTCCTTACCGCTACTTCTGGTTTATTTGCACTTACCTATGGCTTCAATCAAGCAGCTACAAAGGGCTGGTCGAACTCGGTAACGGTTTCATTCTTGTTGGCAGCTATCGCTCTTCTGGTTGCATTTGTCTTGATCGAGTCAAAGGTTGCAAATCCATTGATGCCCCTTCGCGTGATCACAGAGCGCAACCGTGGTGGGTCATACCTTGGTTCACTCGTTGTCGGTGCAGGGCTTTTTTCAATGTTCCTCTTCCTTGGTCTCTATCTCCAAGTAGTGCTTGGTTATAGCCCACTGAAATCAGGATTCGCATTCTTGCCATTTACCGCAGGCATCATTGTCTTTGCTGGAGTTGCTTCTCAATTGCTTCCAAAGATCGGTCCCCGTCCACTCATGGTTCCAGGGCTTATTGCTGCAGGAATCGGCCTCCTTATGTTGAGCCGCATTACTCCCGAGACTGCTTATGTGACACACGTTTTGCCATCACTCTTGATCATGTCAAGCGGTATGGCACTTGTCTTTATTCCGTTGACCTCAACATCACTGCATGCAGTTTCAACGCATGACACAGGAGTTGCAAGTGCGATGCTTAATACATCTCAGCAGGTCGGCGGATCGCTTGGAGTTGCACTCCTTAATACAGTGGCTGCAACTGCTTCTACTACCTACGCCACAGCAAATAGCGAATTAGGTAAAATGGTTCAACCGTTTGCCATGACTCATGGTTTCACCGTGGCATTTAAAGTCAGCGCCGTGTTGCTCTTTGTTGGGGCAGTGGTGCTCTTCTTCTTCATCAATATTGGCAAAGAGTCACTCGTTGAGACAGAAGGAGCATTAGCCCACTAATTTGTTAATTAGTTAGCTTGACCAAGGTGGCCAAGTAGAAGCTCGCGAACTCGCGCCGCATCTGCTTGGCCCTTTGTCTCTTTCATGACTGCGCCAATGAGCGCACCTGCAGCAGGCAGGTGTCCCCCACGAACTTTCTCGGCAGTCTCTGCCTGTTCTGCGCAAACTTTTTCGATTGCCGCCATGAGCGCGCCATCATCGTTGACTACCTTGATTCCGCGCTGTGCAACAACTTCTGACGGAGTACCTTCGCCCGCAATAACTCCTTCAACAACTTGACGAGCAAGTTTGTCCGTAAGTTCACCGCTAGCAACGAGTGCGACAAGTTCTGCCACATCTTTAGGTGTGATAGCAAGGTCGGTAATTGCAATATTTTGATCGTTTGCGATACGAGAAATTTCTCCTAGCCACCACGTGCGCGCCTTCGTTGGATCTGCGCCCAAGAGCACTGTTGCTTCAACGATATCCAAAACATCAGCGTTGATCATCGCTGCCATCTCTTTATCGGGTACGTTCCACTCTTCCTTGATGCGCTTTCGTCGAAGTGACGGGCGCTCTGGCAACGTCGCGCGAAGCTCTTCAATCCAGATGGTCGCAGGTGTTACAGGGACTAAATCTGGATCTGGGAAGTAGCGATAATCCTCGGCTTGTTCTTTCGAACGACCAGAACGGGTCAAGCCAGTATCTTCTTGGAAGTGGCGAGTCTCCTGCTTTACCTTCTTGCCTTCATTTAATAGTTCTGCATGGCGAATCATCTCGCCTCTAATTGCTCGTTCTACAGAACGGAGCGAATTCACATTCTTAGTTTCAGAACGCGTACCCAGCACATCTGAACCGATTGGCTTCAAGGAAACATTGGCATCACAGCGAAGGGAGCCTTGCTCCATCTTTACATCTGAGACTTTCAGTCCACGCAAAATATCGCGCAGTTCGGCAACGTATGCCTTTGCCACTTCTGGTGCATACTTTCCAGTGCCAGGAACAATCTTGGTTACGATCTCAACAAGCGGAATACCTGCTCGGTTGTAATCAAGGAGCGAATAATCTGCGCCGTGAATTCGACCGGTAGCACCGCCAACATGCAGAGACTTTCCGGTGTCCTCTTCCATATGTACGCGCTCAACTTCGATACGGAACTGCTTGAGACCTTCATCGGTTTCAATCTCAACATCTACATATCCATCGAAACAGATTGGTTCGTCATACTGTGAAATCTGGAAATTCTTTGGCATATCTGGATAGAAGTAATTCTTACGCGCAAAGCGGCTGTACGGGGCAATCTTGCAATTAAGTGCAAGGCCAATCAAAATTGTTGATTCGATAGCCTTTTTATTGACGACTGGAAGTGCGCCAGGAAGAGCTAAACAGACAGGACATGTCTGAGTGTTGGGAGCTGCACCGAATTCTGTGGCACATGAGCAGAACATCTTGCTCTTAGTATTGAGTTCAACGTGAACTTCAAGACCTAAGACTGGATCCCATTTAGCAATTACTTCGTCATACGTTGGAAGGGCCATGACTACGCTCCCTTCAACGCAGGGGCTTGGCTAAGAATGGGCGCGCCCCACTTTGTCAGTAGCGCTGCTTCAAGAGCTGCACCTGCTTGATATAAGCGTTGATCCTGCATTGCAGGTGCCATGATCTGGAAGCCAACAGGCAAGTTATCTTCATCGGCAAGGCCAGCGGGCAGCGACATCCCGCAGATACCAGCTAAGTTCACTGGAATTGTTGCAACATCTCCTAAGTACATCGCCATTGGATCGTCTACTTTTTCACCGATCTTGTAGGCCGTCGTCGGCGCAGTTGGTGAAACTAATACATCAGCCTTGGCAAAGGCCTTGGCATAATCTTCAATGATTAGTGTGCGAATCTTCTGCGCACTGCCGTAATAAGCATCGTAATAACCAGATGAGAGCGCATAAGTTCCAAGGATGATGCGGCGCTTTACTTCGCGACCAAAACCAGCATCGCGCGTAGCGCTCATAACAGCTTCCGCAGATGCTCCATCTTTATCGCCAACCCGAAGTCCATAACGCATCGCATCGAAGCGCGCCAAGTTTGAAGAACACTCAGATGGTGCAATTAAGTAATAGGCAGCTAAGGCATACTCAAAACTTGGGCAATCAACTTCAACGATTTCAGCGCCAAGGGATGCCAGCACTTGCAGCGATTCATCAAAGCGAGCCTGCACGCCCTTTTGATATCCCTCGCCTTGCAACTGCTTGATAACGCCAATCTTCATCCCTTTAACATCGCCGCTCTTTGCAGCGTGTACTACTGCAGGAACTGGGGCGTTAATACTGGTTGCATCCTTGGGATCATGACCTGCCATTGCTTCATGGAGTAGCGCTGTGTCGAGCACGGTTCGACCAAAAGGCCCTGCTTGATCAAGGCTTGATGAATATGCAATGAGGCCGAAGCGAGAAACTGCGCCGTAAGTTGGACGCACTCCAACAATTCCCGTAAGCGCTGCAGGTTGGCGAATAGAACCACCGGTATCTGAACCAATTGCAAGTGGTGCTTCAAATGATGAAACTGCCGCTGCAGAACCACCTGATGATCCGCCAGGTGTACGAGTTAAATCCCATGGGTTAAATGTTGGACCGTAGCCAGAGTTTTCAGTTGAAGAACCCATAGCGAATTCATCCATATTGGTCTTGCCCATGATCACAATGCCAGCATCTTTTAATTTGCTGACAACTGTTGAGTCATACGGTGGAAGCCATCCCTGCAAAATCTTTGAACCCGCAGTTGTAGGTACATCCTTCTGAGCCAGCACATCCTTTAAAGCTAGCGGAATACCTGCAAGCGGTGAGAGCTTCTCTCCGCTCTTGCGGCGTTCATCAACTGACCTCGCTTGATCGAGTGCGCCTTGCGTATCAACGTGAAGAAATGCTTTTACATCGCCGTCAACGGCTGCAATGCGATCTAGATGTAGCTGTGTTAATTCAACTGATGAGGTCTCGCCATTGGTCAGAGCTTTTGCCATCTCTGCTGCGCTCTTATGAATCATTCTGCCTCACCTAAGATTTGAGGAACGCGGAAACGTGAATCTTCTTGGGCAGGTGCTGCAGACAAAGCAGCTTCTGGTGACAGGCTTGGTAGAACTTCATCTGCACGAGCAATATTTTCAAGTGGTTGTGGATGCGATGTCGCCTTAACACCAGATAGATCCATCTCTTGAACGCGAGCAACTGCATCAAGAATCAATCCGAATTGCGAGGATAGTTCGAGGAGTTCCGCCTCTGTCATTTCGATGCGGGCAAGGCCTGCTAGTTTTGCGACGTCGTCGCGGGAGAGGCTGCTCATGCGGGTGAGTCTATAAAATTTAGCTCAAATATCCGAATCAGGAACGAATCTGCCCGTCGCCGGTAACAATCCAGGTGGTTGTAGTCATAGCCTCTAACCCCATAGGTCCTCGTGCATGCAATTTCTGATTAGAGATTCCGATCTCTGCTCCAAAGCCCATCTGCTCTCCATCTGTAAAGCGCGTTGATGTATTGACCATGACGGCTGCACAATCAGAGAGCGCAATAAACCGCGCCGCATTCTCCTTATTTTCCGTGACTATCGCCTCTGTGTGCTTGGTTCCGTATTGTGCAATGTGGTCAATGGCTGCATCGAGTGAATCAACAACTGCAACATTCATCTCAAGTATGCCGTATTCGGTTGACCAATTGCTTTCAGTTGCCAAAGTCGATTCAATAGTAAATTTTTCTGCCACTTTCTGAGCCGTGGCATCAGAATGCAGTATTACTCCAGCATCTTTCAGCGCCTTCAAGGCCATCGGTAAGAAAGTCGGAGCTACTGATTTATGGACCAACAAGGTTTCAGCAGCATTGCAAACACTTGGCCTATGTGTTTTAGAATTAATGAGAATGGGTAGAGCCTTAGCAATATCTGCAAACTCATCGATATAGACATGGCAGACGCCAGCTCCAGTTTCAATAGTAGGAACTGTTGCTTCATCCACGACCATACGGATAAGGGCGGCGCTTCCACGAGGAATCACTAAATCAACGAGACCGCGAGCTGTGAGCAAGGCTTTCGTAGTTGCGCGGTCCGCAGATGGAACCAGCTGAATTACTTCAGGAGAAATATTGGTTTTCTCAAGAGCTTTCTTCATGACATTGACGAAAATCTCATTGCTGTGATGGGCAGTTGATGAGCCACGTAAAAGTGCAGCATTGCCAGATGCCAGCAAAATTACTGCCGCATCGACTGTGACATTAGGACGAGCTTCATACACCATACCGATAACACCGAATGGAACAGAAATTTGTTTGAGCTCTAAACCATTAGGAAGTACGGATTCTCGGAGTGTGCGCCCCAGCGGATCATTAAGAGCTGCAACCTGACGCGCGCCCGAGGCAATTCCTGCAATTCGCTCTGGTGTTAGAAGTAATCGATCTTGCATCTGCGGATGCATATTCTCTCTGCGCGCGCTAGCCATATCTCTTTCATTTGCTGTAAGAATTTCAGCGCTGGAAGATTCAATCGCTTGGGCAATAAATTCGAGTGCTGCTTTACGTTCGGCGCTAGTAGAAGTCGACAAGGTGCGCCCTGCTTTACGCGCTTTCTGCGCTAACTCAGCTACTACCGCCTCGGCTGTCATAGGAGAACTAAATCATCTCGGTGTACAAGCTCGCGCTCGTATTCAGCGCCGAGGGTAGCGGCAAGTTCTTTTGTGGAACGGCCTAGCATCTGTGGAATTTCATCTGAATCAAATGCCACAAGTCCGCGAGCTATAACTTTGCCCGCTACAGATGCCAGTTCAACGGTGTCTCCAGAGATGAAATTGCCTTCAACTGCTGTAACTCCTGCAGGTAGTAACGAGACCCCTCGTTCAAGAATTGCTATCACGGCGCCATCATCGAGAATCAGTCGTCCTTGTGGGGTCGATGCGTGTGCAAGCCAGAGTAGACGCGAATTTGCTTTTGAGTGATGTGCTTCGAAGAAGGTGCCTAGATCTTCTCCTGCCAGCGCACGGCCAGATTCATGAAGAGATGTAAGAAGCATTGGGATGCCAGCGCTCGTTGCAATGCGTGCTGCTTCAACTTTAGTGACCATTCCCCCACTGCCAACGCCTGCCGAGCCTGCTCCGCCGAGAGCTACAGAATCAATATCGGAAATTTCTTTAACATAGCGGATTGGTTGAGCACCTAATTTGGTAGGTGGTGCGTCGTAGAGCGCATCGATATCAGAGACAAGAACGAGAAGATCAGCATGAACCAGAAGTGCGACAAGGGCTGCAAGGCGATCATTGTCGCCGAATCGAATCTCCTGGGTGCCAACTGTGTCATTCTCATTGATGATTGGAACAACGCCGAGAGAAAGTAACTTCGTCAGCGTCTGTTGTGCATTCTGATAATGTGAACGGCGAACAATATCTTCAGTTGTGAGAAGTACCTGCGAAGAAAGAACTCCATGCTTCTGAAACTTTTCACCATATTGCGCGATGAGTAAGCCTTGTCCAACGGAAGCAGCAGCTTGCTGAGTTGCTAAATCCTTAGGGCGAACCGAAAGTCCCAGAGGCGCCAAACCTGCAGCGATCGCACCTGATGAAACGAGGACCACCTCTGTCCCATTGCGCGTAAGCGAACATGCAAGATCTACGATTTTTTGGACTGAATGTGGGTCTAAGGCAGAGCCTGCAGAACCCGTCAGAGAGGATGAGCCAATTTTGATAACAACGCGTTTAGCCTTTGTTATAGCTACGCGGTTCACTTGTCATCGCTTTCTAAGTCGCTCTCTTTAATCTCATCGAGCGTCAATATTATTTCAGGGTTGGTAGGTTCGGCAACGTTGTACTCCCATTGACGGGCAATTTCTTCATCTGAAAGTTGGTCGGCTTCAATTGCTACCGCTTGCCATGCACCTTCAAGACGCGAATCTTCGCCGCGACGATGCAGGAAGCCTGCAAGTTGTTCAGCGCCTGCTTCAATAGTTGGCTCCCACTCGAAGACAACTTCATTGTCACCAGATCCAATGCGGACTTCAGAACCTGCAACTGCACCCTTCTTGAAGAGCTCTTTTTCGACTCCTAGTTGAGCTAGGCGATCAGCTAAATACCCAATCGCTTCAGCGTTTTTAAAGTTTGTCTGGCGAACCCAACGGACTACCTTCTGGCCGCGCACGCTAAATGAGCCATCGCCATTCTTTTGTACGGTAAATCCTGAATCATCGACTGCAACTGGTCGCAAGATTATGCGAGTACGTTCTTCTTTAGCCGCTTCTGCACGTTCGCGTTGCACAAGGCGCGCCATTGCATAGAGAAGCTCTTGCAAGCCTTCGCGGCTAGCTGCGGAAACTTTATAAACCTCGTAGCCCATTTCCTTGAGCTGTTCCTCAACCATCTCAGCCATCGCCAAGCCATCTGGAAGGTCGATTTTATTAAGTGCCACAATTCGTACCCGATCTTCAAGGCCACCATAGAGTGCAAGTTCATTTTCAATTGCCTCTAAGTCAACGAGAGGGTTGCGCTCTGTTTCGAGCGTTCCACAATCGAGAACATGCACCAAAGCAACGCAGCGCTCAACATGGCGAAGGAATTGAAGTCCTAAGCCCTTTCCTTGCGAAGCTCCAGGAATAAGACCTGGAACATCTGCAACGGTGAAGCGAGTATCTCCAGCTTGAACTACACCAAGGTTTGGAACAAGGGTAGTAAATGGATAGTCAGCAATCTTTGGACGTGCTGCAGAAATTGCTGCGATAAGAGATGATTTTCCGGCGCTTGGAAAACCAACGAGAGCTATATCGGCTACTGATTTAAGTTCTAAAGTGAGTTTACGTTCTTCGCCAGGTTCACCAAGTAGCGCAAAGCCAGGTGCGCGGCGCTTTGATGACGATAGAGCAAGGTTTCCTAAGCCGCCATGTCCTCCACGCGCTGCAAGAAAAGTTGTTCCAATTCCAATCAAATCTGCGATCTGTTCGCCGCTTTCATCATAGATAACGGTTCCATTAGGTACAGCCATGATGAGATCTTCACCCGATACGCCATCTTTACGATCGCCAAAACCTTGGTGCCCAGATGTTGCTTTGCGATGTGGTGAATGGTGAAAATCAAGAAGTGTTGTTACGGAAGAATCAACAACAAGGATGATGTCTCCGCCGCGTCCACCGTTGCCACCATCAGGTCCGCCGAGAGGCTTAAACTTTTCGCGCTTTACAGAGACGCAACCATCTCCACCTTTTCCGGCAGAGGCGAAGAGAGTGACGCGATCTACGAATGTTGTCATTCTTACTTCCCCTTTCCTTCTAAGACACAAAATGAAACTACTGATCAAATAAAAAAGCGGACCGCGATAAATGCGGCCCGCTCCTTGTAGAGAAACCTAAATTAAACTGCAGGGACTACATTCACTACGCGACGACCGCGAGCCCGACCGAATTCAACTGCTCCTGCAGCAAGTGCGAAGAGAGTGTCATCCTTACCGCGACCTACGTTCTTGCCTGGGTGGAAATGTGTTCCACGCTGACGAACGAGAATTTCACCTGCATTAACTTCTTGGCCACCAAAACGCTTAATACCGAGGTACTGTGGGTTTGAATCGCGACCGTTACGTGTTGAGGAAACACCCTTCTTACTTGCCATTTACTTTGCTCCCTTAACCGGTTCGCTTACTTGGCACCGCTGATTGCGGTGATCTTTACTCGTGTGTGCTGTGCACGGAAACCTTGACGACGGCGATGGCCTGTCTTGTTCTTGTAACGAAGGATGTCGATCTTCGGACCCTTAACTTCGTCGATAACTTCGCCCGTTACCTTGATTGCAGAGAGAACCTTTGGATCAGTTGTGACGCTTGCGCCATCAACGACAAGGAGAGCTTGGAAAGAAACTGATGCCCCAGCTGCAGCGTCGATACGATCGACGGTGATGGTCTCGCCAACAGTTACCTTCTCCTGGCGTCCGCCAGCTTTAACGATTGCGTACATGCTCATTGCCTCAGTTCTTCGTTCATAGTATTCAAGCCAGATTCACGCGTATGGCGGACTCGGGCAGAGGATAAGGGTACGGATTTCCTACCCCTTGGGTCAAATTGGGTTGGGTTGCGGCGCTTAGGCGGTGATGACCCCTGAGCTGGCTGCCCTTCTGCGCCGTTTCGCCTTAGGAGCCGGCTCTTCTTTGCCACCTTTGGTCGGTGTTTTTTTAGATGAGTTATCTGAGGCTTTCTCAGAAGCATCTGACTCTTCAGAGTTAAGAGTTTCGTGGAATTCATGATCAGTAGCTGTCTCTTCATCTACATCTGGATGATGAGCGCTCTGTGAATTTACTTGTGGCATTGGCGCCTTCATCTTTACAGGATCCATATGGATATGAATTCCGCGTCCATTACATGAATCACATGTTGTTGAGAAGGCTTCAATTAATCCCTGTCCAACACGCTTGCGCGTCATCTGTACAAGACCAAGGGAGGTAACTTCGGCAACTTGATGCTTTGTGCGATCTCTCCCTAAGCTTTCAACAAGTCGTCTCAGAACAGCATCACGGTTAGATTCAAGGACCATATCGATAAAGTCAATTACAACAATTCCACCTAAGTCACGAAGACGAAGTTGGCGCGCAATCTCTTCTGCTGCCTCCATATTGTTTTTGGTAACAGTCTCTTCGAGGTTTCCACCCTTACCGATGAATTTACCTGTGTTCACATCGATCACAACCATTGCTTCGGTGCGATCGATAACGAGGGAACCACCAGAAGGTAGGTAGACCTTGCGATCAAATGCTTTAGCAAGCTGCTCTTCAACGCGGTAATCAGCGAAGAGATCGCCCTTACCTGAATACTTTTCAATCTTTGTGACTAGTTCAGGGGCTATAGAGCCAAGATAGGAAGAAATTTCCTCCCATGCTTCATTGCCTTGAATAATGAGCTTACGGAAATCTTCATTGAAGATATCGCGAATAACGCGGACTGCAAGATCTGGCTCAGAGAGAAGTAGAGCGGGTGCGTGGAAGTTAGGGTTTTCAGATTTCTGAAAAATATCTTCCCATTGCGCTTTTAGGCGTTCTACATCTGCAGTCAGTTCAGCTTCTGAAACTCCTTCCGCTGCAGTACGAACAATGACGCCTGCATCCTCTGGGATGAGAGTCTTAAGAATTGACTTCAAACGTGTGCGCTCAGATTCAGGTAGTCGTTTGGAAATACCGCTCATTCCACCGCCCGGAACGTAGACAACATACCGTCCTGGAAGTGAGATCTGGCTAGTTAGGCGCGCACCTTTCTGCCCTATCGGATCTTTTGTTACCTGAACTAAAACTGGTTGACCGGTTTTAAGAACCATCTCGATTTTGCGTGGCTCTGATTCAGAGATTCCTGCAGCATCCCAATTCACTTCACCCGCATAGAGAACTGCGTTACGTCCCTTACCGATATCTACGAATGCAGCCTCCATTGATGGAAGAACATTCTGAACGCGGCCAAGATAAACGTTTCCAACATATGACACGTTGGCATTACGGTTGACGTAGTGCTCAACCATGACATTGTCTTCAATAACTGCAATCTGAATTCGGTCCCCTATTTGGCGGACAACCATTTCGCGATCAACGTTCTCTCGACGAGCTAAGAATTCTCCATCAGTAATAATTGTTCCGCGGCGACGATATGGCTCACGGTATTCGCGAGTCTCATTACGGCCACGTTCACGGCGATTGCGAGTGCTTCGTTCTGTTCGTTCGCGTACTGGGCGTTCGGCTTTTTCGCGGACTTCACGGACCTTCACAACAGTAACGACGCCATCTTCATCGATAACTTCGCCCGGAGTTACACCTTCACCAGTGGCGCGACGGCGACGGCGGCGACGATGTGTAGCGCTATCTCCGCCCTCAGTTGAATCCTCTAGTGAATCTTCGTTCTCATTCTCTAAACCATCTTCTAGTTCGGCCTCTTCGCCTTGCGGCTTACGGCGTCCACGTCCACCTCGCCGGCGGCGATTGCGGTTACGTCCTGTGCGGTTATCTGAATCCTCTGAATCAGGACCTGTAGATTTTTCAACCTCCTGCGCTGGTTCAGTAGCGGCCTGCTTGACAGCTTTTTTAGCGCGCTTAGGGGTTGCAGCTTCAGTTGTTGCTGCTTGAAAGACAGGAACGGGAATCGCCGCAGCTTTTTTAGCACGCTTTGGTGCAGCTACTTCCTCAGTGATAACAGCTTCAACGGATTCATTTGTTGGCTCAGAGTTGGCTGATTCGCTCTTGAGCGATTTCTTACTTGACTTCTTCGCCGCGCGCTTACGCGGTGATTTTGGCTCAATAGCCATGGCATCAAATCCTTTAGCGCATATCTTCTAGATTAATTCTAGAGATACGCATTCTCGTGGCCCCAGTCTTAGCCCCTAGTTGGGTTAATCCTCGAGCAAATCTTTTATGTAGTCCGCCGCAGGCGCGATAAGGATCGCTGGCCGCGCTGAACTGGTGGGGTAAGTATGCCAGATAGTCGGAGCGAAAGCCTATTTTGAGCGCAGATTAGCTTCGATGGCTGGCATGAACGTTCTGCAACAGGCCGAATCCAATCAACGTCGCAAACATGCTCGAGCCTCCGTATGACATAAAGGGAAGAGGGACGCCGGTCATGGGCATCAACCCGAGGGTCATTCCAATATTTTCAAAAGCTTGAAAGGCAAACCAGGCAATTACGCCGGTACAGACCAAGGTTCCATAGGGGTCTGTCGATCGCCGCGCAATCCCAAATGCTCGCATCAAGATAATCAAATAGAGAAGAATAATAAATCCACTTCCGAGGAACCCAAGTTCTTCGCCTGCCACTGTGAAGATGAAGTCTGTCTGTTGTTCAGGAACAAAGCGACCATTAGTCTGCGGACCATTAAATAATCCTGTACCAAGGAATCCACCTGAACCCACTGTGATGCGAGCCTGACGTAATTGATAACCAGCTCCTTGCGAATCAGCATTGGGATCTACGAATGATTGCAATCTCTTGATCTGGTAATCGCTAATGACTCCAGTCTGTGTTGCGACAAATCCGCCGATAAGTGCAAGAAGTAGTAATCCGACAACCCATCGAGTTGGCGCACCAGAGACGGCCAAGATAGTCACAACGGATGCGCTAATGATAAAAACTGTGCCCATATCTGGCTGAACCAAGATCAGGAGAATCGGTAGCGCCGCAATCGCTAGAGCTTTTAATACATCTTGGTTACTGGGCTCATCGCTATTGTGATTGCGTTCAGCAAGCAACATTGAAATTCCAATAATGATGGAAATCTTTGCAATTTCTGCAGGCTGAATCTGAAATCCTCCGGGCAGTGGAATCCACGCCTTTGCGCCATTTACCTCACTGCCGACACCAGGAATAAGTACAAGTAAGAGCCCACAGACTCCGGCGGCCCAAATAAATGGTGTGTATGCGCGAAGCAGGCGATAATCAATAATTGTGGTTCCCCACGCCAGTACTAGACCAATAATAATATTGATTACATGTCGCTTTAAGTAATACTGCGGATCAAGATCGTTAGCTGAATACCAATCGCGTGTGGCTGCATAGACCAGAAGAGTCCCGATAATTAAAAGTGCTCCCACTGCTGCGCTGAGAATCGGATCAAAGCCTGCAGCAAATGAAGTTTTATGAGCTCGGCGATAGGAACTACGGTTAAGGAAGGTGCTCATCTCTTCACCGTCGCTTTCGGAGTTGGAACCGCTATGACTTTAGCTTCACCTGGTGCCAATATAGATGGTTTGGGTTTAGTGACAGGTGAAATGCGTGGCAGAGCCGTAGGCGGCTTTCCTGTTGTAAAGAGAGCCAAATCAGGATCCACTTTTCCACCTTGCACTCCAAAGATAGTTTCATAAATCCTTTTCACGCCAACTGCTGCGGTCCCTGAACCAAATCCGCCTTGGCTAACCATCATCACAACCGCGTATCGTGGGTTTTTCGAAGGTGCATACGATGCGTACCATGCTGTATCCGACTTTAGAGTTCCGTTTGCATTCTTTCCGAAAACTTGCGCGGTACCAGTTTTACCAGCTGTTGCAATAGGAAAACCAGAAAATACCCCCGCTGAAGTACCAGTGAGCGTCACTTCGTGAAGTGCATCTTGCAGGAATTTCATAGTTGTTTTATCAATTCCAAGTTCACCCATTTTTTCAGGTTCGAATTTTTTGATTACTTTTCCAGCAGTTGTTACTACAGCTTTTGCGACAGTTGGCTTCCAGATAGTTCCGCCATTAGCAATTGCGGCATACATCTGCGCCAGCTTAATAGGGGTCAACACTGTGTCACCTTGTCCGATTGAGAAGTTGACAGCGTCGCCTGCGCGAATCTTGTCTCCGTCAAGACAATTTTCATAGGCTAATTGAATTAAAAATGGAGTCTGCTGAGCCTTAGTTGATCGATCCTTATAGTTACAGTAATAATCTTTATTCTGGGAATACCACGCTGTGCGCCATTGGCGATCTGCAAGGCGACCAGAAGATTCTGAAGGTAGATCTACACCGGTTTTCTCGCCAATTTGAAATTTCTTCGCCGCGGTGAAGAAGTAATCGTTGGGGCTAGATTTAGGCTTAAGTCCGCCATCTCGTAGCCATTCGTCATAAGCAATCTTGTACCAAATCGTGTCACATGAAACCGCTATCGCTTTCTTCATTGTGAGAGTTCCTTGGGCTTTACTTTCAAAATTCTGAAAGGCACGAGTTCCAACTTGAACCTCTTTAGGGCAGGCATACGATGCGTTGAGGTTATATCCAGCATTCTTTGCAGCAATCAGCGAGACAGCTTTAAATGTAGAACCTGGGGCATATAAACCCTGGAGCGCTCTATTCAGAGCTGGGACACCTGTCTTTTCGC
>DJBN01000107.1:1791-3427 GCA_002430075.1 Actinobacteria bacterium UBA5975 | reverse complement strand
CTGGGACACCTGTCTTTTCGCTGTATAGATCTTTCGCCTCTTGAACAGTCAACCCTTTTTCAAATGCGTTGGGATCATAGGTTGGATACGATGCAATCGCTAAGACTTGCCCATTACGTACATCCAGCACAACTGCTGCTCCCCCATCTGCGCGATAACCTGATGCACGAGCACGTCGTACTGCATCTGCCAGAGCAGACTCGGCTGTTGTTTGAATGCGAACATCCAAACTGGTGACTAAATGTTCGCCTGCTATTGGCTCTGTGACTTTACTAGTTGTTGTAACCGCTTCTTTTCTATCTACGATAAAGGTTTGAATTCCCGGAACCCCGCGCAGGTATTCGTCATATTGAATTTCAAGACCAGCCTTGCCGATTGACTCCGATCTAAAATATGAACGACCATTTGCACCAGAGAGATCTCGGTCAGTCAGAGGCCCGACATAACCCAGAACATGTCCACCATTTACCCCAAGAGTTTTCGGATAACTTCTAATTGCAATCGGTGATGCTGTCACGCCCGGATAGCGATCAGATCGCTCAACGATGCGCAGGGCCAGATCGGGATCGGCGTTCTTTGTAATTGGAATAGGTTGAAAACGCGAACCAGTCCAGCATCCTGCTTTCTTGCCGGCGGGCAGTTCTCCGCACAACCGTGTGCGTTGCCAAATATCTTCAAAATTTAACCTCAGGAGTTTCACAACGCTGCGAATAACGGCGTCACCCTTATCTGGCAAAGTATCAATCTTTGTGCGATCTACAGTAATTGCTAGACCGACTTTATTAAGAGCCAGCGGAACGCCAGATGAATCAACAATAAATCCTCTATTGGCAGGTACGACGACATCTCTACTCTGAATACTGAGCGCTGCGTCGCGATATATAGGACCAGCTGCAATCTGTAGATAGAACAAACGTCCAAAGAGAGCAACCATCAGAGAGGCAATGAAAATTTGGGTGACAACAAGACTTAAGCGAGAACGTTGATTCATATACGTGAGTGCATTCCGAATACTGCTGAATGTATAAATGAGACTGCTTTAAGGATAAGTGGTGAAATAATCAAGGTCCAGAAAGCAGTTCCTGCAATTACTAGCAGCGCTTGTTGAAAACTGCCAATTGCTTGACCAAGCAGAAAGCCCAACAACAAGAATACGGATTGAGCACTGGCTACCCCGACAACGGTTAGCAAAATTATATTGATTGGATTACCACGCACATTGTCATCGCCATATCCAAGAAAAGCGACGACGTAACAGGCAAAGATCATGACCAGAGTCCAATGTCCCATTGGGCCAGGCGAGGTCTGCGACAGATCCATCATGATCCCTGCGCCGAAGCCTGTGAGCGCTCCAATTTCAGGAGTGCTGAGCGCCGACCAAATAAGGGCAAAGATAAGAATTAGATTAAAACTTCCGGCAGGTAAACGCATCTGAGTCACAAGTGCCTCTTGAATTAAAAATATGAAGATGAAGAGTGGAGCCGAGGAAAAGAATCTGCGCAGTGACATTGTTAGTTGGTAGCCGCCGGTGATGGAGTATCAGCTCCGGGCGTGGCGTAGATAGTCACTGTGGGAATTGGTGTTGGTTGTGGCTTTGACGGTACCAATGCATCTCTGGGATCTGATCTCGGCTCTG
>DJBN01000107.1:0-1566 GCA_002430075.1 Actinobacteria bacterium UBA5975 | reverse complement strand
TGATCTCGGCTCTGAGACTACGACTGCGACGACTCCAAGAGTTGAAAAATTTGTATAGAACTTTACTTCTGCAGTTTCAGTGAGTGCTCCCGGTGAATTACTGACCGATATAACTTCGCCAATTGGAACTCCAGGAACAAAAGGACGGCCCTTTTGACTTCCTCGAGCTAGAAGAACATCGCCCTTCTTAATCTCAGAGGAGTTGTCGAGAAGCTGCAATAAGCCTTTTCGGGTGCCCTGTCCGCTTAAAATCGCTATCTGTTCAGATCGTGCAATGCGCGCACCAATCTTAAATGCAGGATCTGATGCCAACTGAACCAGTGCGCTATTGGCATATGCATACTTCACGACTCCAACCAAGCCGTAGCCTGAGAGCACAGTCATATTTGTAAAGACGCCCGAAGTGGTACCTGCATCAATTGTGATTGTTTGAGTAAATGAAGTACTAGATCCTTGTGAAATGACTTTGGCAGCAACAACCTTATAGCCACCATTACCGGCAAGGTCGAGAACCTTCTTGAGCTGCTTTAATTGAATGTCGGCAACTTCGCGATTTTGCAGCGCCAATCTGAGTTGGTCATTATCATCTTTAAGTTTTTCAATTTCATTACGGGTGCGACCAAGGTGGGTTACATCAGAGAGAAAGTTTCGAAATGGTGAGACTGCCCACGAGCCAAGTCTTTGAACGGGGGTGAGAGCGGTCTGAGTTCCGGTGCGCAATCCGTCAATTACTCGCACTCCACGTAAGTCGAGTGTGATGAGCAAGAGCGAGGTGACAACTAAAATGATAATAAGTAAGCGACCGCGGTTGTCGCCGCCGTAGCGCACTTGGATTACCTATCGACGAGGCTCGGAGATCAAAACCTTTTCAAGGGCTTCGAACTCTTCAATACATTTGCCAGAGCCTTCAACAACTGCATCGAGTGGGCGATCCGCAATATGAATTGGCATGCCAGTTTCTTTACGAAGACGTTCGTCGATTCCCTTAAGAAGTGCTCCACCGCCGGTAAGAACAATTCCGCGATCCATGAGATCGGATGAGAGTTCAGGTGGGCACTTATCAAGTGTCGCCTTAACTGCATTAATAATCTGATTTACGGGTTCTTCAAGCGCCTTACGAATTTCAGCAGCTGTCACAACGATTGTCTTTGGAAGGCCCGTTGCAAGATCTCGTCCGCGGATTTCTGCATCATTTTCGCCTTGTAGTGGGTATGCAGAACCGATAGCCATTTTGATTTCTTCGGCTGTCCGCTCACCCAGAAGTAGCGAATATTCACGCTTAGTCCAGTTAATAATCGACTGATCGAGCTCATCTCCACCGATACGAATAGATAGAGCGGTCACGATTCCACCGAGAGAAATCACCGCAACTTCAGTTGTTCCTCCGCCGATATCAACAACCATATTTCCTGTTGGCTCGTGGATTGGAAGTCCTGCACCGATCGCTGCAGCCATTGGTTCTTCAATAATATAAACCTTACGGGCGCCGGCGGCATAACCTGCATCTTTTACTGCACGCTGTTCAACACCTGTTATACCTGAAGGAACACAGACAACAATTCTTGG
>DJBN01000060.1 GCA_002430075.1 Actinobacteria bacterium UBA5975 | reverse complement strand
GAACGTCGCACTGATAAAGAGGGCGAAAAGATTCTCGAAGATGCACTCCGCAAGCTTCGCGGAGATGACATCGAATAATTTGCTTTAAAGGGATTTGGCAGCTGCGATAATTTGATCGATACCCGCACTTCTATTCTGCATATGCAGACGAAGGAGCGGGTACTTTCTTTTCATTAAGGCTCGATTATCGCCAATTGCTTGCGCGAAGAAGAGTGTTCGCAATGAGTAGGGGCGTTGTGAAATTATGTAATCACAATCTGTTTCAGCTGTGATTTGCAGAAAAGAGCCATTCCTCTGTCCACCCTTGTGGAACTGGCCAGTGGAATGCAAGAAGCGAGGGCCCCAGCCAAAGGTTGTGGGGCGAGCAGATTTTTCGGACAAAATCGAGCGCAACTGAGCAATCTTGACATCATCGATGCGATCTAAATAGGCCATGATGGCAATGTAGCCTCCATCTTTGACATCTTCGATAAAAGTTGCCAGGGAGTCTTTGAGAGATTGACCATCTCCAAAAATTTCAACGCTTCCTTCGGAGATAGCAGGTTTCATTGATGGAACTACGTTATTCCATTGCGCTAAACAACTTGATGTCTGCTCTTTGGCTTCAGTGACATTAGGTTGGTTGAACGGATCGATAGCAAGTCCGGCGCCTAATAAGGCGGTAACCCATTCCCAAAAAATAAAGTGCCCACCAAGAGATCCTTCAACGCAAAGATCGGCAGCAGATGTAGCAAAGGCTACTGAAAATGCTCCGCCAATCCGTGAGAGCCAGACGCTCTCGGTTGCAATCGGCAATCGACCCTTCTCCTCTTTGCCTGTTGATTCAGCGATAAGTTGTTCAATCCAATCCGATAAGCCTGGAACGTTTGAACCATCGTCGGTAAATCCGATGTATTGCGAACTCTGCGTCAAAAGCAGATAAGCGACATCGAGGATTTGCTCGCTTTGATCAAGGAATCTCTCCTTTTCATGATGAGCATCACTGACAAGAGATTGGATATCTACGCCAATGAGCGCGCTCGGTAAGAGGCCAAAGGCGCTCAGAACGCTAAATCTGCCACCAACGTTGGGATCTGCATTTAGAACGGAGTAACCCTGAGCGCGAACTTCGACATCAAGAGGAGAGGCCGGGTCAGTTACAAAAATCATATGCTCGGTTGGGCTAAGTCCAGCCTGCATAAATTGGTCTTGAAAAAGCGCGCGCTGGGAGGAAGTTTCTATTGTCGAACCGGACTTTGAACTAACGACGACGAGAGTATCGGAAAGGCGATTGCCTATCGCTTGCCGTGCATAGTTGGGATCTGTTGAGTCGAAGATAAAGATTTCTTTTTTGTATGTCAGAGCAATTACTTCTGGCCCAAGGGAGGAACCACCCATTCCGCAGAGAACAACTCGCTTGAGCGATAAAAATTTTTGAGTTAAGGAAGAAATTTCTGTCAAGAGTGAGGTCGAATTCTCGGGCAGGTCTACCCAATTCAAACGGACCGCTGCCTCAGTTGCAGCCTTTGGGCCCCAGATGGTGGGATCTTTCTTTGCAAGGCGCTGATGTGCTGAAGTAAGCTGAAGATAGAGCTCACTTGTCCGATCTACATGGGCAAGTGAGGGTCCTGAAATATTCATGAAGATAGCGCTTTTTGGATATCTGCAACGATACGCTCGGCGCTAAATCCGAACTCAGCAAAAAGTTTTGTAGCTCCTGCAGATGCACCGAAATGATCAAGTGAAATGATGAGTCCAGTATCACCGACGTATTCACGCCACCCTTGAGCTATTCCAGCTTCCACACTTACCCGCAGCGCAGATCTTGGAAGGATTGATTCTCTGTAAGAGACTGGCTCTTCGTTAAACCATTCAAGACATGGTGCGCTCACTACTCGTGTTCCCACACCTAAAGCTTCTAGCGTGGATTGAGCATCGAGGGCCAACCCGACTTCAGAGCCCGTAGCGATGATGACAACCTGAGGCTTGGTGCTCGACTCCTTAAGAATGTATGCGCCTTTATCTACTCCAGTTGCAGCACCATGAGTCGCGCGATCAACAGTGCGTAAATTCTGTCTTGAGAGCAAGATGCCGGCTGGCTTGTTGCGCAGAATGATGGAACGCCATGCTTGCGAAACTTCATTTGCATCAGCTGGACGTATCACTGAAAAATTCGGGATAGCGCGAAGGGCTGCGAAGTGTTCGACGGGTTGATGAGTCGGTCCATCTTCGCCAAGTCCGATTGAATCATGGGTCCAAACAAATGTTGTGGGTATATCCATCAGGGCTGCTAATCGAACTGCTGGCCTCATGTAATCGCTAAAGACTGCAAAGGTGCCACCAAAGCAGCGCGATAACCCATGCAGAGTTATTCCATTGAGTATTGATCCCATCGCATGTTCACGAATTCCAAAGTGGATGATGCGACCGTAGGGACTTGAATCTGGCATCGAGCTAGAAGCGGGAAGAAATGATTTTCCACCCTCGATAGTGGTGTTATTGCTATCTGCTAAATCTGCAGAGCCGCCCCAGAATTCGGGTAATACCTTGGCAATCGCATTGATGACGTGTCCTGAGGCTGCTCGCGTAGCAAGATCTTTTCCTGCTTCAAAGTTTGGAATGGATGCATCCCAACCCTTCGGTAATTCGCGCGCAATAAGTCTTGTAAGCAACGCGGCGCGATCTGGATGATCCTCCTGCCAGGTAGCAAATTGTGTATTCCATTTACGATGGGCGGCAGCTCCGCGCTCTTTGACGCCCCGTACATGGTTGAGAACATCACTTGGCATTGCAAACTTTTCGTCAGGATTAAGACCGAGCTCTTTCTTCGTTGCGGCAATCTCGTCATCACCAAGTGCTGAGCCGTGAGACTTCGCTGTTCCTTGTAACTTTGGCGCTGGCCATGCAATGACCGAGTGCATGCGGATGAGAGAAGGTTTGGACGTTTCAGCTTTAGCAGTAACCATCGCCTTATCAAGGGCCGCTAGATCTACATTTCCATCTGCAAGCGCTTCCACTTCTTGGACATGCCAACCGTAAGCGCGATAACGGGCTGCAACATCTTCTGTAAATGCCAGATGCGTATCTCCTTCAATTGAGATGCGATTATCATCGTAAATAACGTTGAGATTACCGAGCGCTTGTGTGCCTGCCAATGAAGATGCTTCGCCCGAAACACCCTCTTGCAAATCTCCATCAGAGCAGAGAACCCAAGTAGTGTGATCAAAAATTGACGTTCCTGCGGCTGCATCAGGATCGAGTAGCCCTCTTTCATACCTTGCAGCCATCGCAAAGCCAACAGAGGTTGCAACGCCTGCACCTAATGGACCTGTAGTCATTTCAACTCCGGCGGTATGACCGAACTCTGGATGGCCTGGCGTGAGTGAATTCCATGTCCTGAAGGATTGAAGATCCTCTAACTCAAGTCCATAGCCACTGTAAAAAAGTTGGGTGTACAAAGTTAAAGAGGAATGTCCACACGAGAGAATGAATCTATCTCGCCCAACCCAGTGTGGGTCAGCTGGGTCGTGTACCAAGTGACGCTGGAAGAGATTGTAGGCAACGGGAGCTAAGGCCATAGCAGTACCCGGATGGCCATTGCCAACTTTTTGAACCGCATCCATCGCAAGGGCGCGCGCGTATAGAACAGCGCGATCATCGAGCTCTGACCAACCTGGAATCTGCGACATTTTATTCTCCTTATGCGTGTTTGCGAACTACAGATAGTCGGATTCGCCACGCTGCGATCCAGACTAGAACAGAACCCAAGAGGTGAAAACCAACGAGAATTTCTGGAACCCCTAAGAAATATTGAATGTATCCAAGTGCGCCCTGAGCAGACGCCAGGACGAGAAAAATTGTAAGCCAACGTTTGGTCTCAAAACGTATGCCACGAGAGATAAAGAATAAAACTGTGACGATGATAAGCAGCCAGACGGATGCGCTATGAATCCGCGCGATAGTTGTTATTGCAAAGTTCAGTCGCGGAGAACTGATATCGCCGGCATGAGGACCAGTGCCCGTTACGAGTGTTCCAAGCGCGATTGCAGTAAAAGCAAGATTGATATGTAAAAGTGAGATTCGCGAAATTCGAACTTGTGTTGAAGAAGTCCGCACCTGCGGATGATGTCGCCGTGAATGAAGCGAAGTCGCAGCCGCTATCAGCAACATGGAAAGCAAGAGGTGAGATGCGACAGCAAGTGGGTTGAGATTTGTAAGAACGGTGATTCCGCCTAGAACTCCTTGACCGAGAATTCCTAAGATCTGTGTAGCTGCTAAAAATCTTAAATCACGACGACGAGAACGTAGAACCGCGATCAGTGTTGCAATCGCTGCAAAGAAGAGTGCGAAGGTAAGGAGACGATTTCCAAATTCAATCCAGGCATGCAACTGACCTTCGACCTGATTACTTACAGGCGTGTATGAACCTGCTGTGCATTCTGGCCATGTTGGGCACCCAAGCCCTGAACCTGTCAGACGGACCGCGCCTCCCGTTATGACCAGTGCTCCTTGGAGGAAGAGGAGTAGACCCGTCAGCGGTGGCAACAATCGGCGCGAGAATGGCTCTAAACGACTACTCATTCTCCGTAGCCTAGGCCTGAAAGAGGGGCGGGCGCGTCAGGCTCTTAAGTGGCGCCAATGGCGGAATTAAGACACAATACTGTTGTGAAAATAGATGATGAGAGCACACGCGATGCTATTGCGCGCTCAATCCTCGAAAATGGGCCTTCAACGGCCGTGGTTTTGGGTGAACGCCTCAAGCTGACTCCCGCTGGTATTCGCCGCCATCTCGATCTTCTCGTCGGAGACGGAATTCTAGAAGCTCGCGACCCTCATCTGACTCCTATCCGCGGACGGGGTCGTCCCTCAAAAGTTTTCGTCATGACCGATGCAGGCCGTGAGCAATTTGAACATTCTTACGATGACTTAGCAGTAGCTGCTCTTAAATTTATCTCTGCTCAATCTGGAGAGCATGTAGTACAAGCCTTTGCGCAGTCACGTGCCGACGATATTGAACGTAAGGCTTCTATCTCAATTGCCAAGAGCTCTAATAAGACCGAAGCCCTTGCCTCATTTCTTACCGAACAAGGCTATGCAGCAAGCGTTGAAGTACGCGGAAGTGGCGAAGAGATTTGCCAGCACCACTGTCCAATCGCACATGTGGCAGCTGAGTTCCCACAGCTCTGCGAAGCTGAAACTGAGATCTTCTCCAAAATTCTTGGCACTCACGTGCAACGTTTAGCAACAATCGCGCATGGCGATGGAGTTTGCACTACCTATATTCCCAACTTAATAAACAATTCATCTAAAAAAACTACAACCGCTGGAAAGGCGTCATCATGACAACATCACATCCTGAACTCGATGGTCTCGGAAATTATGAGTACGGCTGGTCAGATACCAATGATGCAGGCTCTAACGCCAAACGCGGATTGAGCGAAGAAGTTGTTCGCGACATCAGCGCTAAGAAGAGTGAGCCACAGTGGATGCTCGACCTTCGCCTTAAGGGCCTTGGTCTTTTCTACAAGAAGCCAATGCCATCATGGGGTTCAGATCTTTCAGGAATATTCTTCGACACAATCAAGTACTTCGTTCGCTCAACCGAGAAGCAAGCAACCACGTGGGATGACTTGCCAGATGATATTAAGAACACATACGACAGACTCGGTATTCCAG
>DJBN01000033.1:2774-3918 GCA_002430075.1 Actinobacteria bacterium UBA5975 | reverse complement strand
ACTAGCCGTGGCAACAGTCTCTGGAGTTCAACTTGCCTTCGAAATGGAAGCAACTTGGTTCGCAGCACTTATTCTTGGAGTAATTACCGCTGTAACAGGCGGACTGCTTCGAGATGTGCTCTGTCAGGTTGCGCCCGTCTTGCTCCATCGTGAAACTATCGGCACTTCTGCACTTATGGGAGCTTCGGCCTTTGTTTTGCTTCACCAACTTAACGCTTCTCAGAACATTTCAGCGCTTCTGGGGGGAGTTGTCGTAATCCTGACTCGAATTATTTCGATTTACTACGATCTGCATCTTCCAAAATTTAATACTCAAAAAGAATGACAATCCACCCATACATTGAGGCATATGAGTGGATTAAGTGGGCTGTGTAGGATTCGAACCTACGACCCAGCGATTAAGAGTCGCTTGCTCTACCAACTGAGCTAACAGCCCATTTAAGCGCCGAAACACTTAAATGCAGAGCAGACCCTACCAGCGCAGCGGCCCTTGTCTAACCATCCTGATGGCGCGAAGATTGAGATATGTCTCGCTGGGAAATACGGGTATCAGTACTTTTACTCGCATCTCTTGTCGGGATACCCCCAGCAATTTCTTGGGCCGCAGATAAGCCGTCGGGGCTGGCTATGGCCGTACTGGATACGCTACCCGTCAAGGGTCGAGCTCCGAAGACTGGATATATGCGAGCGCAATTTGGCCAGAGATGGGCTGATGTAGATCGCAATGGATGTGACACCCGCAACGATATTTTAAATCGAGACCTGACATCCATTATCTACAAAGTGAAAACACGCGACTGCGTTGTCCTCTCCGGCATGCTTGTTGATCGATATTCAGGCGAAACAATTAATTTTCTCAGGGGCAATATCACCAGCATGGCAGTTCAGATTGACCATGTGGTCGCGCTCTCGAATGCCTGGCAGACAGGTGCTTTCAAGTTAAGCGCAGATCAACGTAAAGCGCTCGCCAACGACCCTCTTAATCTCTTTGCTGTAAAGGGCCGGCTGAATTCGCAGAAGGGCGATGGCGATGCAGCAACATGGTTGCCACCCCTTAAGAGTTTTAGGTGTGCATTTGTGGCTCAGCAGATTGCAGTGAAGGCAAAGTATTCGTTATGGGTTGTGCCGCCTGAGAAAGCTGCCA
>DJBN01000033.1:0-2642 GCA_002430075.1 Actinobacteria bacterium UBA5975 | reverse complement strand
GCCTGAGAAAGCTGCGATGCAATTGATATTAGAGAAGTGCCCGACGCAGAAGTTGCCGATTAGTTAGGAAGATCTACGGTGTAGTGAACACCGATAAATTGCTTGCGCCATTCGGTGATTTCACGCTGAATCAAATGCGCATCATTTGAAAGATCCAAAGAGCGGGCAATGAAATCAGCGAGTTGATCCATATGTTCAACTTTCATTCCAAGCCTCACGATTTCAGGGGTTCCAATTCGTAGGCCATTGAGGTCTCCATCAACGGGTGCGATTGGAAGCCCAATTCCGCATGCAAGTAGCCCTGCTTCTCCCATGCGCTTTGCAGCTCGCTGACCACCACCGTAAGGGGCTGCCAGAATTGCGAATTGATGAGATGTTGTAAATCCTCTATCAGAAGCGTAGATATTGACTCCGCGGTTCTGCAGGTTTTGCGCAAGAGCTTGTGAAGTTTGCACCATCATCTGCGCGAAGGCAGGGCCGACCGTCTTCCAATCTTGAAGTGTGATTCCAAGAGCTGCAGTTTTTGCGGCATCGAAGTTTGCTGTCAGGCCTGGGTATGCGATGGCATCAAGCTTCTGTGCGATGGCATCATCGTTGGTGACAATGAGTCCTCCTGCAGGACCACCGAGTGACTTATAGGTGGAGAAGGTCATCAAATGTGCGCCCTCTTCAAGTGGTTGTGGCCAAACCTTTCCAGCGATCATGCCGCATAAGTGCGCTGCATCGAAGAGAACTTTTGCGCCAACTTCATCAGCTATCTCGCGAACTTGTGCGATGGGATGGTGGAAGAGATTGAGAGATCCACCGACAGTGATCATTGTGGGCTTTACTTCGTGAGCAAGTTTTCTTAAGGCATCGATATCGATTGTGTAGCCCGCCTCGGTAACAGGTGCTGAAATCGTATTGAGTCTATAAAGCCCTGCAGAGCCACCTTTATGGTGGGTAACGTGGCCACCAATAGATGGCGGGGGAGCGATGATGGTGTCACCGGGTTCGGTGTTCGCCATAAATGCATACAAATTTGCAATGGCACCAGATGGAACGCGGAATTCTGCGTAGGTGGAACCGAAGACTTCGCAGGCAAGTTCTTGTGTAATGATTTCAATCTGTTCTATCGCACCAAGGCCAGTTTCATACTTATCGCCAGGTAAGCCAAGAGATGCACGCGAACCCATTCCTGATGAAAGCATTTTCTCTGCGCGAGGATTAAGAATATTTGTTGCGGGATTGAGGTTGATGCCTTCAATATCGTGAAGGCGATGGTTCTCTTGAGCTAACTCTTCAATCCATTTTTGAACGTCAGCTGCTGACTTTGAATCTACCTGCGATGCAATACGAGTAATTAACTCTTGGGATGCAGGTGTTGCCCAACTCTGTGTCTTGAGCGCCTGCATTCTTACTCAATCTCTTTATAACGTGCGTAGGAGGCTTGAATTTCTTCCTCGGCTGCATCGTGGCCAACCCAATCTCCGCCATGCACTTCTTTGCCCGGTTCAAGAGTCTTGTAGACCTCGAAGAAGTGTTTGATTTCATCGAGCTCATAAGAAGGAACATCAGATAGATCTTTTAAGTAGTTCTTGCGAATATCTCCAGCTGCTACGCAGAGCAACTTGTCATCTCCACCTTTTTCATCGGTCATTCGAAACATTCCGATAACGCGGCAAGAAACGACGCAGCCAGGAAACGTTGGCTCATCGAGAAGAATGAGGGCATCAAGTGGATCGCCATCATTAGAGAGCGTGTTCTTTACAAAGCCATAGTCATGGGGAAAGCGAGTTGCTGTAAAGAGCATACGGTCGAGACGAATTTCGTGAGTGTCATGATTGATCTCGTACTTATTTCGTGAACCTGCTGGAATTTCAACAACAACGTCGAAGATCATAAGATCCAACTCTCTTTTATGTAGCGTGTTAAGAATGCAGAACTTCAAAAACTTGGGGTGAACGACGGGGCTCGAACCCGCGACATCTCGGACCACAACCGAGTGCTCTACCAGCTGAGCTACGCCCACCATGTGCTGTGCAGGGGCTACTTTACCTGTAAGCAGCCCTGAGAGATAAATCTAGACTGGCTCGATAAAGACGGATTTGCGGTAGTACTGAAGTTCGGCGATGGAATCTCGGATATCGCCAAGGGCGCGGTGGTTGCCGGTCTTGGCAGGGGAGTTGAAATAAACCTTGGCATTCCAGCGGCGGGCAAGTTCTTTAACTGAAGAAACATCGATGGTGCGATAGTGCAGGTAATCATTAAGGCGTGGCATATCGCGGGCAATAAAGGAGCGATCAACAGAGACTGAGTTACCTGCTAACGGTGATTTTCCAGCAGAAGTATTTGTACTTTCAAGGTATTTAATAATTAAATCTTCGGCCTCTGATACTGAAACTCCATTTGGTATCTCTGTGATTAATCCAGAGGTGGTGTGCATCTGCGTTACAAATTCATTCATTCCAGCTAACGCCTCGGCGCTGGCCTTAATCACCACATCCACACCATCACCGATGAGGTTTAACTGTGAGTCAGTAACAAGGACGGCGATTTCAACCAGGACATCTTTCTCTAGAGAAAGACCCGTCATCTCGCAATCGATCCAGATCAGGTTGGGTTGTTCGTTGGCCATGCGCGCCTGGCAGGAATCGAACCTG
>DJBN01000108.1:6010-8367 GCA_002430075.1 Actinobacteria bacterium UBA5975 | reverse complement strand
GAAACCAATACATAGCTACAGATTGCGTAGTTTCAACCATTCATATCAAGCACTTAATTGAGATGTTAGACCAGTCCCTGCTAGAACCTGGATTCTTGTATGGTGCTCAAACATATGATGTAGGAACTCCCGGTTACGCGATTTATATGGCAACTAATGAAGCACCTGTATTTAAAGGTAAAGAAGTCTCAGATACAGCTGTAAGTTCTGGATACATGCCTTGGCCACAAGATAGTCTCGACATGTTAAGACGTATTAAAGATCGACTACCGATTGAATCTGCGCCACACCTTTTGGTTGCTACCCCAACTCTGGTTGACCCGGCACGAGCTCCTAAAGATAAGCACACGGTCAAGGTTCTCTTCCCTGCCTCATTTATTCCACCATATGGTGCAAAATCTTGGGATGATGCCAAAGATCAACATGAGATTAATATGATGAAGTTGGTTCAGACTTTCATGCCAAATATGACCGAATCAAATGTGATCGCAAAATTGGTTAAATCACCCATAGATTTCGAACGTGGCAATCCTCATATGATCGATGGGTGCTGGCACGGAGGAGATCGCAGCGCGGCCTTCTCTGGCCCATTGCGTCCAGCCGCAGGTTGGGCATCGCATAAGACCCCAATTGCTGGGCTTTATCAAACCGGCGGAACAACTCACCCCGGAGGTTCAATCACGGGCGTACCAGGGCGTAATGCCGCAATGGTTGTAATGAAAGATCTCGGTTTAGATTTTCCTGGCTGACGTTAATTAAATAACTGATGTAAGGAACTTGGCTCGGGAACATATCCGCCTGACTCTCTTCGAATTTCAATGAGACTCTCTAAAGCATCTAGATTTGCCTCATTTGACGCAGTCATTCCATGTTGTTTGTTCTGAAGAATTGAAAAGTAACTGGCGCTATTGATTTTCGATTCCATGCCTTCAAATATCGATGAATAGCCTTGAAAATCTTGCTCAAGCAGCCACTGTGTTGAGTTTTCCCATGCAGTAAGGAATGGGTCCATGAAATTGGCAGTGCGATTCTCTTTCTTTGCGCACAGCACGGTACCCAAGTAACCAGGGGCGACTTGCGAGACATCTACCCAATTCTTGTATCCAAGTTCCTCAGCTTTCACGACTGATTCGGCATTAAGAATTGTTGCTTCAGCTTCTCCTTCGATAATTCCATTAAGTCGTTTGGGAGTAGATCCACCAGATACATAGTGGAAATCTTCAGGACGAGCCCCTAATTTTCTTGCCATAGATTTCAACAGGAAGGAGAAACCACTTGCTGGAGAATCTATGGAGAAACGCAAGCTCTGCAAATCTTCAAGTTGATGTGCTGAGGAATTTGAAACTAACGAGAGCTTGAGCCCCTTGTCAATTGATCTCAAAATATTCAATTCGCATTGAACTCCGATTGGGTTCTCATCGGTCGTTCCGAATAGCAGCACGTTATCTGGGCTAGTGATCGCTATGTCGAGCTCATCAGACTGTAGCGATTGAAATTGTCCCGGTGAAGATTGAACGTTCGAGATATCTAATTCAAATTCAGGCAGAAGATTTAGCTTCTTGATGACAAGCATGTTTGGTGATTGGCTAAACTGTCCGATACGAATTTTATTCATCTCGTCCTCATCTCTCGATTAATTTCTTTAATTTCAAAAAGTTCTTTCTCGTTTTCCTAACGTTCTAGGCTACCATTGGCTACTATTTGGAGAACTGCGGGGTGAGTATGAATTTTCAAATTAGCGTCAATGGTAAAGACTATTCGGTTAACTGCGAAGAGAAAACTCCTCTACTCTGGGTGCTACGAAATTATTTGAATCTTATTGGGACCAGATTTGGCTGCGGTAGCGGTCTTTGTGGTGCTTGCACTGTTCTGCTCAATGGGGTTCCAATTCATTCTTGCGATACACCAATTTGGTCGGTCGGAGATAAGGAAATTGAGACCGTCGAAAGTGAAGAAAATCCCACTCTTAATAAACTCAAGTCTTGCGTAGCTGACTTGCAAGCTGCCCAGTGTGGTTTCTGTATATCCGGTTTACTGATGCGTGCCACATCTTTAATAGAGAACGATCAGAAGCTCGATAGAGATTCAATCGCCCATGGCTTAGACGGGCACTTGTGCCGCTGCGGAGCACATAATCGGATCATCGACGCAGTTGCTCAAGCAGGACAACAATAATGACTACACCCGAATCTCTAATTAAATCGCCTAAAGTTTCCGACTGGCTAGATTTCTCAATCCAAGGCGTTGTAGGAATTAAGACGGGAAAAGTTGAATTCGGTCAGGGAATTCGAACTGCGCTAACACAAATTGTCTCTGAAGAGCTACGAGTAGATTTAGGTGCTTGCCAGATTTTAATT
>DJBN01000108.1:5329-5923 GCA_002430075.1 Actinobacteria bacterium UBA5975 | reverse complement strand
ATCCCGATGAAAGTTTTACTGCGGGAAGTCTTTCTATCCAAGATTCTGGGTTAGCTCTGCGCCTTGCTTCAGCGACTGCATATAGAGTCGCTAAGGATTCCGATTACTGGCAGGTGCAATTAACATCTGGCTGGAATATCGATGTTGAGATTGAAGTGTGGACGAAGAATTCTTCCGACTACACAATTGTTGGCCATGACATTAATAATTTGGAACTAGCGTCAAAATTAGCGGGCCAAGCAACTTTTATTCAAGATCAGAGATTTGATGGGCTTTTATTTGCACGAGTCTTAAGGCCCCCAGTCCGTGGAGCTGAATTAATTTCAATGCCATCGGAATCATCTAGTCCAAGCGTTATAAAGATTATTCGAAATGGATCTTTTGCCGCCGTGATTGCTTGTGATGAGTATTCGGCAATTGATGCTGTAGAAAAGCTCTCAGAGGCAGCTAAATGGAGCATTCCTGCAAATGCTTTCAATACTGATGATGTAAATACATTTCTTAATAAATCAGCTAGGGATTCACAGATTGTTCACGAAGCAGGCGCTTTTAACGATAATGCTATCCAGATGCGTGCAACATATTCTCGACCAT
>DJBN01000108.1:4941-5163 GCA_002430075.1 Actinobacteria bacterium UBA5975 | reverse complement strand
AACATATTCTCGACCATTTATTTCTCACGCTTCCATAGGAACTGTAACTGCAATTGCCCAGTGGGACGATTCCAAATTGAAGATATGGTCACAATCACAAGGTATCTATCCGCTCAGAAGTGATATTGCTAGGGCCCTAAAAATCGATGAGGCCGAGATTTCAATCAGCCATATTGAGGGCGCAGGTTGCTACGGACATAACGGCGCAGATGATGTGGCCTT
>DJBN01000108.1:4045-4740 GCA_002430075.1 Actinobacteria bacterium UBA5975 | reverse complement strand
GATGCTGTACTAGTCGCACGCGAAGTACCTGGCAGACCTGTTCTCGTTACGTGGTCTCGCGATGATGAACTCAGCTGGGCTCCCTTTGGCCCTGCGATGCAGGCCGAATTAGGCGCACAATTAGATGACACTGGGGCAATTATTCAGTGGTCCCACCTCGTCAGGGGTAATGGACACTCCACTCGACCATTCACACTGCCTACGCCATCTCTCTTGGCTTACTCGCATATTGCAGATGGTCAAGCAATTCCCGCAGCAGGCGACCCACCAATGCCGAGAGGCGGAGGTACAGGGCGAAACTCAATTCCTTTATACGATTTTAAAAATGCCAAGGTTGTCACTGAACGTTTACTGGAGATGCCGATTCGAACTTCAGCAATGCGAGCACTCGGCGCCCATCTCAATGTCTTTGCAATTGAATCTTTCTTAGATGAGCTGGCTTTTACAAGTGGTCAAGATCCGGTTGAATTTAGACTTCGACATTTGAGTGACTCTCGTGGAAGAGATGTGATTGAGAAGGTGGCCCAAATCTCTCGTTGGGGACAGAAGCTAAAAGATGGCGCTGGTCAAGGAATTGGCTTTGCACGATATAAGAATAAGGGCGCTTGGTGCGCTGTTGTTGCGCAAGTTGAGGCAGAGGAATCTCTTAAGGTCACTCATCTCTGGATCGCCGTAGATGTTGGTTTAGTAATTAA
>DJBN01000108.1:837-3926 GCA_002430075.1 Actinobacteria bacterium UBA5975 | reverse complement strand
AGAAGTAGAGGGGGAGAAGTAGATGTTGGTTTAGTAATTAATCCTAATGGAGTTAAGAATCAAATCGAAGGTGGCGCCCTGCAATCAATGAGCTGGACAACGAAAGAGGAAGTTCATATTAAAGAAGGCAAAGTTGTAACCAATAATTGGGAAGATTACCCAATCGTAAAATTCTCAGACGTCCCTATTATTACAACAGAGATTATTTCTCGTCCTAAAATGCCAACGTTGGGCGCTGGCGAGGCATCTATCGGGCCCACAGGAGCTGCAATAGCAAATGCTCTGCATGCTGCAATTGGGGTTCGCGTGAAGCAGATGCCGCTAACATATAAAAATATTGTCGCAGGCATGGAATAAAAAGACCTTTTGTAATACTTTTTTTCCTAAATTCAGCTAGAGTGAATCTATGACAACGGAGTCAACTCTTGAAACTGCTCGCGCTCAATTGCGCAGGGCTGTAGAACTTTTAGACCTTTCAGAAAATGATTGGCAAACCCTCTCAACTCCCCGCAGAATTCTCGAAGTAGCGGTTCCGTTGCGCCGCGACAACGGTAGCGTTGAAATGTATAAAGGCTTCCGAGTTCAGTATTCAACAACTCGCGGTCCATCCAAAGGCGGGGTTCGCTTTCACCCACAGATAGATATGGATGAAACAGTCGCTCTAGCCATGTTGATGACCTGGAAGTGCGCGCTTACAAATCTTCCGTACGGTGGCGCAAAAGGCGGTATCGCAGTTGATGCCCATTCGCTCTCGCTAGCTGAAAATGAGCGTCTTACTCGCCGCTATACATCTGAAATTCTGCCCATCATCGGCCCAGAACGTGACATTCCCGCACCGGATGTCGGCACAGATGAACGTAATATGGCTTGGATGATGGATACGTACTCGGTCAATGCAGGATTTTCGGTTCCAGGAGTCGTTACAGGTAAGCCAATTGTTTTAGGTGGATCTCTCGGGCGCACATCTGCCACAGGCGATGGGGTTGCGATCTCGACGCTTGAAGCGCTTCGTGTTCGTGGAATTGATGCGCAAGGCGCAACGGTGGCAATCCAAGGTTTTGGAAAAGTCGGATATTGGGCTGCGCTGGCCCTCGAGAATTTCGGTTTAAAGGTAGTTGCAGTCAGCGATATGCACGGCGGGGTCACAGGGTTTGAATCCGTTGCAAAGTTATGGGATTACCTAACTGAAAATGGCAGCCTTAATATGCCTGGAACAGAGCAACTTACTCAAGATGAATTGCTTCATCTCGATGTCGATGTACTCATACCAGCAGCTCTTGCTGATTCAATAACTGGGGCAACAGCATCCGGAATTCGCGCCAAAATAATCGTGGAGGGCGCTAATGCTCCGACGACGCCAGATGGTGATGCAATAATCAATGAGAAGAAGATTCTCGTTGTCCCAGATATTTTAGCTAACTCTGGAGGCGTTATTGTCTCTTACTTTGAATGGGTTCAAGATAAGCAGAATTACTTCTGGACAGCTGATGAGGTTAAAGAGAATCTCAACGATATTATGATGAAATCTTTTAAAGAGGTTGAGTTTATGGCTACCGAAAAGAATGTTTCTTGGCGAGAAGCAGCACATATGATTGGCGTCGCACGTGTTGCTGAAGCCCATAAATTGCGCGGGCTTTACCCATAAGGAATCTGCGCTCTGATCTGATCGAGCATTTTCTGAACTGAGAGCGATGTTTCTAGGGGAAGTACCCAGCTATCCTGGCCACGAATTTTCTTACCGAAATTTTCTATCATAAGCATGTATGAATCACTTGCTTCAAATTCTTCAAGGTAATCACCCAATCTCAAAGTACTTGGAGAATGCCACGATGTGAATACCTGACCCTCGAGGAACTCAATAGAATTATTAGCTCCCCGCACAACTAGGGTTTGATCCTCGGGTAACTCAAATGAAGCTAAACCATTTCCGGTTACAGAACCATCAAAACTAATGCTCCACTTAGTCGTGAGGTCAACTCCTGTGGTCCCAATGTTGACTTCACGCCTTTCGACAACAGCTTGCGCCGTATCTCCTATAAGGGCAGCCATAACGTGGAGTGGATATACACCAACATCAAAGAGTGCTCCACCGCCCATGTCCTGCGAGAGTCGATAATTGCCTTCGATGGAGGCAGGAAAAGTAAAAGAAGACTCAATAGAAAGTAGTTCACCGATATTTCCAGCCTTTATGAATTCAATAGCTCGAGCCATTCGGGGATGCCATCTCGATGAAACTGCTTCAACCAGCAATCGATCGTTTTCTCGGGCAGTTTGAACCATCATTTCTGCTTCAGCAAAATTCATTGCAAATGGCTTCTCGCACAGCACATGCTTACCGGCTTTGAGGGCCTTCACGGTCCATTCGCAATGTAAGTGATTGGGAAGGGAAATGTAAACCGCATCAACTAAGGGATCGTTTATCAACCCTTCATAATTTTCGTGAATCGTGACAGGGTTTAGCGCTCGTGAACGTTCAGAGTCTCGACTAGCAACCGCCTGGATTATTGTGTCAGCAGCTGCGTGCATAGCAGGAGCAATGGCTCTAGTTGCAATCCAACCAGCGCCAATTAAGCCCCAACGAGTGCTTTTCACCGAAGAAGTAAAGGTTTCATAGAGCGGCCATTGGAGAGTGCAGACTCTTCTGCTGCTTGCATAATCGCTACAACATCACGGGATTGCCGAGTATCTATATACATTGGGGTTTTGTTCTTCAGATACTCAACTATCGATTGATGAAATGCATGTGGTGTTACTTGGGAATTTGAGATTACTTCTGTTGTTCCATCGGCGCGATGGACTGTCAGTATCGCAGGAAGATCAGCTGGCGTAGATCCAGCTGCAGGATCCCAATTTCCGACTATCGCCCCAGTAGTGCCAAGCACATAGAATTTTGGTTTACGTGCTGCTGCCAGGTCTGAATTGGTGAAAGTTGCGCGAGTTCCATCTGAAAAGGTAATCGCTACATCAGCATGGTCTGCATTTGTCACATGACTCCACTGACGTTTCTGATTGATGCCACTTACAGCATCCACATCTCCTGGAATCGTAGCTAAAATCTGATCGATAAAATGGCTTCCCCAATCAAATAT
>DJBN01000108.1:0-658 GCA_002430075.1 Actinobacteria bacterium UBA5975 | reverse complement strand
TAGCCACCTACAAAACTCTCGTAAGAGAACACTTGGCCTATTGCACCATCATCAATTAATTTCTTCATGGTCACAAAATCTGCGTCATAGCGCCTATTTTGATACACAACAAGGAGTAAATCCTTCGATGCAGCTAGCCCAATCAGCTCATCACATTCTTCGACTGTTAGCGCCATTGGCTTTTCCAGAACAACGTGAAGGCCACGGTCTAGCGACTCCTTGGCCCATGAGTAATGGCTATTGGGAGGAGTTGAAATAACCACCAGATCAATTAGGCCAGAATCCAGCATCGCCGTTGAATCGGTATAGGTTTCAATTTCTGAGGCTATCTCTTTGGCTGCAGCTAAGCGTTCTGGGTTTGTGTCAGCTACTGCGGTTAACTGCAGACCCGTGGTTGCCTTGACCGCAAGGTTATGTTGATCTCCGATTGCACCATAAGCCAGTAACCCAACCCGAATTTCTCTCAGACTCTCTGCCACGAAATCTCCTTTTTAAGACTTTTTCTAAATCATCTATAAATACTGTGCCTAAAGTCTAGCCAACCATGTGAAGTTAGGCGCAGTGAGTATTTTGATACGTTTTTTTACAATTTTGAGAAGGAATTATGAGTCTCATCAGTGCTAACAGCTCACAGTCCCCTTAAATTAGACCATCGTAA
>DJBN01000117.1 GCA_002430075.1 Actinobacteria bacterium UBA5975 | reverse complement strand
CCACTTCTGGCCTTCGCTGGCATTCTTACTGAGAGTAGGTTCATCTAAAATTCTTATTTTTTTCTCTTTGAGATAGGCGAGCGCCGCATCAAAATCATCGACATAAAAAGCAATGTGATGTCCCCCGATATCGCTATTGCGTGGTTGTTCTAGTTGGCCGTCAGCTGATTCATATTCAAATACTTCAAAGTTCGCACCGGTCTTGCACCTGTAAAATCTGAGTTCTTTCATGACGGTTCTTGGATGCACATTAAGGTGATCTTTCATCCAGTCAGAATCGTCGATTTTATATGGCCCCAACTTATAGATGTAATCACACCCGATCACATCGACGAAAAAGGAATGTGCCTCTTCAATATCTGGAACAGTGAACCCAAGGTGCTCCACACCGCGAATACCTGGAATACCTCTATTGACCATAAAACTAGCCTCCATCTCAAGATTGTATACAATTATACCCTCATATAGACCTATTTTGAGAATAATAGGGTAATTTTCCTTGAGATTGTATTCAATCATCCCGTATCCTTGAGCAATCACTACGAAGTGATCGCCTTGGAGGAATCTCATGACATCGCATCTAGACCTAACGCCTGCTCAACCTTGGGTTGAAATCACAACTCAAGAAAGCGATTGGGCCAGTGCAAATCCTCAGACTTTAGAAAACATGCTCGGTCAACTTCATCTCATTCGCGCATTCGAAGAGGCAGTCCTGCAGCTCGCTTCTGAGGGTCTAGTACATGGCCCCGCACACAGCAGTGTTGGCCAAGAAGGTGGCGCAGTTGGTTCGATCATTGGTTTAAGTACAAGCGATGCAATTAACGGATCACACCGTGGACATCACCAGTTTTTGGCAAAAGTAATTAATCATGTCTCTCAAGGAAAGCTTGATGTAACAAATTTAGTAACTGCTGATATTCAAAACGTATTGCAGAGAACAATGGCAGAAATCTTAGGTCTAGCGCAGGGTTACTGTCATGGACGTGGTGGATCAATGCACCTTCAATCTTTTGAAGCTGGTGCTCTGGGAACAAACGCAATCGTGGGTGGAGGCGTGCCGCTAGCTGCCGGAAATGCATGGGCACAGAAGAAAGCCGGTACGCGAGATATCACCGTTACATATTTTGGTGACGGCGCCGTAAATATCGGTTCAGTACTTGAAACAATGAATTTGGCATCTGCCTGGAAGCTACCAATGTGTTTCTTTATTGAAAATAATATGTATGCGGTATCAACGCACGTATCTGAAGCAACTGGCGAACCAAGGCTATCCGCTCGTGGTTTGGGCTTTGCTATTCCATCGTGGCAAGTAGATGGAATGGACCCCCTTGCTGTGCACTTGGCGATGAAAGAAGCTGAGGAATACATGCGCAACGGTGGTGGGCCAACCATCATCGAAGCAAACGTTTACCGCTTCTTCCACCAAAACGGATCGTTCCCTGGCAGTGCATTTGGTTATCGGAGCAAGGAAGAAGAAGCATCCTGGAGAGAACGTGATCCTCTACTTCGTATTGCAAAAGAGATGATTGAAATTGGCCTTATCGATCAAGCGGGTGTAGATAGCGTTCGCGATCAAGCCGTCCGTGCATGTGAAATTGCAATGGCTGAGCTCACTCAAGATAACCCAACTGCAGCTGGCAAGAGAATGATTCGTCCAGAACTATGGCCAGATACAAGCTTTGTAAACGTTGGAGTGCGAGGTGATGCTTCAGAGTTAGACGGCTTAGAAAATCTTGAGCCTTCTGAAAGTAAAGCTACGACCGTTGAAATGAAATTTGTTGATGCGATTGCAGCGGTTCTAGACCGACGTATGGAAACAGATAGCCGAATAGTTGTTCTTGGTGAAGATATCCATAGACTCAACGGCGGAACCAATGGCGCAACAAAAGGGTTATCAAAGAAATATCCTGATCGAATCCTTGGAACGCCAATTAGCGAAAATGCATTCGTCGGGCTTGGTGGTGGTATGGCCCTGGATGGAAGATTCATTCCAGTCGTCGAATTCATGTATCCAGATTTTATGTGGGTGGCAGCTGACCAGGTATTTAATCAAATCGGAAAAGCGCGACATATGTTTGGTGGCCAAAATGCTGTTCCTCTTGTTTTGAGAACAAAAGTTGCAATGGGTAGCGGTTATGGTTCACAACACCTCATGGATCCAGCTGGTATTTTTGCAACAAGCCCCGGCTGGCGAATCGTGGCACCATCAACACCTGCTGACTACGTCGGTTTAATGAATGCTGCACTTGCTCTTCAAGATCCTGTGCTCGTTCTAGAACACGTTGACTTGTACCAAGATCTTGGCCAAGTTCCTGAGGGAAATCTTGATTACCACATTGAATTCTCAAAGGCAGCGATTCGCCGTAAGGGTTCAGATGTCACCGTATTAACATATCTATCAATGGTGAAGCACTCACTGACAGCCGTAGAGCAATCCGGGGTTGATGCAGAAGTAATTGATTTACGCTGGCTAGACCGTGCCAGTTTGGACTGGGTAACTATCGAAGAAAGTATCAAAAAGACGAATGCGGTTCTGATTGTCGAACAAGGTGCTATTGGTACTTCTTATGGCGCCTGGTTGACTGATGAAATTCAGCGCCGTTTCTTCGACTATTTAGATCAACCTGTTACTCGTGTCCACGGTGGTGAAGCTTCTCCTAGTATCTCTAAGGTTCTTGAGCGTGCGGCAATTGCCGGTGTTGAAGAAATTGTTGAAGGGCTCGCGAAAATCCAACGCGGTATGGGGGGTAATCGCTAATGCCAATCATTATGCGAATGCCTGAAGTCCTTGCAAATGTAACTGAGGCGATCCTTACAAGTTGGATGGTTCCCGAAGGCACTGCTGTGACCGAAGGCCAGCCAATTGCTGAGGTTGAAACAGAAAAGGCTTTGGTAGAAGTTACTTCAGAAATGAATGGGGTGCTGGCTCGATATTTAGCGCCTGTCGGAAGCACGGCTCAAATCGGAGCACCTATAGCAATTTTTATAACTCAAGATGAAAAAGGTGTTGATCTTGATGCGTTCCTTGCTCAAGAATCAATCACGCAGCCAGCAGCCCCTGCAACGGCTCCTGCACCTGAGATTCCTGCTACCAAATCAAATAATGAGCCTGTAGAAACAGCTATCGAAGTGCCTCGAGAAAGAACGTCAGAGCGACTGTTTGCTAGCCCACTGGCTAGAAAGCTCGCTAAGTCTCATGGCTTAGATCCCGAATTGATTACAGGTACCGGTCCTGACGGAAGAATTGTCAGAGGCGATGTTGAGAAATTTGTGGCCTCTTCAGGTGATAAGACAGTTACAGTTCAAGCCCCTGCTAGCAATGAAGCGATTCCACATTCTCGAATGCGAAAGGCTATCGCCCGTAGATTAACTGAGAGTAAATCTACTGTTCCACACTTCTACCTCAACGCCGAATGCAACGTAGACCTTCTTTTAGAACTTCGCCGACAACTTAATCAGTGGTCAAGTACAAAGGTCTCAATCAACGATCTCATCGTTAAAGCTTCGGCTGCAGCGTTTGGCGATGTCCCTGATGCAAATGTAATTTGGACGGATAAGGAGCTACTCCGATTTGCTGACTCTGATATTTCAATCGCCGTCACAACCGAGAAAGGGCTAGTAACGCCTGTTTTGCGCGGTGTGAATAAGATGTCAATCTTTGAAGTCAATCAAACCGCGCTTGATTTAGCTACGCGCGCTCGACAAGGTCGTCTCAAGCAGCATGAAATCGAAGGCGGTAGCTTCTCAGTTACCAATCTTGGAATGTTTGGGGTCCAATCATTTTCAGCAATTATTAATCCGCCACAATCTGCAATCTTGGCCGTTGGGGCTGCAAAGCCAAAGGCTATAGTTGTTGATGGTCAGATAAAGATTGCTAATACTTTAGAGCTCACGCTATCTGTTGATCACAGAGCAATCGATGGCGCTCTTGCAGCCCAATGGCTTTCTGCATTCTGCAAGCGCATTGAAGAACCGATGTGGGTGCTAGTTTAGGAAAAATTGGATTTAAGTTTTGCCAGTTGAGTTCTCATCTCTTCCGGAAGTTTTGTCCCAATTCTCTCAAACCA
>DJBN01000024.1 GCA_002430075.1 Actinobacteria bacterium UBA5975 | reverse complement strand
GAGTCGCCCTATAAGCCGGATCCTGTCCTCTTGCGAGGGATCACCATCCATCTAGATCTGTAATTACTTACAGATTCAAGCAACCTACCCGATAGCTTGCGCGAGCAACGCACTATCTTCTTGGTCTTGCTTCAGGTGGGGTTTACATAGCTACATGTATTGCTACACGCACTGGTGGTCTCTTACACCGCCGTTTCACCCTTACCAACTTTCGTTGGCGGTTTACTTTCTGTTGCACTTTCCCGTGGATTGCTCCAGGTGGGCGTTACCCACCACCTTGCTCTGTGAAGTCCGGACTTTCCTCGGTATAACTTGCGTCATAACGCGGTGATCCGGGCGACTCTTCGTTGGCTAATGGTACGGGAGATTAATTCGCACTTGCTACGTAATCTATGAGCGCTTGACGCTCAGAATCAAGTTCGCCGACGTGATTTTTTACGACATCGCCGATAGAGACTATTGATAGGAGCGAACCGGACTCATCAACAACTGGAACGTGACGGATACGAAGCTCGGTCATCATGGTCATCAATTCTGCAATGGTTGATTCTGGTGTGCAGGTGTGGACATCGACTGTCATGATGTCGCGGACATGCATTGCAACTAGCTGATTTAGCTTGCCGGGCATAGCGCGAACAATGTCTCGCTCGGAGACAATGCCATCGATCTTCTTGCCATCACTAGAAACGACTAAGGCACCGACATGGTGTGAGTTGAGCGAATTAACCAGATCATGAATGCTCGCGCTTGCCGAGATTGTCTCTACGCGCTTACCTGAAATTATTGTGCTTATTTTCATGGTCCACCTCGCTCGATTGGGTGGTTCAATAATGCTCTTGTGGGATTGCCAAGGCAAGACCTAAGTGCACTATTTTTCTACCGTGGTCTAAAGTGAGCGTATGGTGACACTCAATTTCTATGCTGCGGCTCGCGCCGCCACAGGCATCGCTGAAGACCAATTTTCACCTGCTTCACTTGGCGAAATAATTTCAGCAGCGACTGTAAAGTATCCGCAATTGGCAGCAATACTGCCTGGATGTTCCTATCTAATTAACGGCTCAGCAAGTTCTCAGTTAGAGAAAGAGATTGCTAGCGGTGATGTAGTGGATGTACTTCCACGATTTGCAGGAGGCGCTTAACCGCCAATTGCTGACATTGGCCTAGATGGCTGAATAAAGCTTGGATCATTAATTCCATGGCCGGGTAATTTTGCTTTGACGGTCGAATGGAACTTACTAATAAGAGCTTCTGTCTTTGCCTCTTGAGTTGAATCCGAACGCAAGATTGCTCGTAAATCGGACTCCGTCATTGAGAATAGACATGCTCGCAACTGTCCATCAGAGGTAAGGCGAATGCGATCACAAGCACCACAGAAAGGCCTGCTTACGCTTCCAATGATTCCAACTGTTGCAGTTCCACCATTAATCAAGAATTCTTCCGCTGGAGATGATCCGCGGTATTCAACTGGTGATAATTCATATTCCGCAGAAAGATTTGCGAATATCTCATCAGCTGTAATGAGTTGGGTTCGATCCCAGATTCCACCTGCATCCAACGGCATCTGTTCGATAAATCTGAGGTTGAGGTCTTCAGCTAGGGCCCACTTCAAAAGCGATGCGGCTTCTCCGTCGTTTACGCCTCGCAAAAGGACTGTATTGATCTTGACGGGTAGTAAGCCTGCCTCTTTAGCAGCGGCTATCCCGGCGAAGACGTCGTTAATTCTGTCTCGGTGAGTCATCTTCTTAAATACATCTTTATCTAACGTATCAAGGCTGATATTTATTCGACGCAAGCCCGCATCCACTAAAGGCTTAGCAAGCTTTGCAAGAGCCAGACCGTTTGTGGTCATCGATAACTTTGGTGCATTTTCAATAGAAGAAATTCGAGCAACGATTTCTACAATGTCTGGGCGAAGAAGTGGCTCTCCCCCGGTCAGGCGGATTTCATCAATTCCTTGAGAAACAGCAACTTCAATAACTTCAACGAGCTCATCAGTGGTAAGTAAATTTTCAGATGGCAACCAGGCGGCAAAATCATGCGGCATGCAATATGAACATCGCAAATTACATCTATCGGTAAGTGAAACGCGTAGATCGCGATGGCCACGGCCAAAAGTGTCGACAAGTTTTGTCATGCGCTATTTACCCATTCAGAAGTGCCATCTGCGAAAACTTGATACTTCCAGATTGGAAGTTCTGCCTTCACGGTAGAGACGATCTCTTCGCATGCAGCAAATGCTGGTCCGCGGTGCACAGCCGATACTACAACGGCAAAGGCAGTCTCACCGATTGGGATTTGCCCATATCGATGAGCAACAGCTACGCCTAGAACATCATGTTTGGCGGCTATCCGGCCGGTGATTTCCTCTACTACCTGTTGTGCAGAAGGATGGATTTCATAGGTTAGCGATAAGACAGATTTTTCAGCATCGTTATCGCGAACATCCCCACAGAAAGTTGCAACGGCACCAGCCTGCTTAGTCTTCACAGAATCCGTGAGAGTCTGTATTGCAATGACCTGATCAGTTACTAGGGCTGTGATCATGTCCGGCCAATTGATCGTGAATATGGGATGCAAGTCTTTCGATAATTACTAATCCATCCTTTGCTCCACCAGGAGAGCCTGGAAGATTAATGATGAGCGACTTATTAGTTACTCCAGCAATGCCGCGTGATAAATCAGTGGTTGGAACTTGCTCACGCGCATAAGCTCGAAGTGCCTCTAAAATTCCTGGCATCGGCTTTAGTACAAGAGGCGCAGTAGCTTCTGGTGTCACATCAAATGCAGATACTCCAGTGCCACCAGTTGTTACAACTAAATCAATTTCTGAATTAATGGCAGTTTGAAT
>DJBN01000105.1 GCA_002430075.1 Actinobacteria bacterium UBA5975 | reverse complement strand
ATCATCTGACCAATCCATAATCTGGGCTTCAATGCATTTGCGACCTGCAGGCGCGCCTTGGCGAACCCAGTTAAATATTTCTGTGTCGTCGTCGTACACACCGAACTTGCGCGGATTTTCTGCGCGTGGCCATGGATATTTTGTTGCTGCATCAAGAGATGCTCGAGTCAGGTTAAGGCCTAAGCTTTTACCGTTTGCATCGACTGTCTTTGCTTCGATGCGAGTAAGTAAACGAAAACTCTGGGCATTTCCTTCAAAGCCACCACACGGTTCAGCAACTTCAGCCAGCGCTTCTTCTCCGTTGTGACCAAATGGCGGATGGCCCATATCGTGCGATAGGCAGGCGGTATCGAGTAGATCAGGATCGGCACCGAGAGATTCACCGAGTTCGCGACCAATCTGTGCACATTCAAGTGAGTGGGCAAGGCGCGTACGTTGGAAATCGTTCTCCCATGGAACAGCTACTTGTGTCTTTGCAGCTAATCGTCGAAGGGCTGCGGAATGGATAACGCGTGCGCGATCTCGCACAAATTCGGTTCTTCCTGCGCGCTTGGCTGGTTCATCAAGAAAGCGCTCTTGATCAAAGGTGCTGTAGCTACTACTTGATGAACTCATATACATACCTTACAAGTCCTGCGTTGGCGAGGTGATCACTAATATGAATTCCACGTCTGCCAAGAGTGATGTAGGCAAGATATGCCCCAGCTTCGCGAATTAAATAGCGGTAACGAGATTTTTCCAGAGTATTAGGGCCTGTCTGCACTGGTGAACACGTTGCATCAGCGTCAAAGTCATCAGCCATAGTGATTGTGCGCTGACAGTGATATGCATCTGTTGCGATGATAACCGTGGTGAGTTTTCGCTTCTTCATCTCTTGGATATATGCCCGTGTTTGACCTAAAGTATCGCGTCCAACGGGGAGTGAAATAACCTGCTGCTTACTTATTCCGTGATGGATTAACCAATAGCGTCCGGCTGCTGCCTCAGTTGTTCGATCTCCCGGAGCACCTGCACCAACTGTAATAATCAGTGGGGCGTAACCTGCATCTTTTAATCTCTTAGCTTCGAGAAGACGTGCAAGCAGTACATCTCCAGGAGCTCCGTTTAATTGTGCAGCACCTGGCACGACAATGACGTCAGCTTCTGTTCGTAGCGTTGGGTTCTTTGCTGAATTCCAGGTAATAAAGAGTGCGTAGGTAGGAATCACAATGACAATTACTAAGACCAAAGTGATAAGCCTACGAATTAATTTAAACATCAGCCGCCGGAGAACATATCTTCAGCATCCAGATGAATCATCTCATCCGGATCATTGAGCCAGCCATCGGGCAGAGTAGGCGGGCGTCCACTGCTTGTGCGCCCTCGTGGCTTATCTCCTATTTCGATTGGATATGGCTGATTATCTAATTGATCCAACAATGAGCGGAGTTCTTTTAAAGAGCCCACCATTCCAAATTGGCGACGCATTTCAGATGGAACTCGGAAACCCTTGAGATACCAGGCCATATGTTTGCGAAGATCACGACATCCTCGATCTTCTGATTCAAAGTAATCGGTAATCAGCTCTCCATGGCGATACATCACTTCTCTGACTTCAAAGAGAGTTGGCAAAACTTGATGGTCTCCACCGTTGAATGCATCTACCAAGTCCGCAAAGAGCCAAGGGCGTCCAAGACAGCCGCGGCCAACAACGACTCCTGCGCACCCGGTTTGGCGCACCATTTCAACGCCATCGGCTCCTGACCAGATATCGCCATTACCAAGAACTGGAACCCCTGTTGGTTTCAAATGTTCAACTAAATTCTTTATTGCAGACCAATCAGCTTTTCCTTCATACATCTGTTGGGCGGTACGTGCATGAAGTGCCACCCACGCAACGCCGAGATCGGCAGCAGATTTAGCAGCCTCTAAGTAAGTGTGATGATCGGTATCAATACCTATCCGCATCTTTACCGTCACCGGTATTCCATACGGCTTCGCACTTTCTACGGCAGCTTTCACAATCTCGCGAAAGAGATTTCGTTTATAGGGAAGGGCCGCTCCCCCGCCTTTGCGGGTTACTTTAGGAACTGGGCATCCAAAGTTCATATCAATGTGGTCAGCCAAATTTTCACGGCCGATCATCTTGACAGCTTCACTCATATGATGCGGATCAACGCTATAGAGCTGCACCGAACGTGGCCATTCGCCTGCACCTGGTTCGATCATGCGCAGCGTTTCAGGGATTCGTTCTAGCAATGCGCGAGCAGTCACCATCTCAGAGACAAATAACCCAGCTCCTTGTTCGCGGCAGAGCATGCGAAATGCAGCATTGGTAATTCCAGCCATTGGTGCAAGAACAACCGGTGGGTCTACGAGATGGACTCCATCTTTGAGTGGGAGTTGTAGGGGATCTAGCAGCCGAGTAGTCGTGGCGCTAGCCATGCTTCTACCTGATCAATTCCAATTCGCTCTTGCGCCATTGTGTCGCGATCACGAATGGTGACCGCTTGATCCTCAAGAGTCTCAAAGTCGATAGTGATGCAGTACGGAGTACCGATTTCATCTTGACGACGATAACGGCGGCCAATTGCACCTGAATCATCAAAATCAATATTCCAGTTTTTACGTAGTTGTGCCGCTAGATCACGAGCCTTAGGAGAAAGATCCGCATTCCGTGAAAGTGGAAGAACTGCAGCTTTGACGGGGGCTAGACGGTGGTCAAACTTCATCACAGCGCGCTTTTCCATCTCGCCCTTTGAGTTAGGTGCCTCATCTTCTGTATACGCATCCATCATAAATGTGAGCGTGCAACGGTCCACACCAGCTGCAGGTTCAATGACAAATGGAGTCCAACGTTCGTTCTTCTCTTGATCAAAGTATGAGAGATCCTTACCGGATGCCGCAGAGTGCGCCTTCAGATCGAAATCGGTGCGGTTAGCAATGCCTTCAAGCTCGCCCCACTCGGTTCCATTAAATTCAAATTTATATTCGATATCTGTTGTGCCCTTTGAATAATGAGAGAGTTTCTCCTTTGGATGCTCAAAGAGGCGAAGTCGATCTGGATTGATTCCAAGATCTTTATACCAATTAAGGCGAGTTTCAATCCAGTACTTATGCCACTCTTCATCGGTGCCAGGAACCACGAAGAATTCCATCTCCATCTGCTCGAATTCGCGAGTACGGAAGATGAAGTTTCCAGGAGTAATCTCATTACGGAAAGACTTTCCGATCTGGCCGATACCAAAAGGTGGCTTCTTGCGAGACGTTGTCATCACCTGATCAAAGTTAATAAAGAT
>DJBN01000050.1 GCA_002430075.1 Actinobacteria bacterium UBA5975 | reverse complement strand
AGATACCGAAGGCAATCGCAATTCCAATATAGAAAATAGACCAGGTGGCTGCCTCTTTAAATTTAACCTCATGGGGTTTAGCGCTGACAGTAAAAAGATCGATGATGAGCATCAGAGCTATAAGCCCAATTGTTACTGCCCAAACTAACGTTGAAACTTCCATAATTTTCTCTCCTTGACTCGCGTGAATATTAACGTGGTCAAGGTCTTCCTAACCGAAGTTCGGCCAGCGCCCCGGGCTTCGACACCGTAATGACGAGGTAGCTGTATCTAGGTACTCCCCTTAATTAATGCAAATCTTAAAGCAAAAATATGGCTTCCGCAAACTTAAATTGGTAACTTGTATCTATGTCCGAATATGAGAGTGAAGTTGAGCAACGTTGGGGCGATGCAGGCGAATTCCGTCAATGGCAAACTAAGACTTCTAAATATTCTCAAGCTGATTTTGCCGCAGCCAAAGTCGACCAAGAAGCAGCCACAGAATTATTCGTGTATCTCTTCGGAAATAGTATTTCGGTATCGTCTGAAAAGGCTCAGGAAGCTGTAGTTGTGCATAGAGCGGCCATCTCAAAATGGTTCTACGAATGCACAGTTGAGATGCAGAAGAATCTAGCCCTTTTATATATTCAAGACCCAAGATTTAAAAAATATTACGATGGCCGCGTAGCAGGTTTAGCACAATATGTTCACAATGCAATCATGGCTCAATAGGCGTAAGTGATACATCTAGATTTAAATGCCTCAATATTTGTACTACTGTGATTATCAATGACGCTTGCATTGACGGGAGCAGCTAAGCCACCAGCAAAGATCCATTGGCCATTTTCACGCAGCTGATGATTAAAGGCATTGATAGCTAGCATTTCTTCAGGCGTACCTGACTCTGCTAAATCATCGATGACGGAGATTATGAATTTCATGCAGGGACTTTATCCGACTTACGCCTCTACTGAAGATGAGCGGACCTCTGAACTTAAGGAGGAGACCCCTAAAATCACAACTGGAATCGTCATGATGATGCAGAGCCAGCCATAGGAAAGAAAACTGATGATGACCCCGCTTATCGCACCACCGGCTGCGCCCATCAGATTCATCGTCAAGTCGCTAGCTCCTTGGGATGACGGGCGCATTTCTATTGCCACCGTTTCAGAGAGCAGAGTCGAGCCTGCAATCAACGTGCAGGACCAACCGAGCCCAAGGAGAAAAAGCCCTATTCCTAATGGGATTGGCTCATTTGCTGGTGCAAGTCCAGCAACAATGGCTGACAAAATAAGGATTAATACCCCAAGTTGAATAACTTTCACTCGCCCAATCTTGTCACTGAGCGAACCAATGAGTGGTGAAAACGCATACATTCCTAAGACGTGCACACTAATAACCATTCCAATAATGGAAAGAGTCACGTCAACGTGCGCCATATGAACCGGCGTCATCACCATGATCGAAACCATTGCAAGATGCCCGACACCGACTGCCGTAATTCCAAATAACGCTTTTGGAATAGATTGGATATGGCGCAGCGCAACCTTGGTCGGAACATGTTTCTTCTGCGTAATGCCGTCTGCTGCAACATTGGCAGTCAAGTACGGATCTGGTTTGAGAAAAATCTGAATGACGATTATCGCTAGCATCAGACTTGAGGCTGCAATAAAATAGGGTCCGACCAATCTGGGCAATCCAATAAACTCTGCAAAATTACCAGAAGGTTGCATCAAATTTGGTCCTGTCACAGCGCCAACCGTTGAACCCCATACCACGATAGAGAGATTCTTGGATCGATGTTCTGGTGTTGCTAAATCAATTGCTGCAAAGCGTGCCTGATACCCAGAAGCTGATGCAGCTCCCACTAAAAAAGCACCTGCAAGCATCAAGAAAAGAATTTTATGAGTTCCACCTAAAATTGCCAATACTGCGCCAACAACGCCTACTCCGTATCCAACCGAGAGTGCTAGTCGGCGTCCGCCTCTCTGAGTTAACTTTGCAAGAGGCAGCGCCATGGCCGCAGCACCCATAACCGATGTAGTTTGTGCAAGACCTGCTAACGCTTCGGAATTTGAGATGGATGCAACGAGAAGAGAGCCTGCAGCGACAGTTCCTGTGACACCAACGCCATTGAGAACTTGAGCAGCGCTGAGAGTACGCACCACCTTCTTCTGATGGTCTGCTCGGGTTAAGTGCATGAATTCTCCTGTTGTCGTTCAAACACATTCTCAGCTGTGTACCCATCCTAGTAAGCGATAAGGCTAATCTGGGTTTGCATAGTATACCCCCTAGGGTATACTGATATTACAACTGTCCCGGGGGAAAAATGGCTCTAAAGGTAATTAATCTTGATACACCAACACTTGGCGATCGCTCCTACATAGCGCATGATGGAAAGACAGCTCTTGTCGTAGATCCTCAACGCGACATTGATCGCGTAGAAGCGATATTGCTGCGCGAGGGCGTTGCTTTAGGCGCTGTCATTGAAACACATATGCATAATGATTATGTTTCTGGCGGATTAGTCCTTGCCCGTGAATACGGGGTTCAGTACATCGTCAGCGAAAAAGATCCAGTCACTTTTGATCGCTTCAGTATCGCTGATCAACAAGTTGTACCTGTCGGATCTTTTGCTGTTCAAGCCATTCACACTCCAGGCCACACATATACCCATATGTCCTACGCGCTTCTAGATTCAAGCCAAAAAGCGCAGGGTGTATTTACCGGTGGTTCAATGTTGCACGGATCCACGGGTCGCCCAGATTTACTTGGCGAAGATCATGCTCATGAACTTGCAGGTTTACAACATGGTTCAGCACATCGACTCGCAGAATTGTTAGAAAATAAAGTTAGTATTCATCCAACTCATGGTTTTGGTTCGTTTTGCGCTGCAACTGCAACAAGTGGCGATTCATCAACAATTGCAGATGAGAGAAAGACAAACCCTGCACTGCTTCTTGATAAAGATTCATACATCGCACAGACACTTACGGGCCTTGATGCCTTCCCTACTTATTACAAACATATGGGTCCGGCAAACCATGCAGGTCCTGGTCCGATCGATCTCTCGGATTTGAATCGCATGTCAACTGATGAGGTCCTTAATGCTTTGCAGGCTGGGTCATGGGTTGTAGATCTACGTAGCCGAAATGCGTGGGCGTCTGGCCATGTAAAAGGCACGGTTTCATTTGGACTCGATGGCTCAATAGCTACCTACCTTGGTTGGATCTTCCCTTATGAGAAGCAGTTAATACTGATTTCCGATAAAGCCACTGATATCTCTGAGGCTCAGCGCGAATTAGTACGTATCGGCATCGAGCGTCCAGCGGGTTCATTTGTAGGTACTGTCACTGATTTCGCAGATCTCGGAAGCACTAAATCTGTAAATTTTGCAGATATTCCAGCAGTAATTGGTAACCCAGTTGTGACTATTCTCGATGTTCGACGCAATGGTGAACGCGAAGCGTCCCATATCGTTTCATCTCTTCATATTCCTTTACACGAACTCGAATCACGAGTGAGTGAACTGCCAACTACAGGTGAGATTTGGGTGCATTGTGGTGGCGCCTACCGCGCAGCTGCCTCTCTTGGAATTATTGAAAAGTCAGGACGGACTCCTGTACTTATCAACGAGCCCTATAGCGCCGCACTCTTGGTAAAGGATCTCGACATCATTACCGGCCACATGGATGCAGGTCCGATCGGCCTTGAAGTCGCGTGAAATTATGCTAGATCGAAGCGATCAGCGTTCATAACCTTTACCCACGCTGCAATGAAATCGTGAACAAACTTCTCTTTATTATCATCCTGGGCATAAACCTCAGAGTAAGAACGAAGAATTGAGTTTGAACCAAAGACAAGGTCTACACGGCTAGCGGTGTACTTAACTTCGCCTGTGTGTCGATTACGCATGTTGTATGCGTTTTCGCCACTTGGCTCCCAGATATAAGTCATATCAGTCAGATTTACGAAGAAATCTGTAGTGAGCGCTCCAACGCGATCGGTGAATACACCGGCTGTGTTACCACCGAAGTTCGTTCCCAGTACGCGCATACCGCCAACGAGCACAGTCATCTCAGGAGCTGTCAGCCCCATCAACTGTGCGCGATCAAGCATGAGTTCTTCTGGGCTCACGATGTAATCTTCCTTCACCCAGTTACGGAAACAATCATGAATTGGCTCAAGTGGTTCAAAAGATGCTGCATCTGTCTGGTCTAGCGTTGCATCTCCGCGACCTGGAGCAAATGGAACCTTCATATCAAAGCCTGCAGCCTTAGCTCCCATCTCGACTCCGATGCTTCCGGCTAAGACTATGACATCGGCCAAAGACGCACCTGTTGATTGAGCAATCGGCTTAAGAGTTGAAAGTACCTTTGCAAGGCGCTCGGGTTCATTGCCTTGCCAATCTTTCTGTGGAGCTAACGCAATGCGAGCGCCATTTGCGCCACCACGCAAATCTGAACCTCGGAATGTTCGTGCGCTATCCCAGGCAGTTGCAATCATCTCGGCCGCAGATAAACCAGATGCAGAAATCCTTGCCTTAACTTCATCAACTTTGTACGAGGTTGAACCAGTAGGAACTGGATCTTGCCAAATCAAATCTTCATTTGGAACTTCAGGTCCTAAATAATTTACTTTAGGTCCCATGTCTCTATGAGTTAATTTAAACCACGCTCTTCCAAATGCGTCAGCAAACTCCTCAGGGTTATTATGAAAATGTTTAGAGATTCTGCCAAATGCAGGATCCATTCTCATAGATAAGTCTGTTGTTTGCATCATAGGCATATTTTTTTTGCCTTTAATGTGAGCATCTGGTGTCATTGCAATAGGTTTACCATTTTTCTTTGGTTTCCATTGATGAGCACCTGCAGGACTTTTTGTTAACTCCCACTCATGACCAAATAAATTATCAAAATAACCCATGTCCCATTTAGTTGGGTTTGATGTCCATGCTCCTTCGATACCACTGCTTATTGTATCGGCACCATGTCCACTTTTAAAGCTACTGTTGTAACCAGTTCCTTGCTCTTGTATTGATGCTCCTTCTGGTTCGGGCCCCTTATAAGATTCAGCAGCAGCACCATGAGATTTACCAAATGTATGTCCACCAGCAACTAAAGCAACTATTTCATAGTCATTCATTGCCATTCTACCAAAAGTTTCTCTAATATCTCTTGCTGCTTTAAGAGGATCAGGATTACCATCTGGACCTTGAGGATTTACATAGAT
>DJBN01000073.1:7210-8859 GCA_002430075.1 Actinobacteria bacterium UBA5975 | reverse complement strand
TGATCGCGCTCGGTATCAAGAAAGTGTGGAAAAGTGGGCTGCGATTTCATCTGTCATCAAAGTCAGCGATGACGATATGGCGTGGTTATACCCAGATGAAAAGTATGAAGCTATTGCGCAGCGCTGGCTTTCTTCCGGTGCAACCTTGGTTGTTGTTACTCGCGGTTCGCAAGGCTTAATTGGCTTTACCGCAGGATCATCGGTTGAAGTGCAGGGTGTGAAGATTGAAGTGGCAGATACAGTGGGGGCCGGAGACACGGTGGGTGCGATCATTGTGGAGGCGATGGTTGGAAAAGGGATGCTTAATCTGACAGGTGACGTTTTGAAATCAACACTGCAACGAGCCGCATTGGCTGCCAGCATTACATGTTCACGTAAGGGCGCGCAGCCTCCTTATAAACACGAACTCAAGAATATTTAAGTTACGGAGCCCACAGTGCAATTTATCGATGATGCAGAATTTCAGGTTGCAATTGACCTCGATGGTGGCGGGCGGATAACTTCTCTTCAATGGCGCGAGATGGAATTTACTCTGCCATCTCGTGGTGGAATTATGACCAGCGGTTGGTATCCCATGGCGCCGTGGGCAGGTCGTGTGCGCGATGGTTTGATTACATCGGCTGCCGGTGTGGAACATCAGCTTCCAACGAATATCGACCCACCTCATGCAATTCACGGATTTGGTTTCTCATCTTCATGGCAAGAGATTGGGCCAGGTCGTTCGTTACTACATCTACCAAAGCCTTATTTAGGTGCAACTGTGGAACAGAGTATTGAAGTTTTAGATGATGCCATTCGTTGGTCTCTTGAATACGATGACAATGGTTGCGATATTCCTGTCTGGCTTGGCATGCATCCCTGGTTTGCTCGCGATTTAGAGCGCGGGGGAAGCGCCGAGGTTGAATTTTCTGCAGCAAAAATGCTCCAGCGCGGTTCCGATGGCCTGCCAACAGGGGAAATTATTAGCCCAACGGCGCAACCTTGGGATGATGCATTTACTGAAATACGGGGAACCCCAGCAGTTGTCTGGGAAGGCGTTGCCCGCGTTGAAATTGAATCTGATGCCCCGTGGTGGGTTCTCTATACAGAAGATTCTGATGGCATCTGTATTGAGCCTCAGACCGCACCCCCTGATGCTGCCAATTTAGGGATAAGTGGCGAGAACTACATTGAAGCTTTATTTGTTTTCTCTGAAGATTAAATAGACTTACCTTCACTATGAGCACACACATAAATCGTCAACACCTGAAAGAACTTCGCGCAAAAGAAGAGCAGCGTTTTCTTGATACCCATAAAAAATCAGCTGCCGCCTTTGAAGATTCTAAGAAGGTCATGCACGAAGGCGTGCCAATGTCGTGGATGGCTAAGTGGCCAGGTGCTCACCCAGTATTTGTGAAAGAAGCTAAGGGCGCTCGCTTTACCGATCTTGATGGACAGATATATGTTGATTTCTGTCTGGGTGATACAGGGTCGATGACAGGGCACTCACCTGATGCCACAGTGAAGGCAATCCGCGAGCAAGTTGGTAAAGGTATTACTGCGATGTTGCCTACAGAGGATGCTGCACTTGTCTCTGGTTTACTGAAAGAGCGATTTGGGCTGCCGTTATGGCAATTTACAGTCTCGGCAACCGATGCCAACCGCCACGT
>DJBN01000073.1:5876-6968 GCA_002430075.1 Actinobacteria bacterium UBA5975 | reverse complement strand
CGTTGTTATCACGGCTCAGTCGATGAAACCTTTGCAACTCTTGATGGCGCAGGTTTAACGGTAAAGCGTGAAGGAAATATCGGTGCGCCCGTTGACCTTGATGTCACTACACGCGTTGTGGAATTTAATGATTTAGATGCCATGGAAAAGGCTCTGGCACATGGCGATGTTGCAGCCATCTTGATGGAGCCTGCCATGACCAATATCGGCATTGTTCTGCCCGTTGATGGATATTTAACTGGCGTGCAGGAACTTGCAAAGAAGTATGGCGCACACCTAATTATCGATGAGACCCACACAATCTCGGTTGGCCCCGGTGGAATGACTAAGTCACTTGGTTTACAGCCAGACTTTCTCACTATCGGTAAGGCACTCGCAGCTGGTATTCCAACAGGAACATTTGGAATGACTCAGGCGATTGCTGATCAGATTAAGAAGATTGTAGAACTTGAAATTATTGATCTTGGTGGAATCGGTGGAACTCTTGCAGGTAATGCCTTATCTCTTGCAGCCATGAAGGCGACTCTGAGTGAAGTTTTAACGGATGCCAACTTTGCCTCAATGATTGAACTTGGTAATCGTTGGTGCGATGGGATTGATGCTGCGATTAAGGAATTTGACTTAGATTGGCACTGCAATCGTTTAGGCGCGCGCGGCGAGTACATCTTCAAAGGAAAAGCACCACGAACCGGTAAAGAGGCAGCTGAATCAGGTGACTTTGAGCTTGAGCAATATATTCATTTACGTTTACTCAATGATGGTTACTTAATTACGCCATTTCACAACATGGCGCTGATGTGCCCTGAGACAACTGCTGAAGATGTAGATGGCCATACGGCGGCCTTTAGAACTATGTGTGCGGAGCTAGTAAACGGCTAATTAAAGCCAAGTGATTTATATAAGCCTTTGCCAGCTTCGTTATCCGCATCGACATACAAGATTGATTGCTTGATGCCCTTGGCTTTAAGGTAAAGCAGACCCTCTGTGCAGACTGCCTTGCCGATACCTTTGCCTGAGTCATTTGGGTCCACGCCAATGACATAGAGCTCGCCGATGGGATCTCGACTCACAAAGTCGTGGTGGATTTTTGTC
>DJBN01000073.1:3514-5740 GCA_002430075.1 Actinobacteria bacterium UBA5975 | reverse complement strand
TCCATTTGACCACCAACTCCCGAATACATTTTTGTCCAACAGAATCCAACAATCTTGCCTTGATTGATAGAGAGAAAGAATCCTGAAGGGTTGAACCAAGGTTCACTTATTCGATTTTCGAGATCTGCCATAGCCCAATTACCTTGGTCGGGGTGGTTAACGAAGATAAGGTTATTAAGTTCCAGCCATTCCTGGCGGTGGATTGTTGGATCAAATGTTACGAATTGATAGTTATGGGAAACCGGATTGATTGGCTCTAAAAGGGAACGGCTTAGCTTGAGGATATGGCGCATTACTTAGACAAGCTCAGAGATAGATTTTTCCTTGCCACCGTTTTGGACGGTGAAGCGGTAGCCAACGTTGCGGACTGTGCCAATGATGGATTCAAACTCTGGACCAAGTTTTGATCTTAAGCGACGGATATGAACATCCACAGTACGTGTGCCACCGAAGTAGTCATAGCCCCAGATCTCTTGCAAAAGCTGAGCGCGTGTAAAGACGCGGCCTGGGTGTTGTGCAAGATATTTAAGTAGCTCAAACTCTTTAAAAGTTAAATCAAGCGATGTTCCTTTAATTTTGGCAGTATATGAATTTTCATCAATCACAACATCGCCTTGGCGAATTTCAGAAGATGTTGGATCTTGTGATTCAAGTTGTGCGGCATGTGCACCAACTGCAATGCGGATACGTGCATCAACTTCGGCAGGTCCTGCAGTATCGAGAATGACATCGTTGGCGCCCCAGTCTGCGGTGAACGCAGATAGGCCACCTTCAGTTGTGATGGCAATAATCGGAGCACCCACACCAGTGGTTGCAAGAAGACGTGTGAGCGATTTCGCTGCAGGGAATTCACGACGGGCATCGATGAAAACAATATCCATCAGCGGTGTATCAACAAGAACTGATGCTTCAAGTGGTGCGACTTTGCAAGTGTGTTGCAAAAGCGCAAGCGCAGGAAGAACCTCTGCACTCGCTCCTTGCGAATTAGTGAGTAGCAACACCTTGGCCATTGTGTGAGAATACTCTTGTGAAAACATATCTTCCACTCCTCGTTGTGCTGATGCTCGCATCTACCTATGGGATCTGGTGGAAGCTCAGAGAAGGTGCAATCCGCTCGAAAAAAGCCATTCCTGGCCATCGCATGAACGCTGAAGTTCTAGGTGAGCCACTCGGCTCTCGGGCCACCATGGTGCAGTTCTCATCAGCTTTCTGCACCCCTTGCCGCGCAACCCACTCACTTTTAGCGCAGATGGTGCTTTCGATGAAGGATGTAAAACACATTCAGATTGATGCTGAATCACATCTTGAATTAGTCCGTGAATTAGATATTCGATCAACGCCAACAACGTTATTTATTAATCATGAAGGTATCGAAGTTGGTCGCGCCGCAGGAACCCCGAAGCGCGATCAAGTGCTGGCCGCGCTTGCAAATATTAGCTAGTTGCTGCAAGTCAGTTGCAAGTAGCGACATTCCTCTTACTTCTCTATTCTTATCCTGTGTTTACCACTCAAGCCAGCTTCTTCACTAAGCGTCGCGTACTCGATTACGGGCGTCTAGCTGGCTCTTTGTGTCGCTGTAATTAATTCTCATTTTTGAATTATTACCCGACTAAAGATTAGGAAGAGAAATGTCAGAAGTTTTAGAAAATAAAGAAGTTCAAAAGATTTATATTGATGCCCGTGGTCCGCGCTTTTCGGCCACCATCACAACAGTTGTTCTCTCTATTGGGCTCGTCTCTCATAACGTCTGGCTACTTGTCGCTCAAGGGCTCTTCTTTCTTATTGGTGCAACGAAAGGTCCACAGTTCACACCGTATGGATTTATCTTTAAGAAGGTAATAAGGCCGCGCTTAAAGAAAGAAGCTCCAACCGAAGATGTGAGGCCACCGAAGTTTGCACAGAGCGTGGGATTTATCTTCGCGTTTGTTGCAATTCTTGGAGTAGTCGTTGATCGAAGCTTAATCTTTGCGGCCGCAATATCTTTTGCTCTTGCCGCAGCCTTTCTTAATGCAGCCTTTAACTACTGTCTTGGCTGCCAGATGTATTTACTTATTCGCCGATTTACAACTAAGTAGGAGGAAAAATGTCACGTGAAACATCATTGGTTACCGCTGATTGGGTAGCTCAGAATCTCAATAATCCAAAGGTCGTTATCGTCGAGGTCGACGAAGATACAACCCTGTATGCACAAGGCCATATCGAGAACGCCATCACATTTCACTGGCG
>DJBN01000073.1:1063-3377 GCA_002430075.1 Actinobacteria bacterium UBA5975 | reverse complement strand
TCAAATGACTCAACAGTCGTTCTTTACGGAGGAAATAACAACTGGTTTGCCACCTATGCATTCTGGTATTTCAAGGTCTATGGCCATGCCGATGTTCGCCTTCTTGATGGTGGCCGCAAGCGCTGGGAACTCGATGCTCGTCCATTTGTAACAGAAGTTCCTAGCCGCGCAATTGCTAAGTACGTAGCAAAGGAGCGCGATAATTCAATCCGCGCTTACCGCGACGAAGTGATTGCAGCCATTGGGGTAAAGAACATCGTTGATGTGCGCTCACCTGCCGAGTTTTCAGGAGAACTTGCAGCCCCTGCCCACCTTCCACAAGAGGGCGGACAGATTAAGGGACATATTCCAACAGCGAAAAATATTCCTTGGTCAAAGGCTGCAAATGAAGATGGAACATTTAAATCAGATGTGGAGCTGAAGGAGATCTATCAAAGCGCTGGTGTTGATCTTGCCACGGATACGATTGCATATTGCCGTATCGGTGAACGATCTGCATTCTCATGGTTCGTTCTTCACGAACTCTTGGGAGTTAATAATGTAAAAAATTACGACGGATCTTGGACTGAATACGGTTCACTCGTCGGAGTTCCTGTTGCGCTAGGCGCATAGGCAAATATGCGCACATGCGGTGCAACACCTGGTGGTCCATCCCTCGATGGAATCGATTTAACAAAGCAAACTGTTATTCAAGGAGTCATCCTTAAAGATGGCACCGATGGATCTGTTCCCAACGGCACCGCTGTTACCAATGGGCATGTTCGATTACTTGATTCCACCGGTGAATTCACCGCAGAGGTTCCAACAAATCTCGATGGCCAATTCCGCTTCTTCGCAGCCCCTGGTTCTTGGACTTTAGTGGTTCAGGCACCGGGTGCACGCGTAGAAGAGAGCGTTCTGGCAGAGCAAGGCAGACCTACAGACCTTATTATTCATATCTAAGAAGTTCGATAAGAAAGTAGAGTGAGCTCTATGGCCGGAAAGCATGAATTACACGAAAAGGGTTTGCGCCTTACACCGCAGCGCGAACTCGTTCTCGCGGCCGTGCGATCACTGGGGCATGCAACACCTGAAGAAGTTGCAGAGACAGTCCGCAAGACACATCCTGGAATTAACTTATCTACCGTTTATCGCAACCTTGAAACCCTAGAAAATGTTGGTCTTGTGCAACATACCCACCTTGGCCATGGCGGTGCGACCTACCATGCCGCAGAAGAGCTAACACATCTGCATCTTGTCTGCGGAACCTGTGGATCAGTGGGCGATGCTCCTATCGATGTTGCAGCGAACTTCGTACAGAATTTAGCTGATGATTATGGATTTAAAACTGATGTCACACACTTTGCCGTCTATGGCACATGTGCTGCCTGTGCTAAGTAGAAGCCAATGACTGCTGTATTTGTTGAAGATGGCCCCGATAAAGGAGCAATCTGGCATTTTGGTGAACCAGCAAAAGAACAGCGCGCACTCGATGAAGGCAAAGGGTGGGCAGATCTTTCACACTTATCAGTTGTTGCAGTCTCTGGTGAAGATCGTCTGAAGTGGTTACATGATTTAACAACGCAACATCTTCTTGAATTTGGTCCAGGGATCTGGACATCAGCGATGATCTTGGATCCACAAGGACATGTTGAATATCAATTTAATATCGTTGATGATGGTGAATCATCATTTATCGTCATTGACCCAACCTTTACAGAAGGCTTGATTACATACTTAAAGAAGATGCGCTTTATGTTGCGCGTTGATGTCGGTGATGCAACAGGTGAATATGCAGTGATGCGAGCACCTGGAGCTGTCACCGATATTGGCGGGCCATTTGCTCTTGTTCCGCGAGCTGAGCTTGATCAAATGAAGGAAGCATTTAACTCAACGGCGACACAAGTTGGCACATGGGTGCTCGATGCCGAGCGCGTTGCAGCAGGTCGCCCGCGACATGGAATTGATACCGACTTTAAGACAATCCCTAATGAGATTGGTGTTCTTAACTCCACAGTCCATATGAATAAGGGTTGTTATCGTGGTCAAGAGACAGTTGCAAAGATTTATAACTTAGGAAAACCGCCGCGTCGTTTGGTGATGTTGCACCTTGATGGGCATGCAGTTGTGATGCCACCTCCTGGAACGCCTGTGATGAATGGAGAAGTGAAGGTTGGTTTCTTAGGAACTGTGGCTCGCCATCATGAACTCGGGCCGATCGCTCTTGCCATTGTGAAGAGAAATACACCAGTTGATGCCCAGCTGATGGTTGAAGGCGTTGCTGCATCTCAAGAGATCATTGTGCAGGCATAGAGATGAAGTTCTTAAGCCAGGT
>DJBN01000073.1:0-873 GCA_002430075.1 Actinobacteria bacterium UBA5975 | reverse complement strand
GATGCGCGCACGTATAAGAGAGGCAGGCTCTAATGGCCTTTACTATTCCCGAAGGACTTCACCCTGATCTCAATCCCCTTGCGTGGATGATTGGAACATGGCGCGGTAAGGGCCGTGGAGAATATCCAACGATTGAAACCTTTGAATATGCACACGAGGTTGTCTTTAACCATGATGGTCGCCCATTTATGAATTACTACTCGCGTTCATGGATTATCGATGCTGATGGCGAAATTATTCGCCCGGCTGCATCTGAAGCTGGTTTCTGGCGTGTGAAAGAGAATAAGGTGTTAGAAGTTGTAATTTCACATAGCTCTGGAATATCTGAAGGCTGGGTTGGTCAATTTGATGGGCCAAAGATTCAGCTTGTTATGGATCAAGGATATTCAGCACCAACAGCAAAGATTGTGACAGCAGGCGTGCGTTTATATGGCCTTGTTGCAGGTGAGCTCTTCTTTGCCTATGACATGGCTGCTGAAGGTCAAGAACTTCAGGCACATATCTGGTCAACACTTGAAAGACAGAGTGAGTAATGAGTGACGCAGTCTTAGCTGAGTATGTGCGCGATGGAATCGTTGAATCGGTGCATCGCGGCTATTTGTTAGCCCTCAATGCAGATGGTTCAGTTAATTTAGCACTGGGTGACTCTGATCAATTAATTTTTCCGAGGTCAACCGTGAAATCTATACAGGGCGCTGCCATGGTTCGCGCTGGCTTAACCTTAGAACCACCTCTATTGGCTTTGGGTTGTTCAAGCCACTCGGGGACTGCAGAACATCTTGCTGCTGTACGCGAAATATTGACCTTAGCTAAGTTAGATGAGAGCGCTTTACAATGCATGCTTGATAAGCCTTTGGGTGAAAGTGAACGACG
>DJBN01000018.1 GCA_002430075.1 Actinobacteria bacterium UBA5975 | reverse complement strand
GATGATGAGTGAGAAGCTGGGATGTGCTCAATTAACTTTTGCCTCCAAAGTCACAGTAGATCCAGGTGCCAAGAAGGTCTCGATTACACGAGTTACTGAAGCTGGCGTTGATGAAGTCCATGGAGAATTTCCTTGCGTAATTAGCGTTGTTGAAAAGATTAATGAACCTCGTTACCCATCTTTTAAAGGGATTATGGCTGCTAAGAAGAAGACCATAGAGCAGAAAGATTTAGCTGCAATTGGAGTAGCTGTGCAGAGCTCGTGGTCGCTCGTGAAGGATGCAACTCCACGACCCGCTAGAGATGCTGGAATTAAAGTAACGGATGAAGGTAGCGGCGGAGATTCGCTCGTCAACTTCCTGGCAGAGAAGAAGTTGATATGAGCACTGTATTAATCCTTGCAGATTTCTCAGGAGATAAGGCAAGTAAGACAACGGCCGAACTGGCAACGGCTGCAGCCCGTATCGGAGCTGTGACTGCAGTTGTGTTAGCGGGAACAGGTAAAGGCGCAGCTCTGGCTGCCACGGTCAACCAAGGTCCCATCTCAAACGTTTTAATTATTGAATCAGATGATTTCGCTCTCCACGGCGTACCAGCTGCTGCAGATGCTCTTGCCCAGATTATTAAAGATAAATCACCTGCCGCTTTATTGATTGCATCGTATGCATTCGGCAAAGAAGTTGCAGCACGAGTTGCAGTACTTACTGATTCAGGAATCATTACCGATGCTGTCGATGTTGCAGCAGATGGCAGCGCTACACAACTTGTTTTCGGTGGATCTACAACGGTGCATTCACAAGTTTCGCATGGGGTTCCAATAATTACAGTCCGGCCAAATAGCATCGAAGCTGATTTTTCTACTAGCGCTCCGACGGTAGAGAATGGTTCTGCTCAGATTTCAGATGCAGCAAAGAAATCAACAATTTCTTCATCGCAGCCACCTGTTAAAGGTGGACGCCCCGAACTCACCGAGGCAAATATTGTTGTTTCAGGTGGCCGCGGTACCGACGGAAACTTTGTACCTGTTGAAGCGTTCGCTGATTCACTAGGAGCTGCAGTCGGTGCATCCCGCGCTGCAACAGATGCTGGTTGGTATCCGCATTCGCATCAAGTTGGACAGACCGGTAAAACGGTAAGCCCACAGCTCTACGTTGCATGTGGAATCTCTGGCGCAATCCAACACCGCGCTGGAATGCAGACATCAAAGACAATCGTTGTCGTCAATAAAGATCCTGAGGCGCCCATCTTTGATATTGCAGATTTTGGCGTTGTCGGCGACCTCTTTAACGTACTTCCGCAGGCTACCGCAGGCATCAACGCCAAGCAGGGCTAGCTTCTGCGCAAGGGCGCATCTGGCCATTAGAACTAGACTGCTCCAATGAGCGTCTATCTCGACCATGCGGCTACAACACCGATGTTTGACGTTGCAATCGATGCGATGGCGCAATCACTTCGTAAAGTTGGAAACCCATCATCTCTTCATACCGAAGGAAGATCTACTCGAAAAGATGTAGAAGATGCACGCGAGAAAATTGCCCAAGCCATTGGCTGCCTTGCGAGCGAAATAATCTTTACCGGTTCTGGAACTGAAGCCGATAACGCTGCTATCAAAGGTCTCTTCTGGCATCGGAAGAAGAAGGTCATTCTCGTTTCAAGTATCGAACATCAAGCGGTCATTGATCCAGCGAGGTGGCTTGCAGAGCATGAGGGCGCCGAGCTGATTGAAATTCCAGTGACTTCTAGTGGTGTTATTAATCTAGATTTTTTCAAGCAGATTGTTGCAGAACGCGGACCTGAGATCGCCTTAATCTCAGTGATGCATAGCAACAATGAAACAGGGGTAATCCAACCAATTGCAGAAGTAGTTGCAATCGCCGGCGACATTCCAGTCCATAGCGATGCAATACAGAGTTTTTCAAAAGTCCCACTCTCATTTAAGGAGCTTGGCCTCTTTGCCATGTCGATTAGCGGACATAAAGTGGGCGGGCCGCTCGGAATTGGTGCTTTAATTTTGCGTCGCGGAGTTGAAATTCCTGCCCTCTTACATGGTGGTGGCCAAGAGCGCGATATTCGTAGTGGAACGATCAATGCTCCATCTATCGTTGCATTTGCTGCTGCAGTTGAGGCACATATTTATGATGCGGCCAAGGTGACTTCACTTAGAGAAGCTTTTGAGGAAGGCGTCCGTCAAGTGCGGCCTGATGCAATTTTCAATGGCCAATCGGTGCAACGTTTACCGGGAATTTCAAATATTACTTTTCCAGGGACGCAAAGCGATTCTCTTCTGCTCCTGATGGATTCAGAGAAAGTCTCATGCTCAACTGGGGCCGCGTGTAGTGCAGGCGTACATAGACCAAGCCATGTACTGCTTGCGATGGGTTTGAGCCAGATCACCGCACAGTCCTCACTTCGCTTTTCATTTGGTGCGACGAGCATGCAAGCTGACGTTGATTACGTTCTCTCTGTTTTGCCTAGAGTTATTGAACGCGGATTAGCGGCCAACTCGGTGGGTAAAAAATGAAGATCATCGCCGCAATGAGCGGAGGTGTTGATTCTGCAGTTGCTGCAGCGCGCGCAGTTGAAGCCGGACACGAAGTAATTGGTGTGCACTTAGCTCTCTCTTCAAATCCTCAGAAATACCGAAGCGGTGCCCGCGGTTGTTGCACAATTGAAGATTCTCACGACGCACGGCGAGCCGCAGATGTCATAGGAATTCCCTTCTATATCTGGGATATGGCCGACGAATTTCATGAGGGTGTCGTTGAAAACTTTATGAGTGAGTACGCAGCTGGGCGAACTCCCAATCCATGTCTGCGTTGTAATGAGAAGATTAAATTTGCAGCTGTCCTAGATCGCGCAAAAGCAATGGGTTTCGATGGTGTTGTTACAGGACATTACGCACGTACGCAAGAAACAGCTGAAGGCCGCACATTGCACCGAGCTGTAGATCCATTAAAAGATCAATCCTATGTACTTGCAGTTCTTAACCGCGAACAGATAGATGGTGCGATATTTCCATTAGGAGACACCGAAAAGGTTGATATCCGCAAAGAGGCAGAGGCCCGTGGTTTGGCCGTTGCTCAGAAACCAGATAGCCACGATATTTGCTTTGTTCCTTCAGGTGATAATGCAGGTTGGTTGCGCGAGCGACTTGGTGGTGAAACAGGGCCAATCGTTGATCAAGATGGCATCAAGATTGGCGAACATAAGGGCGCATACACCTACACGATCGGCCAGCGAAAAGGGCTTGGACTTACAGTTCCAACTGCCGATGGCTCTCCTCGCTTTGTATTAAAAATTGAACCGGTCTCAAATACCGTTGTCGTAGGTGCCAGAGAAGATCTTGCAGTGAATTCAATGCGCGGTGAACGACCTATTTTCTGTGGTCCACAAATAGGTGCTGCTCCTACGCGCGGCTTTGTGCAGGTTCGCGCCCATGGCGCAGCACTTGGATGCACTTATTACCTAGATAGAGATCAGCTCGTTGCAGAACTCGATTTGCCGCTTCTGGGTCTTGCCACAGGGCAAGCAATGGTTATCTACGATGGCGACCGCGTCGTAGGGTCTGCGACTATCTGCGAGACTGCATGAGACACGAAGCTCGCCATCGAATTACCGAATTAACGCAAGAAATTCGAGATCACCAATTTAAATATTATGTCCTTGATAAGCCAACAATCACAGATGCTAATTTCGATGCACTTCTTAAAGAGTTGCAATCCTTAGAAGCTGCCAATCCAGAACTGCTCGAGCCAGATTCGCCATCCCTTGGAATCGGTGGAGGATTTGCAACGAGCTTTGATCAGCATAACCACATCGAGAAGATGATGAGCCTAGATAACGTCTTTGATGACCAAGAGCTTGGCACATGGTTTGATCGCGTAGAAAAAGAATCTCCATCGCCAGAGTATCTATGCGAACTCAAAGTTGATGGGCTTGCGATCAATCTTCTCTACGAGAATGGACAACTGA
>DJBN01000101.1 GCA_002430075.1 Actinobacteria bacterium UBA5975 | reverse complement strand
TTAAAGATTGTGAGCACTGCTTGCGAAAGATTTTCATCCATCGTAAACGCTTCGCGAGACCAGTCAACAGAATCTCCAAGTCGCTTCATCTGACCAAGAATTTGTCCACCGGATTCGCCCTTCCATTCCCAAACTTTCTTAACAAAATCTTCGCGTCCTAAGTCATGTCGTGAAAGTCCCTTAGCTGCCAACTGCTTTTCAACAACGTTCTGCGTTGCAATACCTGCATGGTCCATGCCTGGAAGCCAAAGCGCCTCGAACCCTTGCATACGCTTCATTCGCGTTAGGCAATCTTGAAGAGTCTGATCCAGCGCATGGCCGATATGAAGATTGCCGGTTACGTTAGGTGGTGGAATAACAATAGTGAATGGTTCTTTTGAGGAATGAGCATCTGCTGTGAAGTATCCAGCCTCCAACCACTGTGTGTACAGCGGGCCTTCGATATCGCCAGGAACAAATGACGTTGCAAGCTCGCGCTTCTCGGAGGACATGGAGCGAAGTCTAACTGACTATTGAATGCACTTCACATTGCCATCTACTTGTAGAAATTAAGCGCTTTTTTCCTCTGAGGATTTATCGCGTCGAGAAGCTCGCTTTGGAATATCTCCAGTGCGTGGAAGCAATGTAGGGGCTACGTTATCTTCAATGCAGGCCTTCTCAATGATCACCTTTGCAATATCTGCACGGCTTGGGACTTCATACATCACACCTAGAAGTGAAACCTCCATGATCGCGCGAAGCCCACGAGCACCTGTTCCACGCTTAAGGGCAAGCTCGGCAACAGCATCAAGTGCCTCTTCTGTGAATTCAAGTTCCACATCATCGAGATCGAAGAGCTTCTGATATTGCTTTACCAGTGCATTCTTTGGCTCTGTAAGAATCTGCATGAGCGCTGGCTTATCGAGATTTTCAACGCTTGTAAGAACTGGAAGGCGACCGATAAATTCTGGAATCATTCCGAACTTTAATAAATCTTCTGGCATTACATCTGCAAAGATATCTCTGCGGTTCTTATCTTCAGCAGTTTGTAGCTCTGCACCGAATCCAACTCCGGCAGATCCACCACGAGCTTCAATTATCTTTTCAAGGCCAGCAAATGCTCCGCCAACAATGAAGAGAACATTTGTTGTATCGATCTGAATAAATTCTTGATGTGGGTGCTTGCGACCACCTTGAGGTGGAACTGATGCAACCGTTCCCTCTAATATTTTAAGAAGTGCTTGCTGGACACCTTCGCCAGAAACATCGCGCGTGATAGATGGATTCTCTGACTTGCGAGCAACTTTATCGATTTCATCGATATAGATGATCCCTGTCTCTGCCTTCTTCACGTCGTAATCAGCTGCTTGCAATAGCTTAAGAAGAATATTTTCAACATCTTCGCCAACATAACCTGCCTCAGTAAGCGCAGTTGCATCAGCGATTGCAAATGGAACATTGAGCATCCGTGCAAGAGTCTGGGCCATCAGTGTCTTGCCGCAACCAGTTGGACCTAGAAGCAAGATATTTGATTTCGCTAATTCGATTCCATCTTCGCCACGGCCATCACCAGATTGAACGCGCTTGTAATGATTGTAGACTGCAACTGAAAGGGACTTCTTTGCACGATCCTGTCCAATTACATATTGATCTAAGAATTCAAAGATTGCTTGTGGCTTTGGTAGTTCACTTAAACCAAGTGAGCTTGCTTCTGAAAGTTCTTCGACGATGATTTCGTTACAGAGTTCGATACATTCATCGCAGATATAAACGCCAGGACCAGCAATGAGTTTTTTAACCTGCTTCTGAGTCTTTCCGCAGAAAGAACATTTGAGCAGATCATTGGCCTCGCCGATACGTGTGGACATGGGATAAGAATAGTTTTCAAGCCAGGTTTATGAGGGCTAAATCAGGCTGAACTTTGTTCGCCCTAAGAAGAAATAGCACCTCGAGGTGAGTACGGGGGCCGCGAAGACTTCATCTCTTTAACTCCAGGAACCAGCAGCACCACTGCGCAAATAAATAAGTGGAATACGGCAACTCCGATGAGTAATTCTCGTTCGCCAAAAACAATGACCATTGGCCCAGCAAGAGCCATGCCTAGTGGCATCAAACCAAGAGAGCCCATGTAGTCGATACTAAAGACTCTCCCTTGATATTCGGCAGGAACTTCACGTTGGACTTGCGTGCTCCAAAAAGCTTCCCACGGCCCAACTGAGAAACCGGCTGCAAAGTATGCAAGGAAGATCAACTCCTTCGATGATGGGAATGCCAAAACTAATGGCGCAAGAATAAAGAGCCCCCAGACCACAACTGAAACTAATCCTGGATTCTTCACCTTTGCCTTAATGCAGATCACAGCAGAGATCGCACCACCTGCACTAAAGAGCGCCGCAGAAGTTGCGAAGACCGACGCGGTTCCAAAATCTCTCTTTGTGATTACAGGCAGAAGAACGTTCTCGACACCGACAACCATCATTAATTGAAAAGATGCCATCAAAATCATTGCAGCTATCCACTTGTAGTACCAAACAACTCGGAGTCCTTCTCGAACTTCATGAATGAATCTGCTCTCTTTCCCCACGGGAGCAACTCGTGGTCCCTCATCAATTCTGAGTAGCAACACTGCGCCAAGCAAGAAGAATATTGATGTTGCAATATAAGTTGCATGAGTACCCAGAGATACAACGATAATTCCTGCAACTCCGGGACCTGCAATTGTGGAACCTTTAAGCGCAATTCCCCGAACAACATTGCCGGCTGGAAGTAAATGATCTGGCAAAATGCTTGGAATAATTGCGCCAGCGGCTGGTCCGCCAAATGCATCACTGACTCCCATAAGTACAACAATTGCCCCGAGAATCCACATAGAAATATTTTCAGGGTTAATAAATATGACGATGCTTCCCATAATTGCGCGGAAGCCATCAGCTAGTATCAATATTGTCTTGCGGGGAAGGCGATCGGCCCACACGCCACCTACTGGCGCTAATAAAACACCCGAAAGAACACGCGCTGCAAGAATTAAGCCAAGAGTTGAGGCGCTTCCACCTGCATCAAGAACTGTTACAGCAAGTGCAATAGGAAATGCAGACATGGCAATCACGGTCAGAATGCTTGAGAGTAAGAGATTTCTATATGCCGAGTATGAAAAAAGAGCGCCGGGTTCGAAATATTTCTTCAACATTTCTAAACCGACGCCCCTTTAGTAATTATTATGCGGAAGGCTTGGCCTTTCGTGATGCCATTACCTTATCGATAATTCCGTACTCAACAGCCTCGGCTGCCGTCAGAATCTTGTCGCGTTCGATATCTTTTTCAATTTCCTCTATGGTCTTGTTGGAGTGCTTTGCCAACATAGTCTCTAGTAATCCACGCATACGCATGATTTCGCGGGCCTGGATTTCAATATCTGAAGCCTGCCCCCCACCTTCAGATGAAGGTTGGTGGATCAAGATTCTGGAATGTTCAAGTCCATATCTCTTGCCCTTGGTTCCGCCGGCAAGAATGATTGCCGCAGCAGATGCAGCTTGGCCAAGACAGATGGTCGTGATATCTGGGCGAACAAATTGCATGGTGTCATAAATTGCAGTCAGAGCTGTAAAAGATCCACCCGGGGAGTTGATATAGATAGAGATATCACGATCTGGATCCATTGATTCGAGTGTCAGAAGCTGAGCCATAACATCGTTGGCCACAGTGTCATCAATCGGCTGACCTAAAAAGATGATGCGCTCTTCGAATAACTTCGTATAAGGATCAAGGCGCTTATAGCCGTAAGCAGTCTTCTCTTCGATTGTTGGAAGAACATAGCGGTTTGTAATTTCCTGAATATGCTTCATTACTTCTTACCTCCGGCAATATTTGCCTCGTTTGTTGCAACATGATCGATAAATCCGTAAGCCAGAGCATCCTTAGCATTGAACCAATTATCACGATCTGAATCAGCGATAATCTTTTCAAGCGGTTGACCTGTGTGCTTTGCATTGAGTTCAGACATTGTCTGTTTAGTGATTGCCATCTGTTCAGCCTGAATACGAATATCAGTTGCAGTACCACCAATGCCTCCGAGTGGTTGGTGCATCAAGATTCGTGCGTGAGGTGTTGCATAACGCTTTCCTGGAGCCCCAGCAGTAAGAAGGAACTGACCCATTGATGCAGCCATTCCCATTGCAACAGTTGCAACATCATTCTTGATGTAATGCATGGTGTCGTAGATCGCCATACCTGCAGTTACTGAACCGCCAGGTGAGTTGATGTAAAGGTAAATATCTTTTTCTGGATCTTCAGCAGCAAGGAGAAGCATCTGCGCGCAGATAGCGTTAGCCATCTCATCGCGCACTTCGCCTGCAAGAAAGATGATGCGTTCGCGCAGCAAACGGCTATAAATCTGATCACCTAATCCCATGAGTTCTGAACCAGCTGAGCGGGCAACAGTTGTGTTGTCCTGTGGGCTATTGAAATCCACGTTTCATCCTTCCGATCGTTTTACTTGTATTGACCTTAACAATCGAGACAGCAAAATGCTTCCTTAATTGGGCTGAAATGCTTCAAAAAGGGGCAATGTTCGCTTACGGCTAAAGAAAGTTATTCAACTTCAGGGGCAGCAGGAGCTTCTTGAGGACGCAGAGCTTCAAGATCGACCTTATTGCCTGATTTATCGACAACTGAAACTCTACCCAAAACAGATGCGAGAGCCTTTGCGCGAGTTACCTCAGCGACAACCTGGCTAATTTGTCCAGCTTTTTGAAGTTCCTCAGCAAATTGCTCCGGTCCCATTCCATAACGCTGTGACATGCGAATTAAATATTCAGTTAGCTCGATTTCGTTAACTGAAACTTCTTCAGCCTTAACGATTGTATCGAAGAGGAAATCTGACTTAATAGATGAACGAACTTGGCCATCAACTTCAGCGCGGTGTTCTGCATCTTCCATACGGCCTTCGCCTTCAAGGTGATCGTTGACTTCGTCAAGAACAATGTCATCTGGAACTGGAATATCGAGATCTGCAAGTAGCTTTTCAACAAAGAGATCGCGAGCCTGTGCGCCTTGTTCCATCTTCTTCACACGAGTTAAACGTTCGGTGAAGTCTGCGCGCAATTCAGCCACAGTATCGAATTCCGATCCAAGTTTTGCAAAGGCATCATCAAGAGGTGGGAGTTCGCGCTCTTTTACTGCTTTAAGAAGGATATCAACATCGCCTGTCTCGCCATCTTTCTGGCCAACAAGGGTAGTTGTGAAAGTCTTTGTGTCTCCTGCGCTAAGGCCAACGAGTGCTGCATCGAGGCCTTCGATCATGCGCTCTGAACCTACTTCGTAGGAAATTTCATTGGCATTGCCACCATCAACTTCAGTACCATCAATACGAGCTGTTAGATCGATAGTGACGAAGTCACCGTTCTTAGCTGCGCGTTCAACTGTATTCAGAGTTCCAAAGCGAGCGCGGAGTTCGTCAATCTGTTCATCAATATCTTTATCAGTGACGTCAACATCATCTACTGTGACTGTAATCTTTGAAAAGTCTGGAAGCGTGACATCTGGACGTACATTTACCTCAACCGAGAATACAAGCTTCTCGTTATCAACAAACTCTTTTACATCAACGGTTGGGCGACCGACTACTAATATTTCGTTTTCGCGAGCTGCAGCTACATAGAAATCTTGAATTGCAACATTGATTGCCTCATCCAGAACAGTTCCGCGACCAACGCGCTGATCGATCATTGCATTTGGAACTTTGCCTTTGCGAAAACCTGGGATATTTACCGATGCTGCAACCTTCTTATAGGCCGCATCGACATACTTGCCAAGCTCTATGTAAGGAACATCGACATCTAGACGAACGCGAGTTGGGGAAAGTGTCTCGACGGTGCTTTTCACGAAGTGCTCCTAAATGGTCGGTGCAGCCTGAAGGTGCTTCAAGTAAATCTGGTCGGGGCGGGG
>DJBN01000083.1:44512-46316 GCA_002430075.1 Actinobacteria bacterium UBA5975 | reverse complement strand
ATGATTGCGTTGTCAGTGATCTTGATGTGCTCAGGGCACACTTCAGTACAGCACTTTGTGATGTTGCACATTCCAAGACCATGCTCTTCTTGTGCTGTGCGCTTACGATTCTTCAAGATATCAAGTGGGTGCATATCTAGCTCTGCGATACGGATAAAGAATCGTGGGCCAGCAAATGACTTCTTATTCTCTTCATGATCACGGACAACGTGACATACGTCCTGACATAAGAAGCACTCGATGCACTTACGGAACTCTTGGCTGCGCTCAACATCGACCTGCTCCATGCGTGCTTCACCTGGAGCTAAATCTTTTGGTGGCTCGAACGCAGGGATTTCCATCGCTTTTCTGTAATTGAAAGAGACATCGGTAACGAGGTCCTTAATAATCGGGAATGCGCGAAGTGGTGTCACGGTAATGGTTTCGCCCTCATTAAAGGATGCAACTTGTGTCATACACGCAAGACGTGGTTTACCGTTGATCTCCATAGAACATGATCCACACTTGCCCGCTTTACAGTTCCAGCGAACTGCAAGATCACCCATCTGTGTTGCCTGAACGCGGTGGATAACATCAAGGACAACCTCTCCCTCGTTGACATCTACTTGTACATCTTTAAGACCACCATCGGTTGCGTCTCCTCGCCAGATGCGAAGATTAAGTTTGCGTGCCATTAGTTGGAACCGCCTTTCGCAATTTCTGTCGGTGTCATGTACTTCTCCAGTTCGTGAACATCAAAGAGATCGAAGAGCTCTTTAGGGATTACCGGCAAGGTTTGTGACTTGATGTTGACCTTGTCGCCATCGAAAGATGCAATCTGATTGACTTGGCGCCACGTGCTATTCATTCCTGGGAAATCTTCGCGAGTATGGCCCCCTCGTGATTCTTCACGGAGCAGCGCTGACTTCGCAGTTGATTCGGCAACTAACAACATATTGTCGAGGTCAAAAGCCAAGTGGAATCCTGGATTGAACTTACGTCCACCAGATACTGCAACGTTCTTACTGCGAGCGCGGATATCGGCGATCATCTCAATTGCCTTCTCAATTTCAACTCGCGTGCGGATGATTCCGACCAAGTTATGAGTGATTTCCTGTAGCTCTGCATGCAGTGAATAGGAATTCTCTCCACCAGCGCGACTAAATGGAGTTTCAATCCGATCTGCGGCTGACTTGATAGTTGTATCAGAGACGGGAGTTGCACTGCTCTTCTTCACATATTCGGCAGCACCTGCACCTGCACGACGACCGAAGACAAGAAGGTCAGTCAGTGAATTTCCACCAAGACGATTTGAGCCGTGCATACCGCCTGCGACTTCACCGGCCGCAAAGAGTCCAGGAACGCCAATTGCTGCAGCGGTATCTGGATCAACTTCGACTCCACCCATAACGTAGTGACAGGTTGGGCCAACTTCCATCGCTTCCTTGGTGATATCTACGCCTGCTAGTTCATAGAACTGGTGCCACATAGATGGAAGGCGCTTCTTGATAATTTCTGCCGAAATTCGCTTTGAAACATCGAGGAATACTCCACCGTGCTCGGTTCCACGACCAGCCTTAACTTCTGTGTTGATTGCGCGAGCAACCTCATCACGAGGTAGAAGTTCTGGGGGGCGACGGTTGTTATCTTGATCTTCATACCAACGATCTGCTTCTTCTTCATTATCTGCGTACTGACCTTTAAATACATCAGGGATGTACTTAAACATAAAGCGTTCGCCATCTTTATTGGTGAGAATTCCGCCTTCACCTCGCACTGATTCAGTAACTAAGATTCCGCGTACTGAGGGTGGCCAGACCATTCC
>DJBN01000083.1:0-44345 GCA_002430075.1 Actinobacteria bacterium UBA5975 | reverse complement strand
GTTGGGTGGAATTGCAAGAACTCCATATCAACAAGGTTGGCGCCAGCTTTAAGAGCGAGCGCATGTCCGTCTCCCGTACCTTCCCAAGAATTTGAAGTAATCTTGAAAGTTTTTCCTACTCCGCCTGTTGCAATGACAACTGCAGGTGATTCAAAGAGAATTTCTTCTCCGCTTTCGCGCCAATAGCCATAAGCGCCAGCAATCTTCCCATCCTCTTTAAGAATTTCAGTGATTGTGCATTCGGCAAATACTTTAATTTTTGATTCCATATCGCCGAATTCGCGACCGTCTTTCTGTTGTAGCTGAACAATTTTCTGCTGCATTGTTCGAATGAGTTCAAGCCCTGTGCGATCGCCTACGTGTGCAAGGCGCGGATACTCGTGTCCTCCGAAGTTACGTTGTGAAATCTTTCCTTCTTTAGTGCGGTCAAAGAGCGCTCCCCATAATTCAAGTTCCCAGATGCGATCTGGTGCTTCCTTGGCGTGAAGTTCTGCCATGCGATAGTGATTAAGGAACTTGCCACCTCGCATAGTGTCTCGAAAGTGAACCATCCAGTTGTCATTATCGTTGACATTACCCATCGAAGCAGCAGCGCCTCCTTCAGCCATAACTGTGTGGGCCTTGCCAAAGAGTGATTTACAGATGATGGCAACGCTGAGCCCGGCTTCGCGAGCTTCAACGGCTGCGCGCAGACCTGCGCCTCCAGCGCCAATAATAAGGACATCGTATTTATGTCGTTGCAAAGTAGTTGATTGAGTCATAAAAGTCAGCACCCTTTAGAAGAAGTAGAAGTTGGTCCAGGCGCCAGTTGCGACTTGGCGAACGTAGATATCTGAAAAAGCAACTGCCGCGAGTGAGTACCACGCAAATTGCTGGTGCGAGTGATTGAGCGCTGAAACCCAAGTCCATACTTTGTAGCGAACTGGGTGCTTCGAGAAGTGCTTGAGTCGTCCACCAATAGTGTGACGGCAGGTGTGACATGACAACGAGTAGAACCAGAGCAGTGTTGAGCTAACAAGAAGTACGAGGGAACCAATGCTCATATGTCCCCATTGGCCATCAACGCTCTTAAATGAAATTACTGCGTCATATGTGAGGATTACGTTAAAGATAAGCCCCGCATAGAAGAACCAACGATGCGAGTTCTGCAAGATAAGAGGTGCGCGAGTTTCGCCTGTGTACTTTGTATGTGGTTCAGCAACAGCGCATGCAGGTGGTGAAAGCCAGAATGCACGGTAGTAAGCCTTGCGGTAGTAATAACAAGTCATACGGAATCCGAGTGGGAAAATCAAAATAATGAGTGCAGGTGAGAGCGCGAAATTAAAAATCTCAGCACTTACAGGTGTCCATCCTAGAATCGTTGCTTCAGGCACGCATGCTTCAGAGAGGCATGGGGAATAGAATGGTGAAATTAGATGATCTTTGTAGTAATTCGCACCTTCGAATGCTCTAAATGTTGCATAGATAACAAATGAGAAGAGAACTCCGAATGTAATTGCAGGTTCAAGCCACCACTTATCTGTGCGCAGAGTGCGCTCTTTAATCTTGGCGCGTGCTGGAGAAAATACTCCGGACATATGTGCTCCCCCGTGTTAAAGCGCAGTCAATGACTGCAATGAGATAAGTGTGTGCGGTGTTGAGCAAAGTCGCTAGGTGATTGCCCGCGTAAACCTTATGAAGTCAGCCACAACTGCCGATATTTGCATGATGAAAGAGCAAAACCCACCCCATTGAAATGTGGTGGGTCTTGACTTAAGCGCGGAGGACGTGGGATTTGAACCCACGAGGCTTTCACCTGCCGGTTTTCAAGACCGGTGCACTCGGCCGCTATGCGAGTCCTCCGTGGGAGAGGTTACCCGAAATCGGCTTACTGCAAAAATCGTTGGGTCTTTAGGCGGGAAGTTCGAGTAGTTGTTCGATGATGATTGCAACGCCATCTTCTTCACATGCAGCTGCAACGCCCTTTGCATATTTCTGGGCATCGGGGTGGCCATCAGACATTGCAAATGATCGTCCGCACCATTCGAGCATTGAAAAATCATTTGGGTTATCGCCAAATGAAACGCAATCTGCTGCTTCAATGCCATGTCGAGCTGCAATCTTCGCAAGAGTCATTCCCTTTGAAACACCAAGGGCTGAAATTTCAAGGAGTGAGTCAGCTGGATTTGAGTGGGTGACGGTCACTAAACCATCTAGTTCGACCTCTGCGATACCTAACATTTCGTCAGAAGAGAGCTCTTGTTGTGAGCATCGGGCCAACATTTTGAGTGCTGGCGAAGTAATAACTTCTTCTATTTTGTCTACACCAACATTGTCTAGGCCAATATCCCACCGTGGAATATATTCCTTCTCGCGGTGAAAGTAACTGTGGGATTCGACTGCGAAAGAAATTTGAGGAATAGCTTTACGCAGGCGGTTGACTGTTTCAAATTGTGCTTCAACTGGCATTAGCCATTCTTCTAAAACTTTATCGTTATGTAGGTCATACAACATTGCGCCATTTCCACAAATTGCGCCACCAATTCCAAAAGCTTCTTTGATCTCTGGCATCCATCGCGGTGGCCGGCCAGTGACAAAATATATTTCCACACCGATTGAATGAGCTTTTCGGAAAGCATCGATGGTGCGCTGAGTTATTGCTCCATAGTGCGCAACAATTGTTCCATCGAGATCTGAAGCTATGAGCTTAGGGCGACGTTCGAAATTTTGATGAACGCTCACACAAGCTCAAATTTCTTCATTCCGAGGAATGGTTGAAGTGCCGCAGGGACATTGACGGTGCCATCTGCATTTTGATGATTCTCTAGAATCGCAACAATCATGCGAGGAATTGCTACAAGAGTTCCGTTGAGTGTTGCCACAGCCTTGGTGCCATCTGCATCCTTGTAGCGAATATTAAGGCGTCGTGCTTGAAACTCAGTGCAATTTGAAGTGCTTGTTACCTCTCTATATGCATCCTGCGTTGGAATCCATGCCTCGATATCAAATTTACGCGTGGCAGAAGAGCCTAGGTCACCTGATGCAACATCGATAACACGGAAGGGGATCTCCATTGCAATAAGAAAGTCTTTCTCCCACTGCAGCAATCGCTTATGTTCTTCTTTTGCATCTTCTGGTTTGCAGAAGGTAAACATTTCAACTTTATCAAATTGGTGTACACGAATAATGCCGCGCGTATCTTTTCCATAAGTACCAGCCTCACGGCGGAAGCATGATGAATATCCTGCATAGCGAAGTGGCAATTTATCAGCGGGCAGTGTTTCATCCATGTGCATCGCAGCAAGTGGAACTTCAGAAGTACCGACTAAATAGAGGTCATCTTTTTCAATGCGGTAAACATTTTCTGCAGCTTGGCCGAGAAAGCCTGTTCCTTCCATCGCAGCGGGATTAACCAGTACTGGAGGAATAACTGGTGAGAAGCCATTTTTTAGCGCGCTCTGTATCGCATAGTTAACGAGAGCAAATTCTAGGAGGGCTCCCACACCGGTTAGATAATAAGAGCGTGAACCTGCGACTTTGGCACCGCGTTCAGTGTCGATGGCGCCAAGCAACTTTCCAAGTTCTACATGATCTTTTGGTGCAAATCCATCTTGAGAAAAATCTCGTGGCGTACCAATGTGTTCAATAGTTAGGAAATCTTCCTCGCCGCCAATTGGCGCTTCTGGATCAAGTAAGTTTGAAAGTTGAATCAGTAATTTCTTGGTTTGCTCTTCAACATCTGCACGTTTTGTATCAGCAGCCTTCACTTTATCGGCCAAAGATTTTGCGTTGGCTAATAGCGCTGCTTTTTCATCACCCTTTGCAGCGCCTACGCTCTTGGAAAGTAGATTCTGTTCTTGACGAAGAGTCTCAAATTCAGTGATAGCCGCGCGCTTTATCTCATCAATTGCAATGATTTGATCCACAAGTTCAACGTTTTCTCCGCGCCCTTTTTGTGAGGCTCGAACAACATCAGGGTTATCGCGTAGGAACTTGATATCAATCATATGCGCACCTCTCGTGGGTAAGAACCTAAGAATCTGATGTCATCGCAGAGTTCGTGCAGTTCTTCAACTGACTTCCCAACTGAGACATCTTTGATATGGCCTTCGACATCAATAATGAAATGGTAGTGACCTAGTTCGCGACCTGTTGGACGTGACTGAATAAATGTCAGGTTAACTTCATGTTTTGCAAATACTTGCAGGATTTCAAGGAGAGCTCCCGCATGGTCGATATCGATAAAGATAGCCATGGATGTTCGGTCGTTGCCGGTTGGTTCAGAGATCCAGCCGGGCTTCTGAGCGCAGATAAATCGAGTCACTGCGCCTGTGTTATCGCCAATATTGTCTTGGCGGATTTCAAGTCCGAAATGAGCTGCGGCGGCACTTGATGCGATCGCGGCATCGAGTTCACCTTTACTTACCGATTCGGCTGCTGCAGAAGTTGAGTTAGTCGGAACTATTTCTGCGTGAGGATAGTTTTCTGCAATATAGGCCCTGCACTGAGATTCCGCATGAGGGTGAGTACCAATGCGATGTACCTCTTTCGTTGCAGGCAAAGTCATGAAAGCAAATGTGACAGGAAGAGTTACCTCTGTTGCAATTGTCAGTGGATCTCCTGTTGCTAATTCATCGAGAGTGCGTGCAACCACGCCTTCAACAGAGTTTTCAATTGGAACTAGCGCGTAATCTGCGGCACCTGAACGAACTGCGTTAAGTGCGCCAGTTACATTTGCGTAAGGAACTAGAACATCTAAATCGCAGGTAATTTTCTTAAGAGCAGCCTCAGTAAATGTTCCGACTGGGCCTAAATAGGCATACGTATGGCTCTTCGGGTTGCTCACTGGTTAAGGGTACCCGAGTACCTCGCGTGCCTGTGCCGGCATATTTGTAATCAGAATATCTACGCCTATTTTTTTACAGAGCTCGATATCAGAGGGTTCATCGACAGTCCAAACGTTGAGAGTGCGCCCAGAACTCTTAATTCGTTCGGCCCTGATTGGTTCCGCCCGTATCTCGTTGATTCCTGGTCCAATTGCAGAAGCAGATGAGATCCGTGCGCTGAACCAAGGTGTCTTCTTGCTCATAAGAAGCGTTGTTGAGATACGTGGGTCCATCTTTTTAATTTTTTCTATAGCGAACCAACTAAATGACATAATCGAAAGATCGATTCCTTTTATACCTTTGGTTTTCTCTAAAGTTTCAAGAATTATTTCCTCGATTCGATTCCCAGAAATTACCGGGTGCTTGGTTTCAATTAAGACACTTTTCTTGGACGTGACCGCGAATGTTAAGAATGTATCGAGTGTAAGAATTTGTGGGTAGGCGCGAGATACCTCTTTATATGTCATCTCGGCTATCAGCCCTGGATTACCTGCTCGCTCGAGCATTGTCGCGTTATGCCATAAGACCGGAACTTCATCTTTGGTCAATCTCACATCGCACTCAAAGCCATCAGCCCCCTGGGCCACCGCGCCCTCGTATGCAGCCAGAGTCAGCTCCGGAAAATCGGCGCTTGCGCCTCGGTGAGCATAAATCTGCATGAGACTGAGAGTAGCAAAGAGATTAGGCTTACCCTCATGAGCAAGCTCTCCTTCGCAACATCTGCGCGATCGGCCGTTGGGCTCGTCAGAAGCGGAAATGAAGATAGTGGCCTTGCTTCAGCTCATCTGGTTGCAGTTGCCGATGGTATGGGCGGTCACGCTGCCGGAGAAGTAGCTTCCAACATTGCAATCACGACATTTGCAGAACTCTCAGAAGTATTTACTAATCCCGAGATAGATCCAGAGTCTGCTGATGATTTGTATCTCCACTCTTTTCACACAATCGACCAAAATATTAAAAGTGCCGTTGATGAACGGCCAGAGCTTGCCGGCATGGGAACAACTCTTACATCTCTCTTCCTGCGAGAGGATTCAGTTGCGCTCTTGCATATTGGAGATTCTCGCGCGTACCGGCTTCGAGGAAATTCATTTGATCAATTAAGCGTGGATCACACAGTTATTCAAGAACTTCTCGACCAAAGGGCAATATCTGAATCTGATGTTGCAACCCACCCACAGCGATCTATCTTGACTCAGGTATTGATGGGAGAAGGAAATCTCGATCTTCCACTCCCTATTTTTGAGGTAAAAGTGAAGGATCGATATCTATTGTGCAGCGATGGATTGAGCTCTGTGCTAACGGAGAAGGAAATTAAATCTCTGATAAAGGGGCGTGATCGTGACGAAGCAGTAACTGCGCTCATTGATGCCACATATATCAATGGTGCACCTGATAATGTCACTGTAGTAATCGCAGATCTTGTCGAAAACGATCAACCAAACCATGTGCAGAAGATAGGAGCTGCCGAATGATGAACTCATTACTAGGAAGCCGTTATCTTCTAGGTCAGATGATTGGTACTGGAGGAATGGCTGATGTTTACATCGCTCAAGACCAACGACTCGCGCGCGAAGTCGCGGTAAAGATCCTTCGAAGTGATTTAGCAAGAGATCCTGCATTTGTCGCGCGCTTTCGTAAAGAGGCAAAGGCTGCAGCAGGCTTGAATCATCCTGGAATTGTTGCTGTATATGACTCAGGTGAAGAACCTGCGCCATACATAGTTATGGAGCTTGTCTCTGGCCAGACTCTGCGTGAAGTTATTCGCCAAGGTGAACGACTTCCGTTAAACCGAGCCCTCGAAATTGCAGAAGGGATTCTTGCAGGGCTTGAGTATTCGCACGCACGGCACATTGTTCACCGAGATATCAAGCCTGCCAATGTCATGATTACCGATAAGGGCGATGTCAAAGTAATGGACTTTGGTATTGCACGAGCTATGGATGATCTCGGTGTAACGTTAACAAGCACGTGGAACGTTGTCGGTACCGCGCAATATTTATCGCCTGAACAAGCAGTTGGGGAATTGGCAGATTCTCGAAGTGATATCTACTCGACTAGTTGTCTGCTCTTCGAACTTCTTACGGGTCAGCCCCCCTTTACTGGCGAGACTCCAGTATCAATTGCATTCCAGCATGCTTCTAGTACCGCGCCACTTGTTCGAACAATTAAGAACGATTTACCTGCAGATATTGAAACAGTCTTGGCTGTTGCTCTATCAAAGAAGCCGGAAGATCGTTACCAAAGTGCTCAAGCAATGCTCGATGACATTGCAAAAGTTCGCCTAGGTAAAGAGGTCACAACAAAAGTTGTCGGTAAACCTTTTCTCACGCGTCGTTCAACCCTCATTCTTGGAGGTTCTTTTTTGGCCGCAATCGCCCTCTCAGTTACAGGGCTGCTTATGAGTGGGAACGATAAGAATTCCGGTGAAATGCTTCCTAATGTTGTTGGATTAAGCGAAGAAATGGCGCGTGCACTTCTTGTAAATTACTCAGTAACGATTAAACGAGCGCATGATGGCGCTATTCCTAAGAATCGTGTGGCCAGCCAACAACCCCTGGCAACGATGCGAGCAATATCTGGATCGGTTGTGATTCTTACTGTCTCTGATGGGCCTGGGGATGCGCTGGTTCCAGATAACTTAATTGGAATGTCCTTAATCGACGCACGCTCTGCCCTTACCGCTGTTGGGCTCTTGGTTTCGCAAACAATTGCATCTCCATCTAATCAACCACAAGGAACTGTATTAGAGGTTTCTCCCCCGGTTGGTTCGATTGCGACCGCAGGAAGTTCTGTGATCCTAACCATTGCTAGTGGCGAAGTAACGGTTCCGAATTTGATTGGAATCGAAGCAATTCAGGCAAAGACGCTACTGATTCAAGCGGGATTCTTGATCAATGAATTTTATGATTTCGACTCAACACAGCCCGAAGGCCTAGTTATTCGTCAAGCTCCAGATGCTGAAACTGCGCAAACAATTGGTCAATCAGTAACAATTACTATAAATAAACTGCCTTAATTTATTTTGGGCTTCCAACTACTGGAGATAAACCAATTGCACGTTTTGGTGCATCGATGTCACCGCATCGAACTAACCAATTAGCAAGCATCTGATGGCCATGCTCTGTTAAGACAGACTCCGGGTGAAATTGAACGCCTTCGATTGGAAGAGTTGTGTGACGCATTGACATAACAACCCCTGAATCAGTCGAGCCAGTGATTTCAAGAACTGCTGGAACTGTATCTCGCTCAACTGCGAGTGAGTGATATCGAGTCGCAGTAAATGGTGAAGGTAAGTTAGAAAGAACTCCCGTTCCGTTATGGATAACTTGAGAAGTTTTTCCGTGCAAGAGCTCTGGTGCTCGCGAAACAGTGGCACCGAATGCTTCACCGATCGCTTGGTGCCCTAAACAAACCCCAAAGAGTGGGATTGAATTTTCGGCGCAGTAATTAATCATTGCAATACTGACGCCAGCTTTATCTGGCGTGCCGGGTCCCGGAGATATGAGAACCCCGTCATAACGCCCAGCCTCGCTCGCCTCAACTTCATCATTACGAACAACGGTGCACTCAGCGCCTAATTGCTGCAGATACTGCACCAGATTGAAGACAAAGGAGTCGTAGTTATCGATGACGAGGATTCGAGCCATGCCGTAATTGTGCTGTAACCTAGGGCCTATGCCAAAGTCCAAATTACGCAAGAAGGTTCAAGAGCAGCACGCTCACGAAGAGCAGCACCATATCGAGGAAGAATCAGCCATTCTCGAGAGCCCATCGTGGCTTGCTCCAGTTATGGTCGCAAACTTCCTGATTGGCCTCTTCTGGATCGTTATCTTCTACGTCAGCCAGACTTTGTATCCAATCCCAGGTATCGGCGCCTGGAACATGATTATTGGTTTTAGCTTTATCGCAGTTGGATTTTCTCTCGCTACTAAGTGGCGATAGTTAACTCTTAGCGATTACCCTAGCGTTCATGACGTTAGCGCTAGCAGGCATTTCCTACCTCATCACTGTACTTGCATTAGTACTCCTGACGGTTCGAGTACGGCAGCTTGTTGCGATTTATAAGAAACAGCAGCCGGATCCAACGCGCAGTGGTAATAAATCCGCGCGGTTAGCAAATATGTTTAAAGAGGTACTTGGACATACCAAGATGCTCAACTTCACTGGCACAGGGATTGCTCACTGGTTTGTGATGATTGGTTTCGGAGCCCTCTTTGGCACACTGATTACTGCTTACGGTCAGGTCATTAGCCCTGATTTCGCACTTCCCATCATTGGCCATTTCGTTGGATACGAACTTTTTGCAGAAGTAATTGCAGCACTAACTGGAATTTCCATCGTGACTCTTATCGGTATTCGCCAGGTGACTCGCTTTCGAAAGAGCAACCGTTTCAGTGGATCCGGAATGGGAAAGGCTTACTACATTGAAGCAACCATTCTCGCAGTCGTCTTCGCAGTCTTTGCACTTCGCGGATTAGAAGGTGCACTAGCTGGTGAAAGCGAATGGAATTGGCACTACGCAATTTCTTGGCCGGCAGTTCTTGCATTTAACTCTCTATCTGCCGCAGCTATTCAAAATGCAATTGTCATTGTTGCTACTGTAAAAATAGTTGTATCGATGGCTTGGTTTATTGTTATTGCTTCAAACCTGACGATGGGTATCGCGTGGCACCGATTCTTAGCTTTCTTCAATATTTATTACAAACGAAATATCGACCAGCCGGCTCTTGGTGCTCTACCTGAAATGCTCTCTAAGGGTGCACCAGTTAACTTCGAAGATCCTGCAGAAGATGATGTCTTTGGTCTTGGTACACGAGGAGATATTTCGTGGAAGGGGCTGCTCGATATGACCAGTTGCACCGAGTGTGGTCGTTGTCAGTCTCAATGCCCTGCTTGGCATACAGATAAGCCGCTATCTCCGAAGTTACTGATTATGGCTATGCGTGATCATGCGATGTCAAAGGTTGTGGATACGGAAAATTTGGTGGGCGAGAATGCACCGATCTCATTGGATGTTCTCTGGTCCTGCACATCATGCGGCGCCTGTGTTGAGGAATGCCCGGTCGATATCGAGCACGTGGATCACATCGTTAATATGCGCCGTTTTCAAGTACTTGTTGAGTCAGAATTTCCAACCGAACTTGGTGGGACTTTCCGTAATCTGGAAAAGGCAGGAAACCCATGGGGTGCCAATAAGCAAGATCGAGAAGGCTGGATCGCTGAATGCGACTTCCCGGTTCGCATTGTCAGCGGTGAGCTTCCTGAAGAAGTTGAATATCTTTTCTGGGTTGGTTGCGCTGGCGCATATGAAGAACGCGCCAAGAAAACAACGAAGGCAGTTGCTGAACTTCTGCACATGGCAGGAGTCAACTTTGCCGTCCTTGGAAAGCGCGAGACATGTACAGGAGATCCAGCGCGTCGTTCTGGAAATGAATTCCTTTATCAAATTCTTGCAGCTGAAAATATTGAAACTTTTAAAGAGACATTCGGTAATCGTGGAGTTAAGAAGGTTGTCGTTACCTGCCCTCACTGCTTTACAACAATCGGCAAGGATTACGCACAGAGTGGTTACGAGCTACAAATGCTCCACCACACACAACTTCTCAACACCTTGATTAAAGAGGGTCGTCTTAAGCCAAGCCCCCATAAGTCAGATAAGAAACTGACCTATCACGACCCTTGCTATCTTGGCCGTCACAATCAGATCTATGCACCTCCACGCGAACTCCTTGAAGCAAGTGGTTGTGACGTGGAGGAAATGCCGCGGAACAAAGAGCGCTCCTTCTGTTGTGGTGGTGGCGGAGGCCGCATGTGGATGGAAGAGAAGATTGGTACTCGCATCAACCTCAATCGCGTTGATGAAGCAATCGATACAGGAGCTCAGGAAGTAGCCGTGGCTTGTCCCTTCTGCCGCATCATGGTTGGTGACGGAATGGTCGCTCGGCAGTCTGATGTCGAAGTACTTGATGTTGCTCAGATTCTTTTACGGAGTGTTAAATCAATCCAATAATCCTCGGGATGCAAACTCGGCGCTAACAATCGCGCCTAGAGTTTCGTCTCTTCAATTACTTCTGTATTTGTAAAAGTAATTTAGTGATTAATGCGCCAGTGATAAGACCACCGAGGTGAGCGCGCCAATCGACTCCGCCAATAGTAAAACCAAGTGCAAAGTTGATGCCGACAATGACTAAGGTGCTTTTGATCTCAACGCCAATCTTGCGACCGATGATAATCCAGGCGCCGAAGAGGCCAAAGACAGCACCTGATGCGCCTATTGAATAACCGCTATAGCCAAGGTTCATCGCTGAATAGATTGAGGCACCGATTAGGGATACAAAGAAAATGGTTAAGAACTTTGCACGGCCCAAGTAATTCTCGATGGGAGTGCCAAGAGAGTGCAGCGCAATCATATTGAAGGCTAAATGGATCGGTATCGTGCTGGAATTGTTGTGAATCAGGGCCACAGTTATGAGTCGGTACCACTCGTTAGTTACCTTTAAGAGATCTATCCCGTATAGAGCAAAGGTTCCGATAATTCCAGAATCAACGAGTTCCCAGAGATAAAAGGCACAGATGACCGTTATCAGCGTAAGTACTGTAGAACGCTTCTTCATGCGCCTGGATGTATTAGGCGATTGTGACGCTATTGATTACAACAGGTGTTACTGGGCGATCCTGTGCGCCAGTAGGTGTTGAACCAATCTTGTCGACGACAGCTTGTGATGCTGCATCTTTTACTTCACCAAAGATTGTGTGCTTGCGGTTAAGCCATGCTGTTGGTGCGACAGTAATAAAGAACTGTGAACCATTTGTTCCAGGGCCTGAGTTAGCCATAGCAAGGATGTAGGGGCGATCAAATTGAAGTTCGCCGTGGAATTCATCTGCGAATTGAAAACCAGGTCCGCCAGTTCCCTGACCAAGTGGGTCTCCGCCCTGAATCATAAACCCGCTGATAACGCGGTGAAAGACTGTTCCATCATAAAGATTTTCATTTGATTTCTTACCTGTGCGTGGATCAGTCCACTCTTTCGCACCTGTTGCAAGACCAACGAAATTTTCTACAGTCTTTGGTGCCTGATTAGGAAAGAGCTCGATGACAATATCGCCGAGAGTTGTGTGCAGAGTTGCTGTTGATGTCATGTGATTTCCAATCGATGCTAGATAAAAAAACCCGCCACGAATGACGGGATTTGAGTGGAGACCAGGGGAATCGAACCCCTAACCCCCGCCTTGCAAAGGCGGTGCTCTACCAATTGAGCTAGGTCCCCGTATTAGAACGGGTGGGCCCAGGTGGACTTGAACCACCGACCTCTTCCTTATCAGGGAAGCGCTCTAACCAGGCTGAGCTATGGGCCCGCAAACGAACTTTCGTGCGTGTGCAGAAGCGCAAGGTTACTTGAAATTCATCAAGGAGCCAAAACGGCTTTGCCATAACTACAGGCGTGAACCTTACTACTTTTGCTCGGAAATCTCACCTTCGCTGTTGCGGGTTACAGATAAAAGGGTCGCGCCTTCATCGAGGTTGACCAGGCGCACACCCATTGAGTCGCGGCCAGTTTGGCGGACTTCCGCCGCAGGTGTACGCATAACAGTTCCTGCAGATGTGATTGCCAAAATTTCATCGCTATCTGAAAGTACGAGTGCTGATACCAATGTGCCACGAGATTCTTCATCGATCTTCGCGGCTTTAATTCCAATTCCACCGCGACCTTGTAGTCGATATTCATCAATCGGAGTCTTCTTGCCGTAACCACCATCAGTTGCCGTAAATACAAATGCTCCTTCGGATGTTGCAGCATTAACGCGAGCCATTGTTAAGAGTTCATCGCCCTCGCGGAACTTCATTCCGATGACCCCGGAAGTTGAACGCCCCATGGAACGAAGGGATTCATCATCAGTTACAAATCTAAGAGACATCCCCTTTTTAGAAACCAAAAGAAGTTCATCTGCATTGCGGATAAGGGATGCTGATACAACTTCATCTCCAGGTTTGAGTGAAATTGCAATAAGCCCACCTGTGCGTGGTGAATCGTATTCACCGAGTGGAGTTTTTTTAACTAGCCCACCCTTGGTCGCTAGAACTAAGAATGGCGCTGCGTTGTAATCCTTAAAAGAAAGTACCTGTGCAATTTTTTCCTCTGGTTTAAAGGCCATCAAATTTGCAACATGTTGTCCACGAGCATCTCGGCCCGCATCTGGAAGCTCGTGCACCTTTGCGCGATAGACGCGGCCTTGGTTGGTGAAGAAGAGCAACCAATCGTGAGTAGAAGCTACGAAGAAATGGTCAACTACATCATCTTGCTTGAGGGCTGCGCCTTTTACTCCACGACCGCCTCGACGCTGCGATTTATAGAGATCGGCACTGGTGCGCTTTGAATATCCGCCGCGAGTAATAGTGACCACTGCATCTTGATCTGGAATCAAATCTTCGGCAGAGAAATCGCCTTCGCTGGCCACGAGCTGTGTGCGGCGCTCATCTCCGTACTTAGCAATCAAATCTGAAAGCTCCGTCTTGATGATTTCGCGTTGCTTCGCCTCTGAGGCAAGAATTGAATGGAGCCCGATGATGTCGGCCATCAAACCTTCATATTCATCATTAATCTTCTGTCGCTCAAGAGCTGCAATACGACGCAACTGCATATCAAGGATTGCATTTGCCTGAATCTCATCAACGTCAAGTAACTTCATCAAACCTGTACGAGCTTCTTCAGGAGTCTTCGATGCACGGATCAGGGCAATCACAGCATCGAGAGCATCGAGAGCCTTGAGGTAACCCTTCAAAATATGTGCACGCTTCTCTTTTTCGACAAGGCGGAATTTGGTACGTCGAACGATTACTTCAACTTGATGTTCGATGTAGTACTTAATAAATTCATCAAGGCGCAAGGTGCGTGGAACGCCATCGACAAGGGCCAACATATTTGCGCCGAAGGTATCTTGCAGCTGGGTCTGCTTATAAAGATTATTAAGGATTACCTTTGGAATTGCAGAGTTTTGTAGGACTACGACAAGGCGTTGGCCAAGACGTTCGTTACCTTCATCGCGAACATCGGCGATGCCCTTGATTTTGCCATCTTTGACAAGCTCAGCGATTTTAAGAGCTAAGTTATCTGGGTTAACTTGGTATGGGAGTTCGGTGACAACCAGGCATGTGCGCTTATTGATCTCTTCAACGTTAACGATTGCGCGCATAGTGATTGATCCGCGTCCTGTGCGATAGGCATCTTCAATGCCGCCTCGACCAACGATAAGAGCCTTGGTGGGAAAGTCTGGGCCTTTCACAACTGTAAGAAGGTGGTTAAGTAAATCTGCAGCCGGCATATCTGGGTGCTCGAGTGAGTAAATAACTGCTTCGCCGATTTCACGTAAGTTGTGAGGTGGAATATTTGTAGCCATACCGACAGCAATTCCTGCAGAGCCGTTAACTAAAAGGTTTGGAAAGCGTGATGGCAGTACATCTGGCTCTTGGGAGCGACCGTCGTAGTTGGGAGAAAAGTTGACGGTATCTTCATCAATATCGCGCATCATCTCCATGGCGATTGGGGCTAAACGAGCCTCTGTATAACGCATTGCAGCAGCTGGATCATTGCCAGGAGAACCAAAATTTCCATTGCCATCAACTAATGGATAACGCAGTGACCACGGTTGAGCTAAACGAACAACGGTGTCATAGATCGCGGTGTCACCATGTGGGTGGTAATTACCCATGACATCACCGACGATACGAGAAGATTTGTAATAGCCCTTATCTGGGCGATACCCAGCGTCGTACATTGCATAGAGAACGCGACGGTGAACTGGCTTAAGGCCATCGCGTACATCAGGCAGAGCGCGACCGACGATAACTGACATTGCATAGTCTAAATAGCTTCGAGCCATTTCAACTTGAAGATCTACCTTTTCGATGCGATCGAAAGTTACTTCTTCAGAACCTTGATCGGTCGGAGTTGTATCGTCGATAGCCATTAGATATCTAAGAACCTAACATCTTTAGCATTGCGTTGAATAAATGCACGGCGTTGTTCAACATCTTCACCCATAAGAACTGAGAAAAGATCATCTGCCGCTGCCGCATCATCAAGAGTTACTTGAATCAAAACGCGGTGCTCGGGATCCATTGTTGTATCCCAGAGCTCTTTCGCTGGCATTTCTCCAAGACCTTTAAAGCGCTGGATTCCATCATCTTTAGGGAGTCGCTTCCCGGCATCGAGACCAATCTTGATCATGCCATCGCGCTCTTTATCGCTGAAGGCGTATTCGACTGAATCTTTACCGCCCCACTTCAATTTATACAGTGGTGGTTGTGCAAGGTAGACAAAACCATTTTCAATCAGTGGGCGCATAAAGCGGAAGAGAAGAGTCAAGAGCAGGGTACGAATATGCTGGCCGTCGACATCAGCATCGGCCATTAAAATAATCTTGTGATAACGAAGTTTTGCAATATCAAAATCATCGTGAACGCCAGTACCGAGCGCCGTAATTAACGCTTGTACTTCATTGTTTTGTAGCACGCGATCGATGCGCGCCTTCTCAACATTTAGAATCTTGCCTCGAATAGGCAGCACCGCTTGATTACGTGAGTCGCGACCACCCTTTGTTGAACCGCCTGCAGAGTCGCCCTCGACGATGTAGAGCTCGCACTTTGAAGGATCTGTCCATTGGCAATCAGCTAGCTTGCCAGGCATTCCGCGTCCTTCAAGTAATCCTTTTCGATTACGAGCTAAGTCCCGCGCCTTGCGCGCTGCAACGCGCGCAGAGGCTGCATCAATAGATTTACGAATGATGTCTTTGCCTTCTTGTGGGTGCTGTTCAAACCATTGCGTCAGATGCTCGTTAACAACTTTCTGCGTAAAAGATTTTGCTTCCGTGTTACCGAGTTTTGTCTTTGTCTGTCCTTCAAACTGTGGCTCGCCAAGTTTGATTGAAACAATTGCAGTCAGTCCTTCGCGAACATCGTCTCCGGTCAAACGATCTTCTTTTTTGCGAATTAAACCTTGTTCTTCAGCAAATTTATTAACTACCGATGTAAGGGCCGTCCGGAAACCTTCTTCGTGGGTTCCACCTTCGTGGGTATGAATTGTATTTGCGAATGTGTAGACGGATTCAGAGAAGCCGTTATTCCATTGCATTGAAACTTCAAGAGATAGGCGTGCCTTTTTATCTTCGGCTGCAAGTGCAATCACTGATTTATGGAGCTCGCCACGGGTTGAGTTGAGGTGTTTTACAAAGTCTGTAATTCCGCCTTGATACTGGTAGCGGACCATGAGCTGCTCGCCTTTTTCATCGACATGGCCGGGGCGCATATCGGTTAACGATAAAATCAGGCCGCGGTTAAGAAATGCCATTTCACGAAAACGAGTTGAGAGAACTTCAAAGGAGAAATCCGTAGTTTCAAAGATATCTTCAGACGGCCAAAAATGAATCGTTGTTCCGGTCTCCGTTGTTGCATCCCCTTTAGCAACAGGAGCAGTTGGAACGCCGAGCCGATATTCCTGGCTCCAGGTAAATCCATCGCGCTTTACTTCAGCAGTGAGCTTTGTTGAGAGCGCATTAACAACTGATGAACCAACTCCGTGCAGTCCGCCAGAAATAGAATAACCGCCCTCGCCAAATTTTCCACCTGCGTGTAGAACAGTGAGCACTACTTCAAGAGCAGGCTTCTTCTCAATTGGATGGATATCGACTGGGATTCCTCGTCCATTATCAATAACTTGCAGTGAGCCATCGGCCATCAATGTTATTTTGACTTCGGTGCAATATCCAGCGAGCGCCTCATCAACCGCGTTATCGACGATTTCATAGACCAAGTGATGTAGCCCGCGTTCGCCGGTAGAGCCGATATACATACCCGGACGCTTACGAACTGCCTCAAGCCCCTCAAGGACAGTGATCGAGGAGGCGTTGTATCCGCCGGTCTCTTTACTCACAAAGGTCCCCTTATCAAAACTGGCCATTTGGGCTGTAGGGCGGTATTTCCTCCACAGCAGGCTCAAATCCTATCGCTAAATTGAAAGTGAAATACCGCCGAGAAGCCCTAGGAGTGCGAAATACCGCCCGTTCGGCGATGGGGTGAGGGTTCCTATTTAAAAGGGTTGGGAAAATGGCTCTCTCCACAGGGTTTATCCCCATTGTGGGTGGAGTTACAGGCCTGTAGTTCAGCGTCATACATCCCTCTGGCGAATACCTGCAGAATCTCAGCAAAGTCACAGGTAGTACGAGGAGGCTACAGCTATGACAACTGAAACAGCAGGCCAGCGCATTCTCGTCGTCGATGACGAATCAAGTATTAGTGATCTCATTGCAACGAGTTTGAAGTTTGTCGGTTTTGATGTGCGAACTGCAGCGACAGGTTCGCAAGCGCTAACAATCGCTGAAGAGTTTAAGCCTCACGCAATGATTCTCGATGTTATGTTGCCAGATCTTGATGGATTTGAAGTCTGTCGCCAGATTCGTAATGAAGGAATTGAAGTTGGTGTTCTCTTTCTCTCTGCTAAAGATGAGATGAAAGATAAGGTGCAGGGTTTAACAATTGGTGGCGATGATTACATGACAAAGCCATTTAGTCTTGAAGAGTTAGTCGCACGATTACGTGCACTCCTTCGTCGAATCGGTGTTGTTGAACAGAATACAGATGATGAGAAGATTCGATTTGCAGATCTTGAACTCAACGAAGCAACACACGAAGTCCATCGCGCAGGAATATTGATTGAACTATCTCCTACTGAATTTACATTAATGCGCTACCTCCTAATCAATGCTGATCGAGTTATTTCAAAGGCGCAGATTCTTGATCATGTCTGGGATTACGACTTCGGCGGAGATGCGGGAATTGTCGAAACATATATTTCGTATCTACGTAAGAAGATTGATATTTACGAACCCGCTTTGATTCATACAGTGCGAGGTGTTGGCTATCGACTCAGATTGCCGCCTGTAAAGTAGCTTCTATGTCGTCACCATTTCGTAATTGGAGCCTACGGGCCCGCTTAGTGCTGGGCGTGCTGATACTGACTGGGCTAGGTTTCCTGGTTTCAAGTGTGGTGACTCAGAGCCTTCTTAAAAGCTATCTAACATCCCAGATTGATGATCAGCTACGAGCAATCGCTGGTGGAACAATTCCACAAATCCTGCAGTCAGGTATCGCGCGCCGAGAAGATGATGACGATCACCGGGACGCCATCCCTGCACCGCTGCAGAGGATTCCTACATCAGCATCGGTGACTCTCCTTGATCCCAACGGGAAAATTATTGGGGATATCGGTGGGGATCTCAGTAGCGCACAAATAAGGGATTATCTGGAAGGTGTAACACCCAAGGAGATTGCACTACACGGCGAAGAACCATTTACATTTGGTGCAGACCATGTCGCTTTTAGAGTTATTGCCCATGTGCTCCCAAAAAACACAGGAATTGTTGTTGCAGCACAATCCTTAAATGAACTTGATAATACGTTAGATAAATTAGGTTGGTTATTTAGGTTAATAGGACTTGTCTTACTTCTCTTAATTGCTGCAGCTGCTCGAACTGTAATTCGAATTAGTTTGCGTCCCCTTGAGGATGTGGAAAAGACCGCCGAAGATATTGCTGCCGGAAATTTGTCAGCACGTATGCCGGATGCTGAACCTTCAACTGAAGTTGGCCGCTTAATCACATCACTTAACGCCATGCTTGCAAAGATTGAGACCGCCTTTCAAGCTCGAACCGAGAGCGAAGTTCGATTGCGTCGTTTTGTTGCCGATGCATCCCACGAGCTTCGAACTCCCATTACCGCGATTCGTGGTTTCTCTGAATTGCATCGACAGGGAGCGGTGGTTGAGGGCGCTGAAACTTCTGCGCTTTTAGGGAGAATTGAAAATGAATCGAAACGTATGGGCTCACTTGTTGAAGATTTACTGCTGCTTACTCGTATGGACCAGGCGCGTGAAATGGAATCGAAGCCAGTAGATATCAACGATGTTGTTAAGGAAGCGGTTAGCTCTGCCCGTGTTGTAAGTTCGGAGCACCCTATAACTCTTGATCTGCCTGATGATGAAGTCTTTATGCTGGGAGATGCTGCCCGTATTCATCAAGTTGTTGCAAATCTCTTAGCAAACGCGCGCGCGCATACACCTGAAGGAACTCAGATCAACGTTTCCGTTTCAGCAGACGATGCTTCCGTCTCGATTACTGTTGCAGATAGCGGCCCTGGAATTAGCAAAGATGACCAAGAGAAAATATTTGAACGTTTCTTCCGCGCGGATTCTTCTCGCGTGCGCAAAGGTGAAGATGGAAGTGGGCTTGGTTTATCTATTGTTGATGCGGTGATGAGAGCCCACGGCGGTAACGTTTCGGTGAGCTCGGAGCTCGGAACAGGTGCTCTATTTACCCTTACCTTCCCTCGCCGAGAGAGTTAATTACCGGCTGAAGGCCCCAAGGATTCCATTGCCCGCAGAGTTGCGATTCGCTCTTGAATAGGCGGATGGGTACTAAATAGCTTTGAAACCGAAGTCGAATCTAGTGGAGACTCAATCCAAATATGTGCCACAGCATTTGATTTTTGGCGCACAACAGTTGTATCTGCGGCAAGTACTTCTAGCGCCTTGCGAAGTCCAGCAGGATTTCGGGTGAAGGAGACAGCGGTAGCATCAGCAAGAGCCTCGCGCTTACGTGAGATAGCTGATTTTAAAAGAAGTGCCGCAAGTGGAGCAAGTATCAGAATAACAAGCGAGAAAACGAGCGCCAGAGGATTTCCATTACCGCCACGATTTCTATCTCTGCCGCCACCAAAAAACATCATGCGAGTAAGAAAATCGCTAAGAATTGCAATTGCGCCCGCTGTTGTTGCAGCTACGGCAGAAACTAAAGTGTCACGGTTGGCCACATGCGATAACTCGTGAGCGATGACTCCCTGAAGTTCATCACGATCCATTACCTCAAGCATGCGGGTGGTAAATGCAATCAACGCGTGCTCTGGGTTACGCCCCGTGGCAAATGCATTGGGGGCGGTATCTTCAACGATGGCAACTTTAGGCATAGGTAGCCCGCTTGCAATTACCACTTCTTCAATCACATTAAAAAGTTCTGGAGCGTCTTCGCGCTGAATCAATTTGGCACCTGTCATAGTCAGAACCAATTTATCCGAACCGTAATACGAACCCCACACGCCAATAAGTGCAAAGCCAACTGCCAGCGGCACAATCGTTGAAGCAGTCCCCGCGCCAAAGTAAGTCAGCGCCGCATATGCAACAAGCCATGTCAGTAAACCCATGGAGGCAAGAAGAAAATAGGTCTTGCCCTTATTGGCAGATTGCAGTGTGCGGAAGTTGTTCTCGGCCATTGAAGCTAATTAAAACTTAACGTTTGGAACGTTGCGATCTTCCGGGTTTTCAACTTCATAGAATTCACGAGCGCCAACCTTTGCAAGCCCCACAAAGAAGCTTGTGGGGATGGTTTTAACCGCTGTATTAAGAGATCGAACATTGTCATTATAGAACTGACGGGAGAATGAAACTTTATTTTCTGTTGTTGAAAGTTCTTCTTGCAATGAGAGAAAGTTTGATGATGCCTTTAGATCAGGGTATGCCTCGGCAACTGCAAGCAAACCGCGCAACGCGCTGGTGAGCGCTCCATCTGCTGCTGCAACATCGGCAACTGTCGATGCGCTCGTTGACTTAGCTCGCGCCGCAACGACAGCATCAAAGGTGCTCCGTTCGTGTTGTGCATATCCTTTAACGGTTTCGACCAGATTAGGTATCAAATCTGCACGGCGTTTGAGCTGGACTTCAATTTGTGCGAATGCTTCATCGACTGTGATGTTAAGGCGAATGAGACGGTTGTATTGAGCGATGGCAAAAACTACGAGAAGTACGATGGCGCCGATTACGATGTATTCCATAATTACTTAAACCCCTTATCTCAGGTACTTATTCCCCAGATGAAGGCTAGCTCTTCGAAGCCACCTGGGGTTATTTGATTTTACTTCGGTGGAAATTCATAAAGGAACGGCTCGGGGTAGGACCGCGCTGTCCTTGGTAACGAGATGCGTAGATTGCTGAACCGTATGGGTGTTCAGCAGGGGACGAGAGTTTAATCAGACAGAGCTGACCGATTTTCATGCCTGGGAATAACTTCACGGGCAGGTTTGCAACATTAGAAAGTTCGAGCGTGATGTGGCCAGAGAAGCCTGGATCAATAAATCCTGCCGTTGAATGCGTGAGTAACCCAAGGCGGCCTAGAGAAGATTTTCCTTCAAGGCGGCCTGCGATGTCATCGGGGAGTGTGATTACTTCATAGGTGCTTGCAAGAACGAATTCGCCCGGGTGGAGAATGAAGGCCTCTCCATCTTCGGCGACAACTTCACGCGTGAGCTCGGCTTGTTCGATAGATGGATCGATGACGGAGTACTTATGGTTTTCAAAAACTCGAAAAAACTTATCAAGTCGGACGTCAACCGATGATGGCTGGATCATCGCCTCTTCAAATGGCTCGACCTCAACGCGGCCAGCGTTGATTTCGGCCCGGATATCGCGGTCACTGAGAAGCACGGCGTGAGCCTACCTTTCCTTCCGCCAAAATGGGCTTGTCTCGCTTGCGTAAGTTACTGGCGAGTAGCACCATTAGCCCATGAGCCATTACACAGCCAATCTACGCGACATTGAATTCTGCCTCTTCGACCTTCTTGGGAGGGAAAAGGTTTTAGGAACTTCTATCTTCTCTGAACTCGATCGCGATACCGCGATGGGGATGCTCGAAGAGATGAAGCGACTTACTGAAAATGATCTCGCCGCATCTTTCGTTGAAGGCGATCGCATCGGAGCTGTGCTCAATCGAGAAACTGGGGATGTGACTCTGCCCGAGAGTTTCAAAAAGTCCTACAAAGCCTACATCGATGGAGAATGGTGGCGCCTTGATGCACCTGTAGAACTAGGTGGAACAAAAGTTCCTGCATCAATTCGTTGGGCGATTGCTGAAATGGTTCTCGGTTCTAATCCCGCAATTCATATCTATGCATCGGGTTATGCATTTGCTCAAGTTGCGCATGTATTAGGCACAGAAGATCAGAAGCAGATGGCAAAGCACATGGTGGAACGTCACTGGGGTGCAACTATGCAACTTACAGAACCAGATGCTGGTTCGGATGTAGGTGCAGGTCGCACTAAGGCTGTTCAACAAACAGATGGCACTTGGCACATCACAGGAAATAAGCGATACATCACTTCAGGTGATGCAGACTTCTATGACAATGTAATGCACTTTGTACTTGCCCGTCGCGAAGGCGGCGGACCAGGAACAAAAGGGCTTTCACTCTTCTTGGTTCCAAAATTTATGTTCGATCTTGAAACAGGAGATCTTGGAAAGCGTAATGGTGTTTATGTCACGGGCCTCGAAGATAAAATGGGTCTCAATGTTTCTGCTACCTGCGAAGTAAATCTTGGTGAAAAAGAACCCGCTGTAGGGTATCTACTCGGTGATGTTCATCAAGGTATCGCACAGATGTTTAAGATTATTGAATTTGCACGCATGATGGTCGGCACCAAGGCGATTGCCACGCTCTCGGCCGGTTACCAGCAAGCACTTTCTTACGCCAAGACACGTGTGCAGGGTGGCGACATGAAGGTTATGAACGATAAGGCCAGCCCACGTGTCACCATTATTAAGCACCCCGATGTCCGCCGTTCATTGATGGTGCAGAAGGCTTACTCCGAAGGTATGCGCGCACTACTTCTCTACACGGCTTCGATCCAAGATGAAATCGAGCTTGCACGTGCGGCTGGTGATAGTGAGAAGTTTGAAACTATGGAGAAGCTCAATGACTTACTTCTTCCTGTCGTTAAAGGCTTCGGTTCTGAAAAATCATGGACACTACTTGGTACCGAATCTCTACAAACTTTTGGTGGTGCTGGATTTACAAGAGACTGGCCACTAGAACAGTATGTACGAGATGCAAAGATCGATACCTTGTACGAGGGAACAACTGCAATTCAAGGTCTAGATTTCTTCTTCCGCAAAGTCGTCAAAGATGGTGGGCGTTCTCTTGGACTTCTTGGAAAAGAGATTCAAGCATTTGCCGAAAGTGGCGGTGTCCATAAGGAAGAGAAAGAAGCTCTCCTTAAGGCCTTGGGTGATCTCAATGGAATCATCGGGGTTCTAGTCGGACATGCCATGGCCTCTCAAGAGAAGCCTGAAGAAATTTATAAGGTTGGCTTAAGTACATCCCGCGCTCTTATGGTAGTTGGTGATGTCATCATCACGTGGCTTCTTCTTCGCCAAGCAGATATTGCAGCCGAAAAGTTGGCTGTTGGGGCTGGCAAAGATACCGACTTCTTTACAGGCAAGATTGCTTCAGCAAAGTTCTTCGTTTCAACAGTTCTGCCGCACATCACAGCAGATCGCCAAATAGTTGAAGCAGCAGACTCAGCAATTATGGAGATTCCGGAGTCGGCTTTCTAACTTCGCCTCAGTTACACTCCGCAGATGCTCACCAAACATCGCGGAGAATTCCTGCTTGCCTTGGGGGCTTTATTCTTCTCGATGAGTGGACTCGTCGTAACGGTCATCCTCAAACACCTTCCCGCATTTCGCTTAGCTGAAGTTCGATCTGTCTCTGCAGTCTTAATTCTTGGAAGCTATGTTCTACTTACTCGCCCAGAAATAATTAAATTTAAGCTCTCTGAATTGCGCGGCCTTGCCACATATGGCGTTGTTGGTTTTGCCTTCGTTAACTTTGGCTACCTACTTGGAATCCAACGAGGCGTCCCTCTTGGCCTTGTCCTTATTATTGAATTTACCGCCCCTATCTGGATTGCGCTATGGATCAAGGTGGTGCGCAAGGGTTTTGTCGCCTATGAGATGTGGTTTGCGGTCTTGCTATCGTTTATTGGTTTAATTCTTATCTCACAAGTGTGGGAAGGTTTTAAGTTTGATCTCATTGGAATTACAGCCGCAGTTCTCTGTGCCTTTGCACTCGCCGCCTATTTCTTAATGAGCGAGCGCATTGGTAAGAACCGTGAACCGATTGCGACTCTGATCTTTGGAATGGGTTTCGCTTCAATCTTTTGGCTCGTGATTCTTCCGCCGTGGTCATTTCCTTTTGAAGTCTTCTCTGAAGAGATGGATCTTGGTGGAATCGTGGCAGGAACGATGCTTCCTGGTTGGGTATTAATTGGTATAGCTGCAATCTTCGGAACAGTCGTGCCTTACATGCTGGTACTGACTGGAATGCGTGTTCTTACCGCTTCCACCAGTAGCGTCATAGGAATGCTCGAGCCAGTCATGGCTGGAGCATTTGCATGGATTTGGTTTGCTCAGAGTTGGAACTTTATTCAGTTGATTGGCGCCGCAATTGTTTTAGTTGGAATCTATCTCGCCGATCGCGCAAAGACAGTTAAACCAGAAAAGAAGTAAAAGAAGAGCTACTCGTTCCAACCGCCATCGCCAGGAGAAGATGGTTGAGTATTTGTTGGTGCAGAAGATTGGGTGAAGTCGCGGCCAGAGCCAACATTAGGCGCCATATCGAAGAAGCGGGCAAAGTGAAGTTGAGCTGAGACTGTAATGGTGCGAGTCGGTCCGTTACGGTGCTTAGCAACGATGAAATCGGCTTCACCAGATCGGTTCTGTGAATCGTACATATCATCGCGGTGCAAGAGGATTACAAGGTCTGCATCTTGTTCAATCGAACCAGATTCACGAAGGTCCGAGAGCATTGGCTTCTTATCTGAACGTTGTTCGGGAGAACGGTTGAGCTGTGAGATTGCAATAACTGGCACGTTAAGCTCTTTTGCCATCAACTTAAGGTGGCGAGAAAATTCGGAGACTTCTTGCTGCCGATTTTCAACTTTCTTACCTGATGACATCAGCTGTAAGTAGTCAATAACAACGAGTTTAAGGTCATGGCGCTGCTTTAAGCGACGCGCCTTTGCGCGGATCTCCATCATGGAAAGGTTGGGGGAGTCGTCGATAAATAGTGGAGCATCGGAGATTTCGCCCATACGTCTTGCAAGTTTCGCCCACTCCTCATCACTGAGCTGACCAGAGCGAATGTTATTAAGCCCAACGCGTGCTTCAGCAGACAACATACGCATTGTGATTTCAGACTTCGACATTTCGAGAGAAAAGATCACCGATGCTTGATTTTCATGGATAGATGCATGGCGTGCAATATCAAGGCCGAGCGTTGACTTACCAACTGCAGGACGTGCGGCGATAATAACCATATTCCCTGGATGGAAACCATGTGTGAGAGCATCGAGATCGCGGAACCCAGATTTAACTCCCTCGATTCCAATTCCTTTTGAGATTGCTTCGATCTCATCGAGAGCTGCTGGAAGCAGTGTGCTCAGCTGTACATAATCTTCTGATGAACGACGTTCGGTAACTGCATAGACTTCAGCTTGCGCTGCATCTACTGCATCATCAACTTCTCCATTTTGGTCATAACCAAGTTGAACAATCTTTGTTCCCGCTTCAACTAGGCGTCGCATAATTGCATGTTCAAGAACAATCTTTGCGTAGTAGCCAGCATTTGCAGCAGTTGGTACTGAAGAAATTAAAGTGTGTAGATAAGGAGCGCCGCCGGCGCGCGCGATTTCTCCGCGCTTTGTGAGCTCGGCCGCGACTGTGACAGCATCGGCTGGTTCACCGCGTCCGTAGAGATCAAGAATCACATCGTAGATAAGTTCATGTGCGGGGCGATAGAAATCGCGTTCGCGTAGAACTTCGACCACATCGGCGATTGCATCTTTCGATAACAACATTCCACCGAGAACAGATTGTTCTGCTTGGAGATCTTGTGGTGGAGTACGTTCGAAATCTGCGCCAATAGAGTTAAATGTGGCAGCGCCTCGAGAGTTATTAGGTAGTTCTGCAATACTCATGCGAGATACCTTCCTCTAGACCACTGACATCGCCAGTAGATTTCCACGAAATTTACGTTGAAGTCAGCGTGGCCCGGATAGCCTCGAACCCTCTTAAGAAGAGCGCGTGCGTGGCTTCAACGGGTGAAAGGTATGTCTCCCACGCTCAGTAAGCGAGGAGCAGCGGAAAGTAGTGGGGATAAAGCTGTGCATAACTCGGTGGATAAGGCCTTTTTCCTGTGTGGAAAGGTGTTGATGAATTGTGGGTAACTCCGCCTTTACTGCCACCACTCATTAAAGGTGCAGGTCATCTGCCACCTGCGAGTGCACACCCTTGTGGATGAAAGTAAATATCAACTTCTCACATTCTGATATCTGGACCCTGTCAACGAAGAGAAATAAGTAAAGACCCGCCGCGGTGAAGAGACGGGTCTTTACTTATTTGAAGAGTTATTAAGCAGAAACAACTGTGAGGGTTACTGTTGCCACAATATTGTGTGCAAGAGAAACCTTTACAGTGTGTGAGCCTGTCTTCTTGATATGTCCTGAAGTCTTGAGGTTATGGCGATCGATATCAACACCTGTAGCTGTCTTAATTGCAGCTGCGATGTCCTTATCTGTGACAGAACCGAAGAGGCGACCAGCGGTACCGGTCTTAACCTTGACAGATACTGACGCTTTTTCAAGAGTTACCTTGAGCTCTTTAGCGTGATCGAGATCGCGGACTTCGCGTGCAGCACGCGCGCGACGGATTCCTTCGATCTGCTTCTCGCCACCAAGTGACCAAGCAATCGCAACGCCACGTGGCAACAAGAAGTTGCGTGCGTAGCCATCTTTAACGGTGACAACATCGCCGGCGTTACCGACTTTATTTACTTCACGAGTAAGAATGAGTTTCATAGTTCAGGCCTCCTTATCGTGCTGAAGATGTGTAAGGCAGAAGAGCAACTTCACGGCTGTTTTTAACAGCTGTTGCTACTGCGCGCTGATGTCTTGTGCATGCACCTGTCACTCGGCGAGCGCGGATTTTGCCGCGATCAGAGATGTATTTGCGAAGAGTGGCAATATCTTTGTAATCGATATATGTGACCTTGTCGCGACAGAAGCTGCATGGCTTCTTCTTGAACTTCTTATTAAGGGCAGCAGCTTTCGCGCCCTTGTTCTTTGGCTCGCGTAGAGCCCGGTTATTTCTTGCTCCCATTGTGGTGCTCCTTTTCGGGTGCCCTTCGCATTAACTGTTGAGCTAGTAGCGAAGGAATGGATTGTCGGTTGTTATCTAACTTTTAAAATGGAGGTTCGTCGGTAGTAGATGTTCCCCATCCACCGCCGGCTGGTGACGTTGTCGCTGCAGCCCATGGGTCGTCGTTGAAAGTAACCGCAGCTGGTGCTGCAGCTCCACCGCTTCCGGCTGCACGCTGTGTGCGTGTGACCTTAGCTGTGGCGTTTCGAAGTGATGGACCTACTTCGTCAACTTCTACCTCAAAGACTGTGCGCTTTTCGCCTTCTTTTGTTTCGTACGAACGTTGCTTAAGTCGGCCGGAGAGAATGACGCGCATTCCCTTTGTGAGTGACTCTGCAACATTCTCTGCAGCTTGACGCCAGATCTGACATTGAAGGAAGAGGCTCTCGCCATCTTTCCATTCATTTGTAGCTTTATCTAGGTAACGAGGTGTTGAGGCAACACGAAATTTAGCTACCGCTGCACCGCTTGGTGTGAAACGTAGCTCTGGATCGTCAACGAGGTTGCCGATCATTGTGATTGTTGTATCTCCTGCTGCCATTTTATTTCCTCTTCTCTAGTTTTCTACTCTGGGGGATCTCTACTGGTGGAGTCCGTACGGATAAATTACTCGTCCATTCCGACAGCGCCAGCGGAAACCGCCGACCCTGTTGATGAATGTTTATTCTGGACGCATAACCTTTGTGCGAAGAACAGATTCGTTCAGGTTGAGCTGACGATCTAACTCTTTGATTGCCGCTGGCTCGCAGTGCATATCTACGACTGCATAGATGCCTTCTGGCTTCTTATTGATTTCAAATGACATACGGCGCTTGCCCCAAACATCGAGCTTGTCGACGCGGCCTCCGCTGTCTTTGATGATCTTGAGATATGTCTCAAGTGATGGTGTGACTGTACGTTCTTCGAGTTCTGGATCGAGGATGACCATTAATTCATAGTGACGCATGCGTTAACCCGACCTCCTTTGGACTAAGACGGCCACGGCATTTCCGTGACAGGAGGGTTAATACTCCTCATAAATAATCCCGGTGGGGCGCTTTACGAGGAGGTTAAGGGTAACTCTGGGTTGTAGAAAAGAGAAATTCGCTGGGAAATACGCGCGAACTCTGCTGGCGAGCAGCTAGCCGCACCGCCAAGAGGATGGATGCGCCGATTCGAAGCAGAATAGCCCCCGAATAGGCAATCACCGGCAACCCAAAGGCCGCTCCCGTGATTAGCGCCAAATGCTGCCAAATCGCAATGTGATAAATCAGTTCTGCGCCCTGCCAGAACCAGAAGGCCCTCAATTCGCCTTTATCTATCATCGCAATCAGAGCAAGGGGAGTTAGCCAGAGAACATATTGAGGTGAGTACACCTTACTTGCCGCCATCACAACCACCATGACAAGGAAGGCGGCCTGAGCAAGAGAAGGAACGGCCCTCAATTGCAATAGATAAATTGTGAGAGCAGTAAGCCCTATAAGTAAAGTCAGAACTGACAAATAATTTTGATGAGTTAAGTCAATGCCAAAATTTGAGAGCGCGTACCAAATCGATCCCCAATCAGAACCTCGATGTAGGTTCATTGAGTAAAAGCGCCACCAACCTTCTGGCGTGGTCAGCGCTACCGGAAGATTAATGCTTAGAAATACTGCGATCGAAATTGCAAGGTATTTAAAAAACTTACTTATTTTTTCTTGCCTGAAGAAAATAATGGCTATTGGGATTAATAGAAAAACGGGAAGAAATTTTGTCGAGATTGCGATTCCAAGAGCCACGGCGCTGGCAAATTCTGCTTTTTTATCAAACCAGTAAATCGCAAGCATCATCGTTGCAATCGCCCATAGATCCCAGTTGATGTAGAGCGATGCCACCATGGCAGGGGCTAACGGAAGTAAGTAAGTAAATTCCGGTCTGATCTTAAAAGTTATAAAGGCGATAAAGATAAAGAGAAGTGCCAGAAGAATTGCGCTGCCGTAGAAATAATTAGCAACTCCGGCAGGAATTACTTTGGCGCTTAACCACATCACCGCGCCTTGAATCACTGGATACTCAACTGATTTATTGCCGCTGCTATAAGCCCAAACTCCTTTGTCCAGCTCTCTTTCACTATAGAGTGCAGGGATATCTGAATAGCAGGCATGAATATATTGATCAGGGCCTTGCCAACCAGTATTGGCGCAGTGGTTAAATTTTACAAAACTTATAAGTGAGGCAAAGAGGGCAAGCAGTAGAACCACGCGAGATGTAACGCGCATCGCCGCTTAATTTGTCTTCATTGTTTGTATTCCGCCACTTGTCATCACGAGGGGTTCTAGTCCACCAATATTCGTGGGGGCGGGGAAGCTCATGACTGGCTGTCCCTTTAAGGCGCCCTTCATAAAGGCGGTCCAAATTCTTGCTGGAAATGATCCACCTGTCACGGAAGTTAATCCACCAATTCCATTGAGTGACTCAGATGCGCTATCTCGGAAGAAGGCAACAGATGCGGCAAGTTGTGGCGTGTAGGCGCTAAACCAGGCGGACGCGTTCTGTTGAGATGTACCAGTCTTTCCGGCGGCAGGGCGGCCTAGAGCGAGTGCTGCTCCACCAGTTCCACCATTGACAACGCTCTTGAGTGCATATGTTAAATCTGCCATGACATCCGCGCTAAAGACTTGTTGGGTCTGCGCAGCTCCTTGATACAAAATCTCTTTACTGGGCCCAGTCACGCGCGCAACCATGTAAGGCTTCGAATATATTCCTTGCGCTGCAAATGTTGCATAGGCATTTGCGACATCAATGACATGTGGGCTTGCTACCCCAAGTACTACCGAAGGTGTTGCAATCATCGCAACGCTCTCTGGGATACCGGCTCTGCGTGCAGCGTCAACAACCCTATCCATTCCCGCCTTTATTCCAAGTGGAACAAATACGGTATTAATGGAGTGTTGGGTAGCCGTCATTAGATCTACTTGCCCCCACCCCTCGTTGCCGTAATTTGAAACTTCATAGGGTTTTCCTAAATCATCGAATATTTGAGGTGAGTCACCATTCCACATTGATGTAAGTGGAATTCCTGCCTCTAAACCAGCAATGATTGCAAATGGTTTAAAGGTAGACCCGGCTAGCGCAATTGATTGTGTTGCGTCATTGAGTTGGCGCACTACATAATCTTTTCCGCCGTACATAGCAATAATTTCGCCAGTACCAGGGCGAATTGCAACCAAACCTGTATGCAGATTGGTTGGTGCTTTGGCTGGAGTAAATTTATTTACCGCATTTACGGCAGATTGTTGTGCGCGTCTTTCTAGCGTAGTTCTAATGACATACCCGCCAACAAGTAGCTGATCTTGTGTGAAACCTATTTTACTCAACTCTTTTTGAACTGAATCAATAATGTACCCTTTAGGACCACTTAACTGCCCAGAAGTTGTACGCCCAAGAACGTTAGGCATTTTCGCTGCCTTTGCCTCTTCTCCTGTGATCCATTTCTGATCCCGCATCCCTTGAATCACATAAGCAAAGCGGTTTTCAAGTCGCTGCGCATTCTCTTTTGAAAGAGATGGGTCGTAATAACCAGGCGAACGTAAAATGCTTGCAATTACCGCAGATTGAGAAATGGAGAGTTGGTTCGCATTGCGATTAAAGTATTGCTGAGCCGCAGTTTGCACGCCGTACGAACCGCGCCCAAAATAAATGGTATTGAGGTAGTTTTCGAGAATTTGATCTTTTGTTAAAGCATTCTCTAGTTTAAGTGCGATGACGAGCTCTTTTATCTTTCGCTCAATAGTTCGACTTGGCGATAAAAATGCAGTCTTTGCATACTGCTGTGTGATTGTAGATCCACCTTCGCCATTGAGAGAACCAGATTTAAGGTTATTGAGAAGGGCGCGCGCAATTCCTGTAGCGCTAAATGCTTGATTAGAGTAAAAGTTGCGATCTTCTGCGGCCATCACTGCATAACGAAGGCGCAGTGGGATTTTTGAAAGTGGAAGAATTTGGCGATTTTGAGTTCCGATTCGACCTATCTCGGCTCCATTGGAATACTGAATAATCGTTGATTGACTATTCACATAGGCATTTGGGTCTGGGATTGAGACGGTAAACCAAGCAAATGCGAAGAGAGTAGCTCCCGCGACAAATCCCAAGCCGGCAAGGAAGATTGCGGCCCGAATTAACTTGGTTTTTATCATGCCTTTAGTTTACTGTCGAAATATCTCTACTTGAGCGAGGCAAAGTCCTCGTCCTCTAGTGTTCGTTGTCGACGAGGAACCTTACGCTCGCGTCCATCGCCCAATAAGTACGTAGAGCAAAGATGATTCCACGAACATCCACGACAGACTTCGACCACATATACAGAGAATTCCCCGAATTCACTCTCCATTTCGAGCAGCTCATCACCACTTTTAATACGCCCTGAGAATTGGCCGAGTTGATCTCCAAATGTGTAGCGAAGTTCAACAAGTACTTCCTTTTTGCATACTGGACACTTTCTATCAGCCTTTTCGCCATGGTATTTAGCAGCTCGCATCAGATAAGGATCAGCATCACATGCATCAACAACACCACGAAAGAGCGCGAGTAGGGTCGCTCTCTTATCGAGTGAATAGTCGATGAATCCTCGCCTTGTTTTCATGGTGAGAGAAGAATAAACCTCTTTCATTAACTACGCTCCTCCTATGAGCTTCTTGCGGCTACTTCTTGATGTCAAACTCATCAGATTGCTGCGTGTTCGTTGGTCTGGTCAATTAGTTGATGGAATTTTTCAAAGCGCACTTGCATCTTTCGTTCTTTTCTCGCCAGAAAGACAGGCAAGCGCTGTAAATGCCGCAGTGGCATTCGCTGTTGTGCTACTTCCATACTCGATTGTTGGACCGTTTGTCGGAACGCTTCTTGATCGATTTTCTCGCCAGCGTGCAATCTTTTTCGCTAATCTAACTCGCGCTATCACCTTAGGTATCATTGCTTTTCTTATCTTTAATGGCTACACCGGTCTTGAAATTACATTTTTTGTATTAGTTGCATTTGGTGTCAACCGTCTAATTTTGGCGGGGCTCTCTGCAGGTATTCCGCTAATGACAACACCGCATTCATTAATTTCAGCAAATGCCCTGGCTGTTACTGGTGGTTCTGTGTGGGTCGTGCTTGGCGGTGGAATTGGGCTAGGTATAAGACGGTTGCTTAGCGCTCTTGAATCCGCAGACCATGCAGATGCACTTATTGTGTTGGTGGCTGCCTTTGGTTATCTCGCCAGCGCGATGTTGGCGGCGCTGATGCGACGAGATGAGATTGGGCCACTCCCTCATGAAGTAGTAAAAGCAAGTCTTACCCAGGGTCTTCGCGAAATGCGTGATGGATTTAAATTCCTGAAAAATCACGCCGATGCGGCGAGAGGTATCACTGCTACAGCCCTTCACCGCGGTGGGATAACAGCTCTTACCTTGGCTGCTCTCTTGCTCGAAAGAAATACCTTTAACAACCCAACAGATAGCCAAGCAGGTCTTGCTGGCTTAAGCCTTACTCTCTCTATAGCAGCAGTCGGATTTGTTATTGGAGCAGTTATTGCTCCGTTTGGAGTTACGCGTGTTGGGCGCCACCGGTGGATGCGATTAACAATGGCCGCAGCCAGCGTTAGTGCGCTCTTACTTGTTATAGAACGCAGTCCAGTCCTGTTAGCAGCAACCGCATTTTCAACAGCGCTCTTTGGGCAGAGCATTAAGGTAACCAATGATGCTCTTGTTCAATCCAAGATTGACGATGTATTCCGTGGAAGAGTCTTTGCTGTTTATGACGTAGTTGTTAACTTCACAATTGTCACTGGTGCGCTTATCGCAGCATGGGTGTTACCAATCAGTGGAGATTCTTGGGCGCTTCCACTTCTCGTAAGTGTTGTTTGGGCTCTAGCCGCAATTATTTTGTTGCGCCCCAAAAAGTTTTTCTTTAAGGGTGTCTCCTAGCTTTCCACCATTGCAGCAACTCTTCTGTTGCTCGTTCTTCTCCAAGTGGACCGTGTTCCATTCGAAGCTCCATTAGGAAATCAAGTGCTTTACCGACATCCGCAGATGGCTTAATTCCAAGAAGTGACATGACGGCTGCTCCATCCAAATCTGGGCGGATTTGTGAGAGCTCTTCTTCTTCGGCAAGTTTTGAAATTCGTGTTTCAAGGCTGTCGTATGTGCGAGCAAGGTGATCGGCCTTCTTTGTATTGCGTGTAGTGCAATCTGCACGAGTTAATACATGCAGGTGATCAAGTAAGTCACCAGCATCGCGTACATAGCGGCGTACGGCAGAATCTGTCCATTCTCCATCGCCATATCCGTGAAAGCGAAGATGGAGTGCAATAAGTGTTTCAACTGCTTCAATTGTCTCATTATCAAAGCGGAGCGCTTTCATACGAGCTTTAGAAAGGCGTGCTCCAACAACTTCATGGTGGTGGAAAGAGACTCCACCACCTGCAATGAGATTGCGTGTCTTGGGTTTTCCGATGTCATGTAAGAGCGCGGCAAGTCGAATGACAAGATTTGGTCCACCTAAACGCTCTTCTTGAGAGATTGCTTGTTCTAGAACAGTTATTGAGTGTTCATAGACATCCTTATGGTGGTGATGTTCATCAATTTCTAGCCGTAATTTTGGAATTTCAGGAAGCATGAGATCGGCCAAACCTGAATCAACAAGGATAGTGATTCCGATTCGTGGATCGTTAGACATTAAAAGTTTAATAAATTCATCGCGCACTCGCTCTGCTGAAATTATTGAGATACGACCTGACATTGATTGCATCGCCTCTATAACTTCCGGTGCAATCGTGAATCCTAGTTGGCTTGCAAAACGGGCAGCGCGCATCATTCGTAGTGGATCATCACTAAATGATTGTTCAGCGCTCGCTGGAGTTCGTAGAACTTTTTTCCCTAAATCTGAAAGACCATTGAAGGGATCAATAAATTCTGGTGTTTCTCCTGTTAATTCAAGCGCCATTGAGTTAACAGTGAAATCTCGGCGTGAAAGATCGCCTTCGATGGTTTCACCGAATTCAACATCGGGTTTACGAGAGCCCTCTTCATATTTCTCTGTGCGATATGTAGTTACTTCAACTGTTGTGTCACCGCGTTTACCTGCAACTGTTCCAAAGAGAATTCCTGTATCCCATGTGTGATCGGCCCATGTTTTAAGGATCTTCTTTGTCTGATGAGGTGGTGCATCAGTTGTGAAATCTAAATCGTTTCCAAGTCGGCCAAGGATCGCATCGCGAACTGGTCCGCCAACGAGCGCCAGTCGAAAACCTTCCTTCTTAAAGGCTTCTGCGAGCGAGCTTGCAAGGGGTGCCCTCTCGACCAGGGTTCTGAGGGCTAATTCACTAGCCGCTCCCAAAATAACCTTCTTAGCGCTCACAATAGATAAGCGTAGTCGCGTAGGCTTACTCCATGACCCCGGCACCTAGTGCGGGCAGCGAAGGTACGAAAAAGAAACGCAGGCGCAGGCGCCCAGCTAATCGCTCTCCGCAAACTCTTGAATTAAGCACGCCAACCTTGGAAAAGGCTGCGCGTTCACAGAAACCGGCTGCGCGTGGCTCTAAAACGAAAACTCCATATGTAAAGAGGGTTGATGAGGTCAGCGCAGGAGGTCTGGTTGTAGATACGACAGGCAAACTTGGACTTTTGATTGGCCGCAGAGACCTTAAAGATGCTTCTGGCAAAAGAATTCTCTGGTCACTTCCTAAAGGCCATATTGAAGATGGTGAAACCCCGGAAGAAGCCGCGCTTCGCGAAGTGCAAGAAGAGACTGGGATTGAATCCGTTATTGAGAAATCGCTTGGGGTTATTGATTTTTGGTTTATGGCAGGCGGTAAGCGAATTCATAAAACTGTCCATCATTACCTCTTCCGAGAAAGCGGTGGGCTTCTTGCTCCTCAAGAAAGTGAAGTTGATGAAGTTGGTTGGTTCCCTCTTCCTGAAATCATCGAGCGCCTTGCATATCCTGATGAGAAAAAATTAATCGCGCGCACAAATGCGACAGAAGAACTTGGTGTGCTGTGAAGAAGATTCTCTTTACGCTCTTGACGCTCACATTCTTCGCAATTCCACCTGCGCATGCCGATACTCCAATCTTGCGAATTGTAGATAAGCCGCATTTAACTTATGAAGGAACTTTCCGAAATAATGATTTAGCTACTTCCTTACTTCCAAACAGCAAACTTGGAAAATTAATATTCACGCCTTCATCGCTCCAGCGGACATTTGTCATTGATGCAGCTCTTGTTGATGAAGTAATAACAATGTCACAGGGGTATACGATCGATGGTGAAGAAGATCCTGCGGGATCTTTGGCTGCACAGAATTGGTTATCCCAACTTAAATTTGTAGTGGGATCCAACAACATAGTGGCCCTTGCGTACGGCAATCCTGATGAAAAACTTTTGAAATCTATTGCCCCAAGTGAGCTCACCTACTATTCACGCTACGCCCAGACACGACTTCAAGAATTCTTTGGCCGGACGGTCGGCGCTGAAAATGGCTGGAGCACTGGAGTTTCTCGTATAGATGGGCAATCACGGAGCGAATACAGCTCTAACCGTCGAATGGTGACAGGTTTATCAAGTATTACATCTGCTCCTGAAGTTAACTCTCTCCGTGTGCGATTAGGAAGCGTCTTAAACCCACTTCTCGCAAAAGCTGACCGCGCGTTCTTTATGAGTAGTCAGAAAAAGGCAGTTGCCGAAATTTCTTCACACCTGCGAGTCACACCAGGACGTTATCAAATTACTTCTGAATCGGCAAAGTTACCCGTTACTTTGGTTAATGAGTTCGATACCCCAACTGTTATTAGCGTCTCTTTGATTCCATTAAATTCACGTATACAAATTGAGAATCTAAACAATATTGAGTTGGAAGCGAATTCACGGTTGCAAATTCTAGTTCCTGTCGACGTTTTGGCTCCAGGATCAACAATTGTGCTCGCTCAGTTTATTAATCTTAAAGGGCAGCTTGTTGGGGAAGTATCTTCCCTCAATTTAACAGCGACTGTTATCGATGCGCGAGTTGCTTGGTTTACAACAGGAGCAGCAGTTCTACTCTTTGTTGGTGCCATAACACAATCCGTGCGGCGCGTCAGAAGGTCTCGTAAATGAAAAATAATGAGCTCTTCCGCGCTTCAGGAATTATGGCAATCGGCACAATTCTTTCCCGTCTAACGGGTTTTGTCCGAGCTCTGCTAGCCGTTGCCGTTCTCGGAACCGCCTTATTGGCAGATACATACAATGTTGCAAACACGATGCCGAATATTCTTTACAACTTACTTGTGGGTGGCGCTCTTACCGCAATCTTTGTTCCTCAACTTATTCGGTCATTTTCTGATGAAGATGGTGGGCATGGATTTGCATCTCGATTAGTTACAACTATTTCTGGGATTCTCTTCGCTCTCGTTATCGTGGGCGTTCTTTTTGCGCCTGCACTTGTACGTCTCTACGCACCTGAGTTTTCAACGCCAGGGTTTGAAGCAGAACAACATATTGCGATCGCATTTACCCGCTATTGTCTGCCGCAAATTTTCTTCTTGGGGCTCTTCACAATGCTAGGGCAGGTCGCAAATGCCAAGGGATCTTTCGCCCCTCTTATGTGGGCGCCAATTGCTAATAATCTTGTTGTTATTGTTGTTTTCGCTGTTTTTCTAGCCACACAACAAGCTTTATCTATCGGCTCCATTACTGATTCTCAAGTTAAATTACTCGGTTGGGGAACAACGCTGGGCGTTGTTATTCAAGCTTTGATTCTTATTCCTGTCGTTAAGCGTTCGGGTATCAATTTACGCCCAATGCTTGGCGTGCAGGGCCTTGGTAAGTCTTTCGGGTTAGCCGGTTGGACCCTTCTCTATGTATTAGTTTCACAGCTGGGGTATCTGGTCACTGTAAATGTCGCAACGAGCGCTGCAGTACGCAGTGCACAAGCCGGCATTACAACCGGAGTTGGCTTCACCCCTTACACAAGCGCTTACTATATTATGTTATTACCGTACTCCGTTGTGACGATCTCGATTGTGACCGCTTTACTGCCGCATCTATCTAAGTTAGCAATCGCAAGAAATGTGGAAGAGGTGCGCAGACAACTAGTTCGTGCAATTCGTATGGTTGGCGTTGTTACAGTACCTAGCGCAGTAGCCCTTCTACTCTTTGGCCCTTTAATGACTGAAGTTCTATATATGGGTATTAGCCTGGAAGATTCGCGTTATATCGGCTTTGTACTCTCCGCTCTTAGTCTGGGTCTGGTTGCATTCTCTATCAATTTGATCTTAATCCGTGGATTTAATGCATTTGAAGATACTCGAACTCAGGTGACATCTATTGTCATAATCAACATAATCTCTGTTGGTCTTTCATATCTCTTCTTGGCAACCCTTGATAGCAACTGGATAACAGTTGGCCTTGGTATTGCATTCTCTATCAGTTACATTGTTGGGCTTTTTATTACTATTTCACTCCTTAAAAAACATGTCGGGCGCTTGCCGGTGAGTGAATTTGCTTCTCAACACGGCCGTTTACTGCTAGCAGCCCTTGTAGGAGCCCTGCCTTTCTTTGTTCTCGCCCAATATTTTGGTTGGGCTTATCAAGAAACAACTCTTCCTATCCGCGCACTTCGTTTGCTTTTTATTCTCATCGGAAGTGGCGCCGCTTATCTCTTTTTAGCCAAGCTATTAAAAGTGAGTGAAATCGCAGGTCTAAAAGGCTTCGTCGCCTCTATCTTGCGTCGTCGTCGCACAAAGTAAGCGCCCTTCCCGCGATAACATAGCCCTATGAGCACTGAAGTACGCGAACTCGTCATTGTCGGATCAGGACCTGCAGGTTATACGGCAGCAATTTATGCTTCAAGAGCACAGTTAAACCCTGTTATGTATGAAGGGTCTGTAACTGCCGGTGGTGCGTTGATGAATACAACGGAAGTAGAGAATTTCCCAGGCTTTGTAGATGGCGTAATGGGTCCAGATCTTATGGACAGTATGCGAAAGCAAGCCAAGCGTTTTGGCACAGAAATTATTACTGACGATGTTGTTGAGATGGATTTAACTGGTGACATCAAGGTAATTAAGGATGGGTCAGGAAATACTGTTAAAGCAAAAGCTGTAATCCTTGCTATGGGTTCTGCCTACCGTGAAATTGGTCTTGAGAATGAAAAGCGTCTATCTGGTCGCGGGGTCTCTTGGTGCGCCACATGTGATGGTTTCTTCTTCCGTGATCAAACTATCGCTGTTGTTGGTGGCGGAGATTCAGCTATTGAGGAAGCAACATTTCTTACCAAGTTTGCATCTAAAGTTGTTTTGATCCACCGCCGTGGAGAATTACGTGCTTCAAAGATTATGCAAGATCGAGCATTTGCCAATCCAAAAATTGAAATGCTCTGGAATACCGAAGTAATCGATGTTTTAGGCGCTGAAAAAGTTGAGGCTCTTCAATTGCGCAATATAGAAAGCGGCGAGGTCACTCAGCGAGATTTCACAGGTCTCTTTGTCGCAATTGGACATATCCCTCGCTCTGAACTCGTGACAACATCTATCGATCTCGATAATGAGGGATATGTGAAGGTCGAAGGATGTTCAACGCGCACAAACCTCTCAGGAGTATTTGCCTGTGGTGATTTGGTCGATCACACCTATCGTCAGGCGATTACCGCAGCTGGTTCAGGTTGCCAGGCTGCGTTAGACGCTGAAAAATTCTTGTCACACTAGTAACCTACCTACATAGGTAGTACATACCAGAGGCAGTTCCAGATTTAGACTAGAGATAAACAAGAGATAAATAGGAGTAGTAATGAGTGCACCAACTAAAGTCACCGCAGCCGATTTTGATGAGGTTGTATTAAAGAGCAGTATTCCAGTACTTGTTGATTTCTGGGCCGAATGGTGTGGGCCATGCCGCGCAATTGCACCTATTCTCGATGATATCGCCGCAGAACATGGCGCAAAGCTTAAGATTGTAAAACTTAACACCGATGAAGAATCTGCAATTGCTATTAAGTACGGGGTTACATCAATTCCAATGCTTAATGTTTATGTAAATGGTGAAGTCGTTAAGACCATTATTGGCGCAAAGCCAAAACCAGCTCTTCTTAAAGAGCTCGAAGGTTTCATTTAATCTTCCTTGAAATAGGAGGAGCATTCTTATGAAAGAGATGTCTCCGAATGAGATTCGCTCTTTCCAACAAGAGCGTGGACTTCATATAACAGGTCAACTTAATGAGGCGACCCTTGGAGCGCTCGAAGAGTCTCGCTGGAAACTTGGCGATCGCTCTATCTATCTTCAAAGCGCACTAGTAATGCGTGGAGATGATGTCGCTGCGCTGCAATCTCGATTAACTGAAATGGGTTTTAACTGTGGTCGCGTTGATGGCTTATATGGTGAAGTAACAGAAAAGGCAGTTAAAGAATTCCAAAAATCTGTCGGTGTGAAAGTTGACGGCAAGTGTGGCCCTGCAACAATCATCGCGTTACTTCGACTAACAAGAATCGTTTCTGGTGGAACTCCTTCAATTCTTCGTGAGAGTGCGACACAGAAAAACCGTGGACCCGCTCTTGCTAATAAGGTAATTGTGATCGATCCGGCATCAGAGGATCATGAAGGTGAAATTGTCTACGATATAGCGCAGCGACTTGAAGGTCGATTATTGGCGCTGGGAGCAAGCGTTTTCTTAACTCGCGGAAGCAGCAATCATCCTTCCGAATCTGAACGTATTACTTTCACTAATCAAAGTAGCGCCGATCTGCTCATTTCACTCCATATCGATAAGTACAAAAACGCTGAGGCCCGTGGTGTTGCAACATTTTTTTATGGCAGCGATCAACATGGTATTCACTCTATTGTCGGTGAAAGATTTGCATCCCTTGTCCAGCGAGAAATTTGTGCTAGAACGGACTTTCTTAACTGTCGAACTCACGCAAAGGCTTGGGATTCATTGAGGCTCACAAAGGCACCTGCTGTGCGTGTAGATCTTGGGTATGCATCAAATGAGGGCGATTTAGAACGTCTTGCCCGACCTGATTTTCGAGATACTGTCGCTGAAAGTTTTGTGATTGCTATTCAACGCCTTTATTTAGCCGTTGAAGATGATGCAAAAACTGGGACTTTACGTATTTCAGACCTGCGTAGGGCAGGTATCCGCTCTTAAACCCAGCACTAACTACAATCAGTATGTGGCAGACTTCTCCGTATGTCCGATATTTCAATTCGATATCAAACTGGCGCTCCACAAAATCTCGAAAAGAGATTTGCATCTCGAGCCGCCGGAATGTTGCCATCTGAAATTCGTTCTCTCTTTGCAGTTGCTTCGCGTCCAGAGATAGTCTCTTTAGCTGGAGGAATGCCAAATCTTTCCGCTCTTCCTATGGAGATGATGGCAGGCGTTGTCAATGAATTAATTCTTACCAATGGAGCTGAAGCGCTTCAATATGGAAGTGGCCAAGGACATCCAAAACTACGTGAGCAAATTTGCGATGTAATGGCGCTCGAAGGAATTCGAGCCAACCCTGATGACATTGTTGTAACAACCGGTTCTCAGCAGGCGCTTGATTTAATCTCTCGAATCTTTATCGATCCTGGTGATGTTGTTCTCGTTGAAGCGCCTTCTTATGTTGGAGCACTCGGTACATTCCGCCAATATGAAGCATCTGTCGTACATGTTGAGATGGATAACGAGGGAATGATTCCAAATTCTTTGCGCGCTGCTATCAAGAGTCTGCGCACGGCAGGCAGGAAAATCAAATTTCTATATTTGATTCCAAATTATCAGAATCCGACAGGCGTCTGCTTACCTGCAGATCGTCGTACTGAAATCCTAAGTATCTGCCGTGAAGAAGAGATTTTTGTTGTTGAAGATAACCCTTATGGGCTACTTGGTTTTGATAAGCCTTCACCGAATGCGATGCGTGCTGAAGATTCTGAGAATGTTATTTATTTAGGTTCTTTCTCAAAGACAATTGCATCAGGGCTTCGTGTGGGTTGGGCACTTGTTCCACAATCACTCAAAGATAAATTGGTTACCGCCTCTGAATCTTCGATTTTATGCCCCTCTAACTTCACACAACTAACTATTGCCAGTTATTTAGCTGACCAACCTTGGCGCGATCAAATCGCGAGCTTCTGCGAGCTCTACAAGGTGCGACGTGATGCAATGCTTGAATCTCTAGAACAACATTTTCCTCAAGAGGCTACATGGACAAAACCTGGTGGTGGTTTCTATGTGTGGGTCAATCTACCCGCCGAAATTGACACTAAAGCTTTAATGCCGAAGGCGATTGTTGCAAAGGTTGCCTACGTTCCAGGAAGCGCCTTCTACGCAGATGGCCTTGGTTCATGGTCGATGCGACTTTCTTACTGCCATCCAACACCCGAACGGATCCGCGAAGGAGTTAAGGCTTTGGGTGGAGTTATTAAACAAGAGATGAAGCGTCGCGGTACGGCGATTAACTAACTCTTAAGTTTTTACTCAAGCTGCTTATTTACCTTCAATAAGATCGACGATACGTTGTAAATCCTCACTGCCTGCAAATTCGATCACGATCTTTCCGCGCCCTTTACCGCTCTCCACACTAACCCGAGTATCAAGATAATCACTTAAAAGTTCTGCCGCTGCAAGGCCGGCTCCCGAAACACCCTTCACCGCAGATTTCTTAGCGCTCTTTGTAGTCGGCTTTAGCGTTGCAATAATCTCTTCAATAGATCGAACACTTAACCCTTCGGCCACGATGCGTGATGCTAACTTCTCGATTTCAGTTGCATCCGTAAGGCTTAATAGTGCGCGCGCATGACCTGCTGAAATTACACCGGCTGCAACTTTGCGTTGCACAGAATCAGGCAAATTGAGAAGTCTTATTGTGTTTGAGATAAGTGGTCGCGATCGCCCAAGTTTGATCGCTAACTCATCATGTGTGCAGCCAAAATCGGTAAGGAGTTGTGCATATGCAGCACCTTCTTCAAGTGGGTTGAGGTTGCTTCGATGAATATTTTCGATGAGAGCATCCCGCAAGAGTTCGTTATCTGGGGTTTGGCGAATGATGACAGGAATTGTTGTAAGTCCGGCAGCTTTTGCAGCACGGAAACGGCGTTCTCCCATGACCAATTCATATTTATTTTCAGCAACTTTGCGAACTACGGGAGGTTGCAGAATTCCGATTGATTTAATTGATGCGATTAACTCACTGAGCGCGGTCTCATCAAAAACCATTCGTGGTTGACGAGGGTTGGGTGAAATCTGATTGATTGGAATTTCATTCTGTTGAGCAACTTCGATGCCCGCAACAGTAAGGGAGCTTGGAATTAATGAATCTAAATTAGTTCCTAATCCGCCACGCTTGGTTGCCACTATGCAATTCCGCCTTTGTAATTAATGCTGACAACATTGGAATCAAATACCACTTCTTCTTTTGCTTTTCCGCGCTCTGCAATCTCGCGCGCTACCTGCATATATGCAATTGCGCCGGGCGAAAGTGGATCATAGGTCATAACAGTTTGGCTATATGAAGGTGCTTCAGATACGCGCACTGCCCGAGGGATTGGAATATCGATAAGTTCAGCAGGGAAATGCGAGCGCACGTTTGCTGCAACATCATTTGATAAACGTGTGCGTGAATCAAACATTGTTAAAACAATTGTAGAAAGATTGAGTGAAGGGTTTAACCGCTTCTTCACTACTCCATAGGTTTCAAGTAGTTGTGATAAACCTTCTAGTGCGTAGTACTCGGTTTGAATTGGAATCAATAACTCCTTCGATGCCGCAAATGCGTTGATCGTTAAAAGTCCAAGAGATGGGGGGCAATCGATGAAAATATAATCGTAATTAACGCTAATGCTTTCGATTGCTTCTTTTAGTTGAAGTTCGCGTGCGACCATTGAGACTAAATTGATTTCTGCATTTGCAAGTGATGTGTTTGAGGGAACGCAATCTAAAACAGGAAATCCGGCAACTTTTTTAATTACTTCTATCATTTGTGTATCGCCCATAAGAACTTCATAGATGCCGGCGCTATCACGATGTTCAACACCTAGGGCTGTTGATGCATTGCCCTGTGGATCTAAATCAATGACTAAAACTCGAAGTCCACCCATAGCCATAGCGGCTGCAATATTGACGGTGGTGGTGGTCTTACCAACCCCACCCTTCTGATTGGCGACGGTGAAGATTCTGGTCGAGGCCGGTTTTGCCATCGCCTCTTTGAGACGGCGAACTCCTACAACCTTCTGGTTGTTCTCTGTTTCACGTGAATCGCCCTCTGACATAGACGAATCTAATCACTAATTGACTTGATCCCCTTGCGCAGCTCGACAATACGCCCAAGGCCGATGCCCTCTAGCTCAATTTCATGCAGGATCGCGTTCTTTACCCCTACCATCTCGATGGCTGCGGATTCACCCTTCATTGCAAGGAGCGCTCCTCCGGTCTTGACCATATGCCAACTCATCTTCTTCAACTTCTCAAGTGGCGCTACTGCGCGAGCGGTCACATAATCTGCACTTTTCTTTACATCCTGGGCTCGCCCACGGATGACCTCGATCGAGGTACCTGCGGTTGCCTCTTTCAGAAATTCCACTCGGCGCTCGAGGGGCTCGATCAGAGTCACGCTCAAATCTGGACGGGCAAAGGCGATAACGATTCCAGGTAGCCCAGCCCCCGAGCCGATATCAAAGAGGGATGCTCCCTGCGGTAGAAGCTGGATAATGGGCAGGCAGTTAAAGATATGGCGCTCCCAGATACGTTCGGCTTCGCGTGGGCCTATAAGGCCACGCTCGATTCCTGCTGTAATCAGAAATTGGGCATAGCTCTGGATCTCTTCCTGGCGCTCAGGAAAGTAGCGGCCGACTAGCCCCTCTACTGTTGGTTCCACGTGAAACAAATTCTGTGGAACTACGCTGGATAGATAACGACGAAGCGGTTTGGATCTTCGCCATCTGACTCTGAGGTTAAGCCAAGAGTCTGAATGGTGTCGTGGATGATTTTGCGCTCAAAGGCGTTCATAGGATCCAATTTGATAGAGCTTCCTGTGGTCTTTGCCTGCTCTGCCATCTTCTCGGCAAGGGCTGTGAGTTCTTTGCGTCGTCCGGCGCGGAAACCATCGATATCGAGCATAAGGCGGCTTCGATCCCCCGTCGAGGTCTGTACAGCAAGGCGGGTGAGCTCTTGAATTGCGTCGAGAACCTCGCCTTCACCTCCAACAAGGTGCTTCAGTTTTCCTCCCGTAATTGCAAGGGATGCGCGACCATTCTCGACATCGATATCGATATCTCCATCAAGGTCTGCGATATCAAGAAGTCCTTCTAGGTAATCGGCTGCAATATCGCCCTCTTCTTCAAGTTTTGCCAGGCTCTTTGGAGCTTTGGCCACCTTCTCTTCCGTAGCTTCTACAGTCTCTTCCGTAGCTTCTACAGTTTCAGTTACTTCTGGCATTTGATGCCCCCTTTTGTCATAATTTAAA
>DJBN01000038.1 GCA_002430075.1 Actinobacteria bacterium UBA5975 | reverse complement strand
AAATCTGGTCAGGCTCGGGATTAATTGCCTGCGGTAATTTAAATGTGCTGATCTTTGAGGCTTTCAGCAGCTCTTCCAACTGGAGACCATCCGCCTTCAATCAAATCGTTCGCTTCCGCAGGTCCCCAACTTCCAGCTTCATATGTAAGCACAGGATTAGGGTTCCTTAAAATATCTTCCAATATCTGCCATGAATGCAGCACCGCATCAATACGTGTAAATCGGAAGTGATCTCCAAGAATTGCAGCTCGCAGTAAACGCTCGTACGGTCCCTGACGATCGCCAAATTCGGTAACAAATTCGACCGAAAGATCTACAGTCTCAGTTACCAGCTTGGTACCTGGCTTCTTAGCCTGTAGTGAGATATCTACACCATCTTTTGCACCTAGGCGGAATCTGACTTGGTTTGATTCTCCTTTGCCAAAGAGCGCACGTGGAGGTTGCTTAAATTCCACCAATACTTCAAGCACAGTCTCTGGCATCTTCTTTCCGGTTCGTAGATAGATAGGAACTCCTGCCCAGCGCCAGTTATCGATATAGAGCTTCATAGCAACGAAAGTTTCAGTATCGGAATTCTCGGCTACGCCATTTTCATCAAGGAAGCCTTCAAATTGGCCGCGAACAACGTCATTCTTATTGATGTCGCGAATGGCTGAAAGAACTTTGATCTTTTCATTCTGCATCGCCTCAGAACCCATATCAATCGGTGGCTCCATCGTCAACATCGTTAAGACTTGGAGAATGTGATTCTGCAAAACATCACGAGTTGCACCTACGCCATCGTAGAAGCTTCCGCGACCTTCAATGCCAAAGCTTTCAGCCATTGTGATCTGAATATTCGAGACGTAATTTCTATTCCACACTGGCTCGAAGAGAGTATTTGCAAAGCGGAAAACCAAGAGATCTTCAACTGCTTCTTTTCCTAGATAGTGATCAATCCGGAAAATTTGATCTTCGGGAAGCAACTTCTTAAGTTCAGAATCAAGAGCCCTGGCACTTTCAAGATCGCGGCCAAATGGTTTCTCAACCACGACGCGAGCTCGATGTGTAATGCCAACGATGGATAGGGCCTCGGTGATGCGAGCGAAGTATTCAGGTGCGATTGCTAGATAAATTACCGGCAGTTTGAAATCTTTTATCGCATTAGCAAGGTCTATAAATGTCTGCGGATCTTCGTAATCTCCTACTACCAGTTGAGTCTCACTCAGTAGCTTTCCTAAAACTTTTTCATCGATTTCATGTTTACGCGCTCGAATTGCGCTCTCGATATTATCTCTAAAGACTTCTTGAGTCCATTTTGATGAAGCTACACCAACTATTTTAAGTTCCAGCTCTTCAATATCTTCAAGGTCGTAGAGAGCCGGAAATAACTTCTTCTTCGCCAAATCTCCCGTTGCGCCAAACAGTACAAGTACATCAGCCTTCATTACTTAGGCCTTGGGTTTTTCATTATGCCCACCGAATTTATAACGCATTGCGCTCAAGACTCGGTTAGCAAATTCATCATTGTTACGGGATGCAAAACGCGCGTAAAGTGAAGCACTCAGGACATGTGCTGGGATCCCAGCTTCGATCGCAGCTTGCACAGTCCAGCGACCCTCACCGCTATCACTGACCTGAGTTGAGTATTCGGTTAACTCTTCAGATTCAACGAGCGCTTGAGCAGTCAGATCAAGAAGCCACGATGCCACAACGCTTCCTCGGCGCCAGACTTCAGTAATCGCCGGGATATCAAGATCGTACGCAGGAACCATTTCATCTGCTGCCTCAAATATTGCAAGGCCTTCGGCATAGGCTGCCATCATTCCGTATTCGATTCCGTTGTGAATCATCTTAACGAAGTGACCTGAACCAACTGGACCGCAATGCAAATATCCATATTCAGCTTGCACAGGTTCTCCAGTGCGACCAGGGGTGCGTTCTACAGATTCAACTCCAGGGCAGAGTGCTTTGAAAATCGGATCCAGTGACTTAACGACTGTGTCTTCTCCGCCAATCATCAGCGAATAACCGCGTTCTAAACCGTAGACGCCGCCAGATGTTCCGACATCAACAAAATTAATTCCTTTATTTTTAAGAAGTTCGGCGTTCTTAAGGTCATTTTTATAATAACTATTTCCGCCATCGATGACTGTGTCACCCGGTGATAAATGTTCAGCCATTGCCGCGATTGTTGAATCAGTAACGCCAGCAGGAACCATGATCCAAATTGTGCGAGGAGCAGTTAATTTCGATACCAGGTCTGTTATATCAGTGGCACCAATAGCACCTTCGGCGGTAAGTGCCTTAACTGCATCGGGGCTTACGTCATAGACGGCAGATGTGATGCCGTGGCGTTCAAGCCGCCTAACGATATTGGCGCCCATGCGTCCAAGGCCGACCATTGCGAAGCTTGTAGTTGTCATGAAGCTGCCTATTCGCTTAAAAAAGCTCAACTCTGAGGCTTGTAGTCTATCGCCAGATTGCGCAGGCTCCTCACATCACTCGATTTTGAGCAGATTTATTCAGAAAAGAAGGCCTCCGTATCAACAATAAGTCTCGTATGTGAATGTGCTCTGACATAACTTGCTGGTATCGAGAGATCGCCTTCAATAATTTTTGTCACGGCTTCTGCTTTGCTTTCACCAGATGCGACTATCCATACTTCTTGAGCACTATTGATCATCGACATCGTGAATGAAACTCGCTCTGCCGGAGGCTTTGGTGAATCTGTGATTGCAAAGATTTTCCGCTGGTCATCAATATCTGCACGTCCCGGAAAGAGAGAAGCAACATGGCCATCAGGGCCAAGGCCTAAAATGTTTAAATCAATATCCACATTCTCTAGCGCAAGCGCGTAATGAGCAACGGCTTCATTAATATCTTGAGCTGCATCGCGTGCCAGTGCTTCATGTATGACAATATTGGAATTAGTGACAGTTCCATGAAAGGTTAGCGCGTTACGTTCTACGCTATCAGACTCAACGAAGCGCTCATCACTCCACCAAATATGTAAACCTTTAAAGGCGCCACTATCGGCATTAAATTCTTTAACCAGAGACTCAGAGATCTGAATACCTAATGTGCCGCCCGTTAAAACCAAATGAAATTGGTTCCTGATCTTTAGGTTCTTCTCAATAGCCGCAAGAATTTGAACGGTGACTTCCTCTGAAAGTTCAGCCGCATCCGCATAGAGCGTTAAATCGAGCTCGTCATCGATATCTCCGATTATTGCATCGAACTCATCGCTCATTCTTTAGCGCTCCACTTCTTTGCAAATTCTTCCGCCTTCATTTCATAGATATCTTCTGGGCCATCAATGTCATCTATCTGCTGACCCATAAATTCAAAGCCAAAGTATTTAATCACGGCTATGGATGGTGCGTTCTCTGGACTCACTGTGTATCGCAGAGTCTTTACCTCAGGAAAGACACAGACCCATCTCCACATGCCTAATAGCGCCTCTTTTGCATATCCTTTGCCTCGAAATCCTTCTTCAATTCCAAGACCTATCTCCATCATTCCATTTTTATCTGGAGCGCCATGAAAACTCGTGCTGCCAATAATTTCTCGGTTCGATGCAAGAACTATTGACCTGACAAACCATTTATTAAGTGAAGGATCTGTCTTTACCTGAGGAACTCGCCAGCCCAAAGGACCGGATTCATCAACGAGCACTCGATGTGGGTTTATAAAATTACGTCCTGCAATCGCAGCGCTATCGTCCTTCTTCTCCAGCAGATCGATGATGCCTTGTACGGGAAGATGATGAAGCTCAAGACGTTCTGTCAGGATTACTGGTTGGTGCATGCGCCCTCTGCTGTTACAAAGATGCAAATCCTTCAGCAAGAACGCCAAGAGCATCCTTGAGAAGTTCATCTGAGATGACTAGCGGTGGCAGGAAGCGAATGACATTTCCATAGGTACCGGCCGTCAAGATCAAGACGCCTTTGCTCTGGCAGTACTTAATGACCTTGGCCATTGCTTCAGGATTCGGTGTCTTTGTTCCTTCATGAACTAGTTCGATTGCAATCATTGCACCTCGCCCACG
>DJBN01000110.1:9076-11566 GCA_002430075.1 Actinobacteria bacterium UBA5975 | reverse complement strand
CCTGCTACTACGAACAATTGCCACTCAGATTGAATCCCGACGAAGTCAATTAATTGAATCTGCATGCGCAGAAACCGCTCTTCCTGAAGGTCGAATTGCCGGAGAAATCACACGCACATGTGTTCAATTTGAACTCTTCGCAAAGCTCGTTCAGAGTGGAAAGCACTTATCAGTCAAGGTTGATTCTGTGGATGCGAATTATTCGCCTGCTCCTCGTCCAGATCTACGTAAGATGAATATCCCACTCGGTGCTGTTGCAATCTTTGCCGCAAGCAATTTTCCTTTGGCATTTTCGGTTGCAGGCGGCGATGCTGCATCTGCGATCGCTGCAGGAAATGCAGTTGTAGCAAAGGCTCACCCTGCTCATCCCAATACATGTGCAATAGTTGAAAGCTCCGTAAAGGCAGCCCTCAGTGAGTGCAACCTACCCCCTGATGCATACTCGATTGCGCAAGGACGTGATCCTCAGATCACTCACTGGCTAGCAACGCATCCCTTAATTCAAGCGATCGGCTTTACTGGTTCAGAAACAGTGGGGCGAATTCTGATTGATCTGGCTGCTCAGCGCGAAATTCCAATTCCCGTCTATGCGGAGATGGGCTCACTTAACCCAGTCTTTGTTACAGAGTCGGCTATTGCAGAACGCGGCGAAACACTTGCACAAGGGCTCATTGATTCAGCGCTCCTTGGTTCTGGTCAATTCTGCACAAAGCCAGGGTTAATATTTATTCCTGAGAATTCATCGATCCTTGAAATAATGATGAGCCACCTGCAGAAAATTGCCGTAGCTCCCCTGCTGAGCCAAAGTATCGCTGAAAGATATTCATTGGCCATCGAACATTTATCTACACTGGATTCGGTGCAGGTACTCAGTGGCCAAGAGACAGATAGTGGATTCGGTGTCACACCTACGATTTTCGTCACTGACTGGAAGACTGCCCGCGCTCACTCAGAGCTCTTAGCTGAACACTTCGGTCCAACGACGGTAATTATTCAAGCAGAACCTGCCGCATTCAAGGAGATAGCTTCACAATTACAAGGGCAGTTAACATCAACAATTCATGGAACCGATGGCGATGATATTACCGAACTCATGGCAGTTCTTACTCAGAAATCTGGTCGAGTTATATTCAACGGCTTCCCAACCGGAGTAGCCGTGACATCTGCGATGCAGCATGGCGGTCCATGGCCATCATCGTCATCACACACAACGTCAGTTGGTGTCGATGCAATCTACAGATTTATGCGACCTGTTGCCTATCAGGGATTTGCTGAAGAGAATCTTCCGCTTGCTCTTCAAGATGCAAACGTCTGGAAGATCCCGCAAGAAAAGAGTTAAACGATAAATCCGTTAGGAAAGGGATCGCTGGGATCGAGCATCCATGTGGCCTCACCCATGACCCAGGCTCGACCTGTAATCAGCGGAATGATCGCATCAAATTCGCCAACCTTGGTCCGCTCCAAAAATCGCCCTTGAAAATGAGAACCAATCCACGATTCATTGTTGAGAACATCGCCCTCCTTAAATTCTCCGCGGGCAACCATCTGCGCCAATCGAGCGCTCGTACCTGTTCCACACGGTGAACGATCAAACCAGCCTGGATGAATCGCCATTGCATTTCTCCAGTGGAATTTGCCTTCACTACCCGGGGCAATAAAGTCGATGTGGTGACAGATTGCAATATCCGGATTCTCTGGATGTACGGGGCGATTCTGTTCGTTAATTGCATCAGATATGGCAAGGCCTGCATCGAGAAACTTCTGGCCATTCTCGTGCTTAAATTCAAGGCCAACACGTTCGATCGGAACGATTGCATAGAAATTACCACCGTAGGCCATGTCATAGGTGATCTTTCCCAGGCCTGGCACATCTACTACTTGGTCTAGCGCGTAGGAAAATGAAGGAACATTGATGAGCGTGACATTCTTTGCACGACCATCTTCGACTGCAACATCGACGACAACCAGCCCTGCAGGAGTATCAAGACGTATTGTTGTTATCGGTTCAACAACTGCGACCAATTTTTTTTCTACCAGCGCAGTTGCAACACCGATTGTTCCGTGACCACACATCGGTAGGCAGCCTGAAACTTCAATATAGATAACACCCCAGTCAGCATCGGGGCGAGTGGACTTTTGCAATATGGCACCGCTCATCGCGCTATGTCCGCGAGGTTCGTACATCAGCCAATGGCGCCAAAAATCCATATGCTCCATGAAGTAGAGGCGCTTTTCAAAAGCAGTCGCACCGGGAATTTCTCCGATTCCTGACGTTACAACGCGCGTTGGCATGCCTTCGGTATGCGTCTCAACCGTTGTAACTGTGCGGATGCTATTCATTTCAATTACTTAGCGGCTCTTAAAGTAGGCCAGCGCTACATCCATCTCGCGATGAATCTGATCTTGTTCATGCTTGGGAAGTGCAAGACGTGGAAGTCGTGTTGGACCGCCATAACGACCTACATGGTCCATACCGAGCTTGATAGCCTG
>DJBN01000110.1:2660-8895 GCA_002430075.1 Actinobacteria bacterium UBA5975 | reverse complement strand
TAACGACCTACATGGTCCATTCCGAGCTTGATAGCCTGGATAAATTCCTTCTTTGAATCCCAATGAAAGACATCGTGAAGAGCTGCGTACATAGGAGCCGCCTCCGCAAAGTTGCCAGAGATAGCAAGGTTGTAGAGCTCCATCGATTCCTTTGGTAGAGCGTTAGGAAATCCTGCAATCCAACCTGAAATACCGGCGGTAGAAAGTTCTAGGAAGACATCATCTGCACCGACAATGACTTCAATGCGAGGGGCAAGGCGCTTGATCTGCCATATTCTGCGTACATCCCCCGAAAATTCCTTGATGGCAACGACGCTTGGTACTTCCTCTGCAATTCGAGCAACTAGCTTCGGAGTTAAATCAACCTTGGTATCAAATGGATTGTTATATGCGATGATGGGAATTCCAACGCGACCAACCTCTTTATAGTGTGCAAGAACCTCATCATCGGATGCGCGGTAAGCATTGGGAGGCAAGAGCATTACTGCTCCGGCGCCGGCATTCTGTGCGTGCTCTGCCCACTTACGTGATTCTGCGGCTCCATAGGCTGCAACTCCGGGTACAACGCTAAAACCTTTGGGAGCTGCAGCAACTGCAACTTCGACCATCGTTGCGCGTTCTTCAGCAGTTAATACTTGGTATTCACCGAGAGAACCGTTAGGAATTACTCCGTGCGTTCCACTTGCTGCAAGCCATTGAACATGTTCTGCATACTTGTCATAGTCAACGTCAAGGGATGCGGTGAAAGGAGTTGCTGTGGCTGTCAATACGCCATTCCAAGGGTTAGTCATGAGGGACAAGATATCTGTTAATTCAGACTTTCGCCATCGGCTAAAACTCCAAGTGAAATCGGTGCTGCCAGTGGACGATTGCTCGCTGCAATACGTTCAGAAGGTGAGACCTCACATTTCCTGGCACCTGCAATAATTTCCGCAACGTTACGAGAACAGATGCGACCTTGACAGAGCCCCATACCGGCACGTGTAAGTAGCTTAGCTGTGCGAGAGTCTTCGGCACCGAGTTCGTGAATTGAATCCAGGATTGCAGAGTGTGAAACTTCTTCACATCGACAGATAGTAGTCTCAGGTGTAATCCATTCCTTCCAACCATCACCAACGGGATAGCTCTTCTGCAGAGCTCGCGCAAATGCGTGTTGCGCAGAACGCTTACGAAGAAGTTTCTTAGGAATTTCGCTGCCAGATGCGGCAAGTCCTGCGATTTCTCCTTCTGTGATTGAAAGATCCGCCCCTCCTATCCCAGTTGCCTCCCCTGCGATCCAGATATTTGCTTGGCTGCTTAATTGGCTACTATCAACCTGAAAAATAACAGTTCCATCTCTATCGACTTTCTCTACACATCCAAGAATTCCCCCTAGGGATACATCAGGTTGAAATCCCCACCCAACTGCAACTACATCGCACGCAATCTCTCTCCGATCAACTCCTTTGGCCCGCAAAGAGCTACCGACTCGCGCAATCTGGGCCACACCATTTTCATAACCAACTACCGCTGCGCCGAACTGGGGTTTGAGTGAATATCGACGAAGTAATCGAAGATAGTAAATGAGCTCAAAGAATTTGAGAGGATTTCGCAGTAGAGCTATCGGCGATCGCGCCCACCGCAGAGGCGAATTAGCTTCAAGGAGCCCAACAACGTGCGCTCCAGCTTCAGCTAAGCCTGTTGCAACGGGCAGAAGAAATGGTCCGCTTCCAGCGATGAGAATTCGCTTGCCAGCGACCACACCATGTCCCTTATAGAGAGCTTGTGCTGCGCCAGGTGTCATAGAACCCGGGTAATCCCAACCAGGAAATGGAAGAGTCCGGTCATGAGCACCAGTTGCAAGGATTACCTTTTCAACAGTTAAGAAGCTCTCCGCACCCCCTTGCAGATAATTAATCTGGATTAGCCCATCTCTGCGCTCTGCACTCCATACCTGTGCCTCTGAGATGAAGGTGATGTTGGGCGAGCTAATTACCGCGTCAAAATACTTCTGTGCGCGCTCTGCTTTATAACCCGCAACGTCGGTGCGATGGCGCCAATATTGCCCACCGAAATTGGTAGATGCATCAAAGAGCGCTACTTCAGCTCCACTTCGCGCCGCAGCAACTGCTGCAGCAAGACCAGCAGGACCTGCACCAATGATTGCAATCATGGCTGACTCCTGACGCTCATGCCTTGGCGAATCTGCGTCAAACAGGCGCGCTGATTGGCGACACCATCGACGATAACTACGCAATCAAAACAGATTCCGATTCCACAGAAAATGGAACGTGGCTGCTTTTCGAATCGGGTGAGGCGCACAATTGGAGTTCCGAGAGAGATCAAGACTGCTGCAATACTCTGACCTTTCTCACCCGTTAACTCCTTGTCATCGAAGGTGAATTCAATTACTGAGCTCATACGCCAACCTTGGCAAAACGCGCATGGCTAAAAGGTGAGTAATCCATAAAACTGTCTCTACCAATAATTGCATCAGTAATAAGGGAGGCAGACCCTGGGGCTAAACCGATACCTGCTCCTTCGTGCCCTGCCGAATGCCAGAGTCCACCAATGTGCGCATCTTCACCAATAACTGGCAGGTGATCAGGTGTGTATGGCCGAAATCCACGATAAGCACGCAGCAACTGAACATCGCGCAGAACAGGAAAGAGGGAGGTGGCTTGCGCAGCTAACGTGCGAAGAATTGCATAGTTCATTTCTCCATCGAAACCTACGCGTTCGCGGCTGGCGCCAATAAGAATTGTTCCACTTCTGGTGCCTTCAACAACAGTACTTGTCTGTAGATCTGCATCGCTGCTTGCCACATTAGCCACATAATCTGAATCATAGACTTTATGAAATATATACTGCGGAGCAGGTTCAGTGACCAAGATAAATCCACGTCGTGGCGAAATAGGAAGAGAGGAACCAGCAAGTCGCGCGATTTCACCGGCCCATGTACCCGTGGCATTAATAATGATTGGTGACGAGAAATTTCCCTGGGTGGTCTCGACTCCGGTAACACGTGAGCCACTAGTTTGAATCTTGGTGACTTGTGCTTGCGATACAAAAGAACCACCACGTTTAATCACCGCCCGCAGAATATGTGCTGCAGCCAGCATGGGCTGGCACTGTGAATCTTGGGGATAGAAAACTCCTGAAGAAATATCTGGGTGCAGATACGGTTCCAGTTGATGAAGCTGTGCATGATCTGCTTTCAATATCGCAACGCCCTGTTGTTCTTGGACATTGGCAAGTGCCATTAATTGAGAATCATCCGCTCGAGCGACGACTAACCCGCCTTTTGCTTCAAGTTCAAAGCTATCTCCCACATCTTCTTGCAATTCAAACCATAGGTCTCGAGAACGAAGACCAAGCACAAGCTCCGGGCCAGGATTTTTATCTGAGACGAGAATATTTCCTTCCCCAGCGCCAGTGGTCCCACTTGAGACAGATCCGCGATCAATGACTAAGACTCGTAGTCCTGCATTTGTAAGCGATAGAGCGCTGCATGCACCAACAATCCCTGCTCCTATGACGATTGCGTCGGGATTATGCATGAAGAAATTGTCCTCTATTTCGCAAGCTGTTCCATGACTTGGGAAAGATCAGAATCGGTTGCGGCCGCGATATCCCATGGTTTGTGCAATTGATCTTGGTTCCAGCGCGGGATGACATGCATATGCAGATGAAAGACGCTCTGCCAGCCAGCCTCTCTATTCATTTGAAAAATAGTGACGCCCTCTGGCTCCAATTTACTATTCAATAGTTCAGCTACAGCCTTAGCTGTTCCCGCTACCGCCGAATATGTGGCGTGATCTGCCTCAAAGATATCTTTACAATGTTTCTTCGGAATCACCAGCGTATGTCCGCGATTTGCAGGAAAGATATCGAGAAATGCATAGGTGTGCGCATCTTCAAATACTTTATGTGAAGGAATCGAGCCCTCTACAATCTTACAAAAGATGCACTCTGACATGGCATCACTGTACGGCCTCTATTCTGGCTCGTGCAATCTTCTGACTAGGTGATTCGGGTCCTAAAATGTATGAGAGCAGATTGAGCAATATCCGACTGGCACGCAACCAATTCTTTGAACGTTTTTTAAGTCCAAGTATCGATAAGAAGGGCTCATCAATAGTTGCAATCGCAGCATTGGTCAGAATTCGGTAGAAAAGTAACCCTCCTGGACCAAATGGTGGTTTCAAAATAAATCCAACAATCGGTGGCGTGAGGGATATTTGCACAATTTCATCTCGCGCAAAGCTTGAAATGGTCTGACTCAATTCACTCTGAGACCGTGGGCCGTCAAGTAGCCCCAATGGCATGGCGCTTTTAAGCCATTGTTCAACATAGGAATCAGCACTTTGGGTCATAGGATAGCCAAGTGCTTGATGTGCACGAAGAAATGAATCGGTAAATGCACAATGCACCCACAACAAATATCGCGGATCTGAAGCGCTATATCGTTGGTGATTTCCTGCACGGTCCTGAAACTCTCCTATTACATGTGCGTGCATCTGATTTACTCGCCGAGCTTCTGTGGCAATAGCTTCTGTGGAACCAAATGATGTGATTGTGAGCCATCGCGTTGTTCGTTCTAAACGCCCCAAGGGATCTGTGTCGTATGCCGAATGTTCTGCAACTCCTGTAAGGGCAGCTGGATGTGCTGCCTGCATTAGTAACGCGCGAATTCCACCAACGAGAGTTGCGATACACCCGTGGACTTCCCATACAGCGCTGCCGGGCCCAAAGAGTCCAGCATCGCTTCCAATAGCCATCTGCTTCGACCATTCAGGAGCCCCCGTGGGATCGCCAGATACTGTCTTTCGAAATGCATCAGCTGCTTTCGCTCCACCTAAGGCGCTGATGATTTTATGCACGGGTGAAGTTTATGCTCATTTACAGCTGGTGCAATTTCAAGCTCTTGTTGAGAATCCAGCCAAGAATTCAAGGACGACGAGGGAACCAAGTCTGACGGTTCGCTCGTCCGCAGAATCTTTTGTTGCATCAATCTCAGTAATATCGATTGCCTTTACACCATGTGAGCTACCTGCAAGGAATGCAAACTGTCGTAGCTCATCTGCGGTGATTCCCCCGGGAGCTGCCGCCGGGCATGCAGGAGCTACTGATCGATCGCAGATATCGATATCAAAATCAACATAAATGTTACTTCCTGCAATAGCTACCGCTTGTTGCCATAATTGTGCAGGAGTTGATGCTCGAAGAGCGCTACGTGGAATCACAGTGATTCCGTAATCCCTGGCTCGAGCTGCATATTCAGGAGAGTTTGAGAAATCGGCAATACCTATCTGAACAACTCTCCTACCATCTAACCCTGCTTCTATAAGTCTGCGAACTGGCGAGCCATTATTTATGCCATCTCGTAGATCATAATGCGCATCAAAGGTGATCAAGCCTGTTGTGCTAGATGCCGAAAATCCTGCATAGGTAATGGAATTGTCGCCACCTAGGGCAATAACCGCACCGCTCTTTTCTGCAATTTCTCGTAGCTGTGCAATGGTTCTGCTCTCATCGATATCTGGAGAAATTACATCTCCGCAGTCCTGGATTGTCAGTTTGCTCATATTTACGGCTGGGTCAGAGTGAGATAACGAATAGCGTTCCAGACAGGCGCGAATAGCAGCAGGTGTCTTATCTGCAGCCGTTGGGCTGATACTGGTGGAATGCGCTGGAACTCCGACAAGAGCTACATCGGGTGATGAAATCGCTTCATGAGAAAAGAGAGTTCTAGAGCGCGGCCACAAGGGGTCGTGAGGCAACATCATGCACCAAGGGTAGTGGTTACTGACTACATCCAGATATATAGTGCGTAAATGACATCTGGACCACGCCCCGTACGAGCGCCTCGCGGTACTACAAAGACAGCTCAAGGTTGGGGGCAAGAAGCAGCGCTGCGCATGTTGCAGAATAATCTCGATCCAGAGGTTGCAGAGCATCCCGATAAATTGGTTGTCTACGGCGGTACTGGTAAGGCCGCTCGCAATTGGGAATCATTTGATGCTCTTGTGAAGACACTCACCTTTCTCAAGGACGATGAAACAATGTTGGTGCAATCAGGAAAACCTGTTGGAGTTTTTCGCACTCACGAATGGGCGCCTCGTGTACTACTTGCCAATTCTAATCTCGTCGGTGATTGGGCCAATTGGCCAGAATTTCGCAGACTGGAAGATTTAGGGCTCACCATGTATGGCCAGATGACAGCTGGCTCATGGATCTACATCGGCACACAGGG
>DJBN01000110.1:2347-2510 GCA_002430075.1 Actinobacteria bacterium UBA5975 | reverse complement strand
GGGGCTCAGCCACTTGCCATCACGATGAATGAAGGTACCTGTTTAATTGTTGATGTCGATGGCTCTCGCTTACAACGTCGCCTCAAGAAGCGTTATCTCGATCTCATTGCAGATAATCTCGAAGATGCCGTAGCGCAAGCCGTCAAGGCCAAAAATGAGAAGA
>DJBN01000110.1:618-2157 GCA_002430075.1 Actinobacteria bacterium UBA5975 | reverse complement strand
CTACCGTCTTACCTCAACTCTTTTCGATGGGTGTTCCTATCGATATCGTTACTGATCAAACATCGGCGCACGATCCCCTCTTTTACATCCCTGAAGGCATTGATATTGCAGATGCTCGAGATAAAGCAGATAGAGACCCTGTCGATTTTGCACTGCGAGCAAAAGAGTCTATGGCAAAGCACGTTGAGGCGATGGTAAATTTTCAGGATAGGGGTGCGGTTGTCTTCGATTACGGAAATTCGATTCGTGATGAAGCTCGTCAAGGCGGTTACCAGCGAGCATTTGAATTCCCTGGCTTTATCCCTGCATATATCAGACCGCTCTTTTGTGAAGGAAAGGGGCCATTTCGTTGGGTTGCACTCTCGGGAGATCCTAAAGATATTCACCGCACTGATCAAGCAGTACTCGATCTATTTCCAGAGAACAAACACCTTCATCGCTGGATCAAGATGGCTCAAGATCGCGTTGAATTCGAAGGACTTCCAGCTCGAATCTGTTGGCTAGGTTATGGTGAACGCGACAAGGCAGGTTTAGCGTTTAACGATTTAGTCGCACGTGGTGAAGTTAGCGCGCCAATTGTTATTGGCCGCGATCATTTAGATTGCGGAAGTGTTGCATCTCCTTACCGTGAATCCGAAGCGATGCTCGATGGCTCAGATGCAATAGCCGATTGGCCACTGCTCAATGCAATGATCAACATTTCATCTGGTGCGTCCTGGGTATCTATCCATCATGGTGGCGGAGTTGGTATCGGCCGTTCAATTCATGCTGGACAAGTCAGCGTTGCAGATGGAACTCCCCTCGCTGCGGCAAAGCTAGAACGAGTACTGACAAATGATCCCGGGATGGGAATTATTCGCCACGCAGATGCCGGCTATACACATGCGCAAGAGGTTGCAATTGAAAAAGGCGTCCATGTACCGATGATGCAAGGTTCATCGCACAAGTGAGTTCAATAGCATTTACCAATATCGCAACTCTTGTCACAAACGACCAAACCGTTGGCAATGGCTTATTGGGAGTTCGAAACGAGGTCACACTCGTTATTGACAAAGGTGTAATTTCTTCTATCTCTTCACAAGTTCCCAGTGGCGTTGATGCCGTCGTTGATTGCACCGGTAAGTCTGCACTTCCTGGCTTTGTTGATTCTCATACTCATATGATATTTGCTGGTGACCGAGCGCCAGAGTTTGCCTCTCGCTCTCGTGGAGAGAAATACAGCGCCGGAGGAATTCGTACCACCGTTGATGCAACTAGATCGGCAACGTCTGCCGAACTTTCATCTAATGCACAACGCTTACTTGATGAGGCTCTCTCTCAGGGAACTACGACCGTTGAAATAAAGTCTGGCTACGGTCTTAATCTGGCAGAGGAAGCTCGTTCAATTGATATTGCATCTCAATTTACGGATGAGACGACTCTGCTTGCCGCGCATGTGGTTCCTGACGAATTTGGTAATGATCCTGACAGTTATGTACGCCTGGTTATTGACCAGATCATTCCGCAGTCACGAGCAAAGTGGATTGACGTCTTCTGCGA
>DJBN01000110.1:0-379 GCA_002430075.1 Actinobacteria bacterium UBA5975 | reverse complement strand
GCGCTGGATGCCGCATCAGCTGATCATCTGGGAGCGAGTACGAATGCAGATATCGAGAAGTTAGCCTCTAGCAATACGGTTGCAACGCTTCTTCCTGGCGCAGAGTTCTCAACACAGCACACATCGCAATTGGGACGTAGGTTTCTCGATGCCGGAGCAAAGGTGGCTATCGCAACAGATTGCAATCCAGGTTCGAGCTACACAACATCGATGCCATTTTGTATCGCAACCGCAGTAAGCCTTCTTGGTTTTAGCGTAGAAGAGGCAGTGCATGCCGCAACCCAGGGTGGTGCCAACGCTTTACGTAGATCTGATATCGGAAACTTTTCTATAGGAAGCCGTGCAAATCTGATAATTCTTGATGCTCCCTCTTATATCC
>DJBN01000076.1 GCA_002430075.1 Actinobacteria bacterium UBA5975 | reverse complement strand
GCCACCAGAAAGAGAGCCACCAAATGCATCTAGACGATCTTTCACTTCATTCCATAAACCTGCTCGTTCCAGACATTCTTCAAGGAGATCATCCTTCTTGGAAACTTTGATTTGAGCCAACTTCAATCCAGAGAGCACATTTTCTCCGATAGTCATTGAAGGGAACGGGTTTGGCTTTTGAAAAACCATTCCTATGCGAAGACGAATTTTGGTGACATCTACTCCGGGCGCATAGATATCTTTTCCATCGAGGAGAACTTCACCCGCCATTGCTGCACCTGGGATAAATTCGTGCATTCGATTGACAGTTCTAATAAAGGTTGATTTTCCGCACCCTGATGGTCCGATCAGTGCGGTAACAGAGCCAGCAGCGAAATCGAGATTGATATCTGAGAGAACATGATTCTTTCCAAACCATGCATGAATTCCGCGCGTTTCTAATCCCGATCCAAGTGCGCCAGCAGAAGGAATGCGACCTGCCCCCGCACTTGCTACCTCTGCAAGTGAACTTGGCTTAACTGTTGCGTTCATCATTTTCTCGCCTTCATTTTTTGATTAGTAAGCAGACGTGCAAGAGTGAAAAGTATGAGTACGACGACCAGAAGAACTAATAAGCCCGCCCAAGCGCGCGTGATGGCTTCTGGTGATCCCGCGTTGAAAGATTTCCATATGTAATAAGGCAGGGATCCAAGAGAACCGCTAAATGGGTTCGGGTTGACCTTGTCGCCACCGCCGGTGAGCAACAGGAGTGGAGCAGTCTCTCCTGAAATTCGTGCGACGCCTAATATCATGGCTGTTACCAATCCGCTTCGTGCTGCGGGCAGAACAATCATGGCCACAGTGCGCCATTGCGTACCGCCTAAAGCAACTCCTGCCTCGCGCAATTCATTCGGAATAAGTAATAGGACTTCTTCAGAAGTTCTTGTAATCGTTGGAATCATGAGAATCGTAAGAGCAAGTGCTCCCATGAATCCTGAGTAAGACTTCGTAATTGGATATAAAACCGCAGAGAGAATGAATAAACCAGCGACAATAGAGGGGACTCCGCTCATCGCTTGCACCAGGAAGCGAATTGGATTTGTAAATCGACCTTTAATTTCTGTCAAATAGAGTGCTGTAAGAATTCCAATTGGTACGCTCAGAAAGAGAGAAATGCTGACTAGGGTCAGAGTTCCTGTTATTGCGTGAAGTAATCCACCGTTGGTGAGAGGGTCGGTAGAGGTAGCAAGTGACATGTCGTTCGTGAATAGGCCAGGACGAATCCCTGGAAGCCCCTTACTTGCAACAGTGAAAATGATTGATGCAATCGGTAGAACTGTAACTACGGCGCCCAAAACAACGATCGCTTTAACAAGTGCATCTTTTGCAGCAGCCATCCCACGAGCGCTGTATTGAAAGATTGCAGTGGTGAGTGCATAAAGCAGAAAGAAAATAAAGAAATAGGCCAATTTTCCTTTAAATGCAGTCACTTGAACGACAATGACGGTGAGTAAAATTGATCCTAGAAAAAGAGCTATCTCTTTGGCCCGTGCGGAAGGAGTCGAAGTCCATGGTTTTGCTGGCTTTGGAATTATTGTCATCGCCCCGACTTCCCTGTGTTCTTCACAATGAAATTTGCTACAGCATTAACAACGAGCGTAAGCAAGAAGAGGATGAGACCGGCAGCCATCAGTGCCTTTATTTCATATGGGCTCGCATCACCAAACTTTAAAATTATCAATGAAGCCACGTTGCCACCTGCTCCGAGGAGTACATGCCAATTCACTTGGAAAACAATGTTGAGAACTGTGAATACTGCAACGGTCTCACCCATAGCGCGACCTAGGCCAAGCATCGCTCCACCAATAACACCACTACGTCCATATGGAATCACTACAGCTTTTATCATTGCCCAACGAGTGGCACCTAATGCGTACGCTGCCTGAATTCGATCTAGTGGTGCTTGAGCGAAAATTTCTCTCGATACCGATGTAATTATTGGAATAATCATGATGGCCAATACAACCCCTGCGACAAAGGGCGACCTAGTCACGATAAATGGCTCCAACTCAAAGAGTGGGATAAAACCAAAATACTTATGAATTAATTTTGCCCAATATTCAACGCTAGGCATGAGAACAAGAAAGCCCCAAATTCCAAAGAGGATTGAAGGGAATGCAGCCATCATGTCGATAATGGCTACTAGAAAATTTTTTAACCACTGAGGGCAGTAAAAATTCAAGAATACCGAGGTGAGGACTGAGATTGGGACTGCAATAACCACGGCAACCAGTGAGCAAAGAATAGTTCCCACCAGCATTGCCGCTAATCCAAAGTGACTTTCAATGACATTTCCGGCATCGTCAGTTGAGATGCTCCAATCTGAATTGGTAATGAAGCCAAAACCTTCTTGCCTTAATACTTCAAAACCACGGTAACCAAGGAATACTGCTATCAGCCCCAGGATAACGAGCGATGAAAGTCCGCCTGAAGTAACAACAGCTCTAAAGACTTTATCTGATCGCCTTGGTTCTGTTGTTAATTCACGCGGAGCAGGAATTACTCCGGAATTGGTTGACATTACCTATGCAAACTTTCCTGTTACCAGATAATAAACTCTCCGTGAAACAGAGACTGCGTGATCAGCAAAACGCTCGTAGTAGCGACCAAGAAGAGTCAAGTCAATGGCAGTTTCAACCCCATTTCCCCACGAACTATCTACCAACATGCTAATCAACTTGCGATGTAATTGATCCATCTCATCATCGTCTCGTTCGACTTGAAGTGCCATCTCAGTATCACGCGTTGCAATAACTTCACCAGTTTTGCGAGCGATTTTCTGTGCAGCTGCACCCATGTCCTGAAAAATTTCTACCAACTCTGACGGTACTGCAGCACCCGGGTGACGTAGGCGAGCAATTTTTGCTACGTGGTGTGACATGTCCCCCATGCGCTCAAGATCTGCACTCATTCGAAGCGCGGTAACGAGTGCACGAAGGTCAGATGCAACAGGTTGTTGGCGAGCAATGATGTCAATAATTCTGGCATCGAGATTATGTTGATATGTATCAATCTGATCATCAGTTGCTATGACTTCTTCGGCCAATTTTAAATCGACGGTAAGAATTGCAGTTGTAGCCTTGGCGATTGATTCAGAGACCATCTCGGATAGATCTACGAGTGATTGAGAAACGCCATCAAGTTCATCTTGGAAAACGGAGCGGATAAGTGCCATACGAGCGAAGGTAGGTCTGCATGATGAATGGAGTCCTGCCAGTAAGTGAACGGAAGGTAAACAACCCTCAAGTAGCACTACTCTTACGCCATGAGGTTTCGACGCTCAGATGCTGTCCCAACAAGGGATTTACCTCACCTTCTGCTCGAGACTCTCAATCAGCTCGATCAAGAAGTCTTGATATTGGCTCCTGGTGAAATAGTTACCTTCTCTAGCCCAGGCGCTGAAAAAATGGGACTGCTGAAGGGTGACCGCCTGCAGAGTCCTGAACTCACAGCCCTTGTTCGCGTAGTTCGACGGACCAACAGTGCTCAAACAGGAAAAATTGAGATTCCACGAGGGCCTATAGGTGAGGGGCTAAGAGATTTGACTGTGAAAGTTATATCTCTATCCCACAATGATTTGATTCTTGTATTGATATCTGATGAAAGCGAAGCAGAACGTGTTCAGGATATCCGAAGAGATTTTGTTGCCAATATTTCTCACGAGCTCAAGACTCCCATTGGAGCGCTATCACTATTAAGCGAGGCCGTCCTAGCTGCCAAAAATGATCCCGAATCAGTAACTAAGTTTGCCACTCGTATGCAACATGAGGCGAAACGTCTCACAGATTTAGTTCAAGAGATTATTAACTTATCTCGAATTCAAGATTCAGATCCGCTTGAAGTGGCTCATGAATTAATGCTCAATGACGTCGTTCGCGAGGCCGTTGATCAATGTCAGACTACCTCAGAGGCTCGCAAAATTTTGATTGCGTTCAAGGAAGGTCCTGAAATGATCGTTCTTGGAAACAGAGAACAGCTCGTTATGGCGGTACATAACTTAATTGAGAATGCCATCAATTATTCTCCTACAGATACCAAAGTTTCTGTAACAACTCATAAAGAGAATGACATCGCAGAAATTACAGTTACAGATCAAGGAATAGGAATCCCTGAAGATGAACTTAATCGGATATTCGAACGCTTCTACAGAGTAGATCCGGCACGTTCACGCGAAACTGGAGGAACCGGCCTAGGGCTTTCGATTGTTAAACATATCCTTCTCAACCATGGAGGCGAAGTTAAAGTGTGGAGCTCGCCTAATGTTGGGTCTACATTTGCCCTGAGATTGCCAATCTATCTTCAAAAGGGTGGTGGGGTTCGTGAATAGAATTTTGATCGTCGAAGATGAATCATCCTTCTCAGAAGCTCTATCCTTCTTGCTCATAAAGGAAGGGTTTGAAGTTTCGATTGCAGAAAACGGTCGTAAGGCTCTCGAACTATTCAAGTCGGGCACATTTGATCTCATACTGTTGGATTTAATGATTCCTGAAATTTCTGGGATTGAAGTCTGCAGGTCGATACGTACTACTTCGGCTGTTCCAATCATAATGTTGACTGCAAAGGATTCAGAGGTGGATAAGGTCGTTGGGCTTGAGCTTGGTGCAGATGACTACGTAACCAAGCCGTATTCCTCTCGTGAATTACTCGCTCGAATTAAAGCAGTGTTGCGCCGTGGAAATGTGGATGACTCCACTCAATCAGATGCCAGCTCCCTTACCGCTGGTCGAATCCGAATGGATATAGAGCGCCATCACGTTACTGTCAATGGCATTGCAGTTGCGCTACCTTTGAAGGAATTTGAATTATTGGAATTTTTACTTCGTAATGCGGGCCGAGTATTAACTCGCGGCCAGCTTATTGATCGCGTATGGGGTGGAGATTATTATGGCGATACTAAGACGTTGGATGTTCATATCAAGCGCTTACGTTCAAAGATAGAAGATGATCCGGCAAACCCAGTATTGATTCAAACAATTCGTGGATTAGGATACAAATTCGAGGCATTGACTTAACCCTATGGCCGATAAGAAATTAGTAACATTTTCTGCACGTGATGCAGCTAGATGCATCATTACTCCCAGCGATATAGACAATAAGTACTCTCGCGGAGTACTTGGCCTCATTACTGGTTCTGCTCAATATCCTGGAGCTGCCGTTCTTACAACGTCAGCAGCACTCGCAACTGGTCTTGGAATGGCTCGATTTCACAGTTCATCTGGATTAGCACACCTAGTCCTTCATGGTGCGCCCGAAACTGTTGTTCAACCAGGACCTGTCACAGCATGGCTGGCCGGGTCTGGAATCGATTCGGCCAAATACGGTGATGTCACAACCTGGCTCCGCCACAGATGGTTCTCTCTTCTGAAAGCGCAGAGCGTTCCAACAGTTCTTGATGCCGGTTGCCTCCACTTAGCCGGAACCTTGTCACAACCAACGCTGATAACACCCCATGCTGGTGAGCTATCTAAGCTATTGGCGCGCCATGCAATTACCGTTAGCTCGGAAGCAGTTGAGGCAGATCCAAGGACATGGGCCCTCAGAACAGCCCAGCTTCTCAATACCTGTGTACTTGTTAAGGGTTCACGAACAGTGATTGCCTATGGTGATCGCGTTATTTCCCTTGGTAAGGCAACACCTTGGCTTGCAACTGCTGGATCTGGAGATGTTCTCGCAGGAATTATCGGCGCACTTGTTGCTACGAATTACATTGAAATTCTTAACTCATCACAACGTATAGCTCATGTGGCAGCCGCTGGTGCCTTCATCCACAATAAGGCAGCGCTTCTTGCATCAGCTGGTGGACCAATATCTGCTTCCCAGATCATCGATCAGATTCAACCTGTCATACGAACACTTCTGAAATAGAGAACTAGGGGTATCCCCTCTGCACTTTTTAGAGGATTGGGCTCTACCCTCTTCCATGACTTCAACTCTGGCAAATCCAGCACGGATATTACTCATTAACGATGACCCCTTCGAATTAGTAACCCTGTCGGCTTCCCTTCGATTGCACAGTACAAATGTTGTGGGAGAAGCAAGTAATACATTTGTCGCAGAAAATCTCTTTTACTCGCTTCAACCGGAAATTATTCTCATCGATCTGCAGTTTTCCGGAGAAGAAGCAATCAGACTCCTCCAGAAATTTAGAAGAATTAATCCAGAGGTTGGAATTGTGATCATGACTTCGTGTCCAGATTTAAGACTCTTTGGTCTTTTGGAGAAGAACATCCCTGCCGGAAGTAAAGTTATATTAAAGAGATCGGTTTCCGATCTATCAATTATCACACGAGCTATCTCTGAGAGCCAGGAATCTGCACGTGAAGGATTGACTATGAAATGGATTAGTATTCATGCAGCAATCTACGAAAAATCTCTGACCATGCTTCTTAATGAACTTACGGATATACAAATTGAAACCTTGAGATTGCTCGCTCAAGGGCTCAGTAACTCTGAAATCGCTCGTGTCAGATATGTCTCAGAAAAATCCGTAGAACAAATTGTGGCAAGGATTGCGCAGCACTTATCGATTGCGCCAGATCGAACTCGTAATCTTCGAGTGGTTTTAACAGGTGAATATTTCAAATGGCTCGGCATATCCAGACGTTGAACTTGTTGGGGTAAAGTCGCCCTATGGCTCCAGATTTAACCCTTGCTGACATTCGTCACAGATGGAATGAAGTACTCGATTTGGTCGAGAGTAAAGACCGTATCGTCTGGATTGCCTACTTCGATGCCAGGCTTGAATCATATGAAAATGGGCGTCTTGCGCTGGATTTTCGCGATAGCAATAAACTAGCTACTGGCCATGACTATCAAGAGGCGCGCTTGCGCCATCGTTCATTACTTCAGAGTGCGATTACGGATATATTCGGAGTATCAATTGTCGTAGTTGAAAAATGAAGAAATACCTAGCTGTCTTATCCTCTTTAATCCTCACCTCCTTCTCTCTTCAACCTCTCACACCTGCTTTGGCAATCGAATTAAAAGTTCTTGGGCCAGGAGAGAGAATTCATGGCGCAGATATTAGTCGTTGGCAACATCCCAATGGCAAAGAGATAAATTTTAACAAGATGCATGCCGCTGGAGTGGATTTTGTCATGATTAAGGCATCGGATACTCGTGATAATTCGGATCAACTATCTGCAAAATATGTAAAGATGGATAGAAAAGGCGCGCAAGCTGCGGGAATTTATACAGGCTTTTATCACTATGCACTCTTGCCCGATGTCACATCTCGTACGGCAATTAGGCGTGATGCCCGAGTTCAAGCACAGAAAGTAATTTGGCGCCTTGCATCCCTTGGTGGCTACAACGAGATGGATTTACCATTCGCCCTTGACCTAGAAAATAATTGTGTCCGGGTGAGTAGCTCTAGTGTTTGTCAAAAACGTGCGACGCGTAGCGCGGCAACCGCCTGGGCAAAAGAATTCCTTAAAACTGTGAAGATTAAAACTGGACGAACTCCCCTGATTTACTCCTCTCCACATTTCCTCGAGAATTCTCTTAAAAGAGATAAGGAATTAAGTACCTACCCCCTTTGGATTGCACAGTATGCAATTGATCCGGCTATTGAAGGTTCCAAGCCAAATGTAAAAGCTGCAGGCTGTTTTGTTCATTCGTGGACTACCGCCCAATGTTCTGCAAACTGGATAATCTGGCAGTACACATCATGTGGCATAGCCCCAAAATATGGAGTTCCTGGCACTCGCCTTGACCTCAATGTCTTTGGTGGGTCTATCGAGAATTTCCAATCACTGCTGACAGGAAATTGGCTTCCAGAATTTGCCGATTTAATGCCACATGACGAAACCACAACGATGGCTATTACAACTGTAAAGGCCAGTACAACAAATAAGAAGACAGTGATCGCAGTAGAGGTTCTGCGCCCAGATTTGACACCGGTTGTTACAGGTTCAGTGAGATTTTACTTTGACTCTGAGACGTTAAAGATCCCAACCATAAAGCAGACTATTACCCGTGAAACAAGTGGAGTTTGGCAGATTGCCATAGCAGGCTTGCCAGCAGGAGTCTGGTTTGGAAACGTTGGATTTAAGGATGCATCAGGTACCCATGCAGATATTGGGGTTCCTATTGAACTCGTAATTACACAGGGCCCAACTCCGGCGCCTGCGTCAACCAAAAAACCTGCAGCTAAACCTGCAACCGATAGTTGTAAAAACCAGATTAAGAATTAAGTAGTTCGACTAAAGCTTTCTCTTCGTCGGCAATCACTTCTAAGAAAGCCTCGACTGATACACGTCGATCTCTACCGCTCCATCCAAGTTCTGGACCAATGATTGCCGCAACTTCTTCGGCAACACTTGCCCCACTATCGCTTGCTTCAAAGGAGATTCGGGTGCGTCGCAAGAGCACATCTTCAACAGAGACAGCGCCCTCATGGGTGACCGCGTGAAGTATTTCAGCTTTGATATAGGGCAGATCGGGAATCAATCGCTGCGCAAGAGCTGAATCAGATGATATCAATTCTAAAACTTCTTCCATCAAAGAGCCGTAGCGATTAAGGAGGTGGGTAATTGTGGCGTCGGGAAGGTCATACTGCTCTGCAATTTCCGTTGTCTGTTGTTGCAGTGCGTAATATCCATCAGCCCCAATTAATGGGAGTTTCTCAGTGACAGATTCATTGACGAGTCTGCGCAAATCAAGGACTGCTAAATCCACAGCATCTTTGGCCATCACGCGATATGTGGTGTATTTACCGCCCGCCAGGCTAACAAATCCAGGAACTGGGTGATCGACTGTATGTTCGCGCGAAAGTTTTGTTGTGGCAGAACCTGTCTTATTTGCAACTAGTGGGCGCAGGCCTGCAAATACGCCGATTATGTCTTCAGCTTTGAGCTTAGGTTCTAGTACACGATTTGCTTGATCAAGTATGTATTGCACATCCTCGTGAGTTGCAATCGGATTTGACCGATCTCCTTCGTACGGAGTATCTGTTGTTCCAACAATCCACTGACCACCCCAAGGAATGAGGAAAAGTACAGAGACGGGAGTCTTTAAAATGATCCCGTCTTTAGATTCGATTGCGCTGCCTGGCATAACAATATGAACGCCTTTTGACATTGCAACTGAATAACCCGGCGTGAGACCAAACTTCTCGTGTAACTTGTCGCTCCAGACTCCGGTGCACATAATTGTGACCTTTGCAGATATCTCAATCTTCTTCTGGGTTATGCGATCAAAGGCAACTGCGCCAATAACTTTCTTGCCATTGCGCCGCAAGCCATCGACATGGATACCAGTAGCAATCACAGCTCCGTGGCGAGCTGCGGTTCGAGCAATCATCATCGTATGGCGGGCGTCATCTACTTGAGCATCAAAGTAGCGGATTGCCCCCGTAATGATGTCTTGGCGAAGTGATGGAGAAATCTGAGCAATTGTCTTTCCTGTTAAATGCTTATGTGATGGCAATGAACGATTAAAGCCTCGAAGCGCGTCATAGAGGGCCAGTCCCGCTCCGACATAGGTACGTTCTTTTACCTTTTCTGTCAGTGGATAGAGGAAACTCACTGGCTTCACTAAGTGTGGGCATTGCGTTGAAACCATCAGCTCGCGTTCGTGCAACGCCTCGCGAACGAGTTTGAAATCATATTGCTCTAAGTACCGAAGCCCGCCATGAATTAATTTACTTGAGCGGCTAGATGTACCGGATGCAAAATCGTGTGCTTCGACAAGTGCAACTTTGAGCCCTCGAGAAACCGCATCAAGGGCTACACCAACACCATTGACGCCCCCACCAATAACAAGTACATCGAATTCTTCGGTGGCTAGAGAATTAACGGCTCGCTCACGTTGCTCTGTGTTGAGCTTCGAAGTGAACATCCGCGCAGTGCTACCAATTTCTAGGTGACCTTGAGTGGTTACAAGGTTATTGAGTAGGCTTAACTATATGGCATACATCGCAAGTCTGGACCAGGGAACGAGTAGCACGCGTTTTATGATCTTTGGGGCCGAGGGCAAAGTTGTTGGTCAACATCAACTCGAACATCGCCAGATTATGCCCCACGCAGGCTGGGTAGAACATGATGCAGCCGAAATTTGGGCACGAACTCAAGAAGTAATAGCTGCAGCACTTAAACAAGCCAATATCGTGGGTTCAGATTTAGCAGCGATTGGTATCACTAATCAGCGAGAAACCACTGTCGCATGGGATATCACCTCTGGGCGTCCCCTCCATAATGCAATTGTGTGGCAGGACACACGAACAGCTGAGTATCTTGAAGGATTTGATAAGAAAGTCACTGAAGAAATTACTTATAAAACAGGGCTTCCTGTGGCTCCTTATTTCTCTGCGAGCAAAATGCATTGGCTTATTCAGAATTCACAAGAAGTACGTAAGGCAATTGAACTCGGTACTGCTCGATTTGGAACCATTGATTCCTGGCTTCTTTGGAATCTTTCAGGCGGAGTAGATGGTGGCGTGCACTTAACTGATGTCACTAATGCAAGTCGCACGCTCTTAATGGATCTGGAAACTTTGCAGTGGGATCAATTGCTTTTAGACAGATTTGAAATTCCAGCTGCAGTCCTTGCCGAAATTAAATCGTCATCAGAAATTTATGCGCTCACAGATCCACATGGACCCCTTGGTTCAGCGGTTCCTATCGCTGGAATCCTCGGAGATCAACATGCAGCTATGGTGGGGCAAGTCTGCTTTGAGCGCGGTGAATCAAAGACAACATATGGCACTGGAAATTTTGCGCTCCTTAATACAGGCACCGAGATTGTTCGTTCCAGCAATGGTCTTCTCTCAACGGTCTGTTATAAATTCGGTGACCAACCTGCCATGTATGCCCTTGAAGGTTCAGTTGCTGTAACTGGCTCGGCAATTCAATGGTTACGTGACCAACTTGGCATCATCAATAGCGCCGCTGAAACAGAGAACTTGGCCTCGAGCGTTTCTGACACTGCCGGCGTCTACTTTGTTCCTGCATTTTCTGGACTCTTTGCACCCTATTGGAGAAGTGATGCACGTGGGGTAATTGTTGGACTTACTCGAGCTGCAACTAAGGCACATTTAGTGCGTGCTGCGCTGGAAGCGATTTGTTATCAAACTAAAGATGTCATGGATGCGATGGTTGCAGATAGTGGAGTTCCGATGCAAGAAATGCGCGTTGATGGAGGAATTACCTCTAACTCGTTGTGTATGCAGATGCAGTCAGACATTATGGGTCTTGATATAACACGACCATTGATTACCGAAACGACAGCTTTGGGCGCTGCATATGCAGCAGGTTTGGCAGTTGGATTTTGGAGAGATACTGACGAATTGAAGAAGCAATGGAAACAATCTCGCCGATGGCATGCAACAACAACTGCAGAAATCCGCGCTGAAGGTTACGCAGGGTGGAAGAAGGCGATTGAACGTACCCTTAACTGGGTGTAGTCCACGATAGAGTAGGCGCACTATGGACGAAATCGTCGAATTATCTGCAGGGATTGTGCGCACTAGCCGCACCATGAATGATGGCCGCACAATTCGTTATTATGACACCGCAGCTCAAGAACGCCGCGCTGCTGATCATCGTCCAGAAGAAGAACAACCTCAGATCGGTGAACTTCGCCTTGATCCATTGGTCAATGAATGGGTCGCAATGGCAGCTCACCGCCAAGGTCGCATCTTCTTGCCGCCTAAAGAACTCTGCCCGCTCTGCCCTACAACTGGTGATCTTCTTACTGAAATTCCAGAGAGCGACTTTGAAGTAGTTGTCTTTGATAATCGCTCACCATCACTGCGTCCACCTCATGGTGATTTTGCTCTTCCTGATTTAGTGGGAGCCGATACCGATGAGGGCGTTGCTGCTGGAAAGTGCGAAGTTATCTGTTTTACAGCCGATCACGGCGGTGACTTTAAATCGCTTTCACCACAGCGAGTTCGCACGCTTCTAGAAGCGTGGCGAGATCGCACTGCTGAGTTATCACAACTTCCCTATATTGCCCACATCGCGCCATTTGAAAACCGTGGAGAAGAAATTGGCGTCACCCTTGCCCATCCACATGGTCAGATTTATGCCTATTCATATATTCCTCCACGCGTTACCAAGATGCTCGATGTGGCGCGCGAACATCGCGCCAAGACTGGCCGCATTCTCTTTGACGATGTGCTGGCACGTGAGCTCAGAGATGAAATCCGCATTATTGCACGCAATGAACATTGGGTTGCATACACTCCTTATGCATCGCGCTTTCCATTTGAAATTCACGTCGTTCCGCTTCAGCCTGTAGCAGATCTTGCAGAACTAGCACCAGCTGCATGTGACTCATTCCCAGCAATTGCAATTGAAGTGATGCAACGTCTCGATGGCGTCTTCGAAATTGAGATGGCTTATATAGCTGCATGGCACCAGGCTCCGGTCAGAGAAGGTCGCGATCTCTTGCGGCTTCACTGGCAGATAACAAGTGTGCGACGCGCTCCTGGAAAGCTTAAGTACCTAGCTGGTTCTGAATCCGCCATGGGTGCATTCATTATGGATATGAGGCCGGAACAATCTGCTCAACAGCTTAAAGATGTAAAGCTTTAACTATGCCCTCACTTGTGAGAAACTTTGAAGAACTATATGGGCGCGCACCTGAAGTAATTTCAGAAGCACCAGGGCGAGTCAATTTGATCGGTGAACATATCGATTACAGCGAAGGTTTTGTACTTCCCTTTGCTATTGCCGATCGCACTCACGCTGCAATTGCTTCACGAAGCGACGGATTGGTACGAATTGCTTCCGTTCAAAGACGTGAGAAGATTTTTACAATTGATATCAAAGATGTAAAGCCTGGAAGTAGCGGCGATTGGGAAAAATATGTCCTTGGTGTTCTCTGGAGCATGAAGATAACAACGGGTGCAGATATTCTAATTGATGGCTCAGTTCCAGGAGGGGCGGGGCTTTCCTCCTCAGCAGCCCTTGAATGCTCAATAGCGATAGGTCTTAACTCACTATTAGAGCTCGGAAAATCTAAAGAAGATTTAGCGCGACTTACTCAATTGGCCGAAAATGAATATGTTGGAGTTCCATGTGGAATCATGGATCAATCTGTCTCGCTGATGGGTCAAGCAGGTGCAGCGCTTCTGATTGATTGCCGAGATCTAACTACAGAAATTGTGCCTTTTAACCTTGCTGATTCATCCCTCGAGCTATTAATTATCGATACCCAGGCCCATCATGCGCTCACAGACGGCGGATACGCAGAAAGACGGGCCTCGTGTGAATCTGTGGCTTCAAAGTTAGGCGTTCCTTCTATGCGTCATCTGACTCTTGAAAACCTCCAGGCTCAAAAAGAGAAAATTACTGACGTTGAATTTATTCGTGCCCGCCATGCTGTCACTGAAATTGCTCGAGTTCTCGAAGCGGTAGCAGCCCTTCGCTCCTCTGATTTTGTCACTCTTGGAAAATTGATAAACCAATCTCATTTTTCACTGCGCGATGATTATCAAGTGTCATGTCCTGAATTGGATGTCGCAGTCGATGCATCAATTGCAGCAGGTGCTCTCGGTTCTCGTATGGTCGGTGGTGGATTCGGTGGAAGCGCAATTGCACTGATAAGGGCCAGTGATCTGGGAATGACGCGCACAGCTGTAGCAGAGGCATTTAGCTCACACGGTTTTAAGAAACCGCGCTTTTTTACTTCCCTTCCAAGCGCCGGAGCTAGCGCTAGGCTGTTATAACTACAGCGTGAAAAGAGCCATAAAGGAACGGTATCCGCTACCTACTAAATTCAGATAACAGGTTCGTTTCTATAAGAGGTGTTAGATGGAAGGAGCCGAACCTAAAGTCACCTTAAAGGTCTTACTTCCACCAGTTGGAAGATCTACAACCACAGTCACAATTGATCCTGGAGCATAAGAGCGAATTCGAACAATTGCTGTATCTGTATCCGGAATCTTGATCCCATCGATACTGCGAATAACTGAACCGATAGGAATTCCAGCTTTCTCGGCACCTTCCCCCGCGCTCAGACGGGAAATCTTCGCACCGATTCCTGTGTAGGTAGTATCGAAGTAGACGCCAAGGACGGGACGTGTTGAGTTTCCAGTTGCAATAATTTCATCAATCACACGCTTAGCCTCATTGATCGGAATAGAGAACCCAAGTCCAATGCTTCCGCTCGATGCACCTGATGAGAGCGTTGCAATTGCAGAGTTAACTCCGATGATACGTCCTTGAGCATCGATAAGGGCTCCCCCAGAGTTGCCAGGGTTAATTGCTGCATCGGTTTGAATAGCATTGACATAAGACTGCGCATCTACCGTTCCCGTTGAAACAGGACGGTTTAACGCTGAAATAATTCCACCTGTAACGGTGCTAGAAAGTCCAAGAGGTGAACCAATTGCAAGAACCGGATCGCCTACGCTAATTTTAGATGAATCTCCAATTGCAATAGCTGGAAGATTGCCCATTTGAATTTGAATGACGGCAATGTCATAACCTGGATCTCGCCCCACAATTGTCGCGGGGTAAATATCTCCATTTGTCATTTCGACTTCTATCGTGGCGTCTGCTCCCCCTGCATCAACGACGTGATTATTGGTAATGATGTAGCTGGAATTTGCACTTGTCTTATAGATAGAGCCAGAACCAGTACCGCCGCCAGAAGCAGTCGTGACCGAGATTGAGACAACAGAAGGTGTCACCAAAGCTGCAATCGCCTTGGTATTCATTCCACTCCCGCCGATTTCAATTAAGGTTCGCGAAGAAGGACAGGTGCCGTTTGCCGAAAGATAGAGCGCTTGCGTTCTATTATTAACGCACGCCTTGATGGATCCAGATGTTTGGGTCGTTGCAGCTGTGGCAAGAGTGCCGGCCAGAGCAATACCTGCTACAAATGCTCCAACTACCTTCATATTTTTCATACCCATTATGTTGCCCTACCTTGCTGAGATTTGCCTGTTATAAGAATAGGAGAAGTATTAAGCCTGGACGACCCAAGCGCCACTGATGGCTACCTTTACCTTAGCCAGTGGAGTATTGGTAGGCCCTGCAGTTGGCTTGGCACCTTTTGCGGGGTCATATATAGCTCCATGGCATGGGCAAACCAACTGTTTCGAACTCTTTTGGTAAGAAACTGTGCAGCCTTGGTGGGTACAGATTGCAGAATAGGCAAAGACTCCCGTCTTGGTGCGGAATAGAACTGAAGGCACGCCTTGTGTTGAGTGGATGAAATTATGAGTGCTACCCACTTTCAAGGCTGATAATTTGATGATTTTCTTTCCTGCGCTCTTTGACGATGATTTACTTGCATTTGTAGCAGCCCCAGCTTTAGGAAATGCTCGTCCTGCAAAAGATGCAGCAACGGCGATGCTCGCAACAATTCCTGTTCGAAGTATTCCGCGGCGTTCGATATTCATTGAAGGCATTCGACGTTTCCCAATCATAAGCAGAAGGTATGCAAGCCACATGATTGCATAGGCGCTATCACTTGCAAAAAAATATGGAGTTATGTAAAAAGAACTAGCAAGCCAGAGACCGGTAGCTAATGCAAAACCACCAAATGCAGCCGATGCTGGTGCAACAGATAATAAGGTAGCGAATCCAATTGCAAACTCTGAAATCATAACAAATGCTCCGACGAGGACTGCATGTTCAATCGTGTGATTTAAGAGAAATCCAATGGGTGAACTCTGAGCAAAGGCCGCCAATTGCGTTCCGATATAAGTAGGTGCGCCAGCTTTGAGAAAGCCTGGATCACTCGCCTTATCCCACCCTGCATACACCCATGTAATCCCAAGAAAAATTCGTAGTAATCGTTGGGCTCGCGATTGGGTGCGCCAGGCAGCCACTGAACCTCGAGAAATACTTTGCAGTGAGTTCATGAGGTGAGAATATGGTTTAAAGCTGAGAATGTGGCGAAGACTTGCTCCCTGACTTGGATTCG
>DJBN01000087.1:12137-12453 GCA_002430075.1 Actinobacteria bacterium UBA5975 | reverse complement strand
TCTTTAAAGAGCTGCTCGAATTCCAGAAAAGTATCGTCAAGGGATGCAGTGCTCACGTCTGCAAGTTTAGTCTTTTACATGGGGAAATTCGACCAGGATAGCTAGGCCTCCGAGTGAACTCTTACGTAGAGAGAGCTTTCCGTCTAACTTCTGGATTACCGCAGACATAATGCTCATGCCAAGTCCCGAGCCACCATTCTCTCTAGAGCGAGCTTTATCGAAGCGATTGAAGGAACGGATATCGCTGCGATACGCCAAATCTGGAAGACCCTTACCGGCGTCTTCAATCATTAAGTGTGCGGCCTTGCCATGAGAA
>DJBN01000087.1:1422-12008 GCA_002430075.1 Actinobacteria bacterium UBA5975 | reverse complement strand
AACTGCTACTTCATCTGAAGTGTGTCTAACAATATTCGTGAGTGCATTTTGAATAAATCGAGCAAGCTGATCTCGTGAAGCTTCAACATGTATACCTTGAGCTATTGACAGTGAAACGTCTCGCTTTGGATTGAGCGTGATGAAATCAGTGCCGTAAGAAATAAGTAATTCACTAAGATCTACTATCTCAACATCGCGTGTTCCGCTCTCCCCGATTTCTGCTAGGAGAAGAAGATCTTGAACCAATGTCTCCATTCTTACTATTTCAGTGCCTACTCGGTCAAATGCACGTTCTCGATCTGAACTTTCGGTTAATTGATTTTTGCTCAACATCTCCACATAACCTTTAATAACGGTAAGTGGGGTACGTAGCTCATGAGATGCATCTCCTAGAAATTCTTGCATACGGGCAAGGGACGCTGACTCCTCTTTCACTGTTACGCGACGGAAGTACAGCAGAAGCAGAAGCGCTGCGATGAGATCAATGACGAAGGTGAGAAATGCAAGGGATTGTAAATCTGAGTTGAAATTTGACCTTATCTCAGCTGTCGAACGCGCGATTACGATGTAATCTCCGCCTTCAACAACCACCGCAAGAAAGCGATATGGCGATTTTCCATTCACGAAGACTGGAGAAGTTGTCGCTAAATTGACCGTTAGTAAATCAGGGGCACCTAAGTATTTGAGCGTTGACTTATTTATTACTGTCTCTTGGCCGTACTGAGTTAAAAATGTAAGAGTTACATCTAGATTTGATCGTTCGATGACATAGAGCGCAGCTCCGACTGGTTGTTCTGGATTCTCAAGAGCACTCCTTGCAACAAAATTGAGTGACTCATCCACTTTTCTAATGTCGGCACTCTGTGAGTGAAGTACCGAGTATCCACCGAGAATCGTCGTAATAATGGTAAGAAGAAGAACTGTTACAAGACTGATTCGGGATGAGGTACTTAACTTCACTTCTTCTCCGCTTGTAGCTGAAAACCAACTCCTCTAATTGTTCTGATTCCTTCAAAACCTTCACGATGAAGTTTCTTGCGTAGATAGGAAATGTAGGTATCTACGACTGTGCTCTCTGATTCGAATGTGATGCCCCATACTTCATCGAGCAGGAATGTCTTGCTTAGTACGCGACCTTTACTTTCAAGGAGGACATGGAGCAATCTGAATTCAGTGGGAGATAAATCAACTACTTCATCGTTAAAAGTTACTTGGTGCGAGTCGCTATCTAGGACAATCGGACCAGATCTCAGATTTGTGGGAGCTGATAGAGCGAACTGAGATCGTCGTAAGATTGCCTTAATCCGTAGAACCAACTCTTCAAGTCCGAATGGTTTAGTTACATAGTCATCAGCACCAAGAGTAAGTCCGCGAGTGATATCAGCACGATCACCGCGTGCGCTCAACATGAGCGCTGGCGTGTTGTCACCATTACCTCGTATGCGCTCGATGAACTCAAATCCATCCATCATCGGCATATTAATATCGACAATCAGTAAGTCTGGTTTTGTATTTCTTAACAATGTCTGAGCCATCATCGCATCGGCTGCCGTAATGGTTTCAAAGCCGGCTAATTTGAGTGCATCTCCAAGTAGATCGCGGACTCCGGCCTCGTCATCAATAACCATAATTAGTTGGCTCATGGCTATACCTTGCCATGTTACTGACATCTTTCCTAGCAAGAGTTCGCCACGCACACCAAGCCATGAGGACTTTCACAGAATATTCACACGTGCATGGATTTACTCTATGGGCATGAAATTACATTCAGGCCTCAGAGGTGCTTTGCTCATTTCCATCACCTTTACCCTGATTTCTTGGTGGCCGTCTGCGGTAGCCGCACCCTCACCTTCCCCAAGTTCCCCAACTAATCAAAATAAAACGATACAAGAATTAACTAAGAAGGAATTGACTGACCTCTATGTGGCGATACAAAATCATAAAATGCAGATTCGCTTAATTAATGACAATTTTAAATTCGCAATTGATGAGGCTTTTTTTGATGCTAAATTTACAATGAAGAGTTCAAGTACTCCTGAACAGAAAAATATAGCTATTTCAAGTAGAAGGCTTGCAATAACTGCAGCTATCACAGCTCGTGAAAGTGCAATTGAATTGCTCGGTCCTGCCCCTGCGGGGTTTAAAGAGTTTATGGGATTTAAAGAGTTTATGGGGTTTAAAGAGTTTAAAGAGTTTATGGGGTTTGAGAAAGATGAAAAGCTTAAGTCGAAGCAGGCTAGAAACTCTAAGCGGAGCTAACTACTCGCCTAACTCTAAATCCATTGTTCGGACAGTCTCCCTGCCCACGCTTTTGCTCTTTTCGTGAACTTTACGAATTTGGAGCTCTATTCTCTTTATTGCGTTATCAAAGGCTGCCACATCATTAAAGCCTTTTGATTCAGCTCGTAATAGCGGACCGGATCCATGAGAAGTAATAACTACTCTATGTGAGTTCTTGCCCTGGCGAGGATTGGCTTCGTGAAGAATCTCGACTTCTATGCGATCTATAACCACGCTGAAACGCTCCATAGAATGAAGTTTTTCTTCAGCGATAGGTTTGAAATCAGAGGCTATTTCCATGTTCCTTGCATGTATGACAATTTTCACAAGTCCTACAATGTCACTCTTCGAGTGAAAATGTAAGATGAAATAAGAATTTAATTGAGCGGAAGTAGGTATACGATAAGTGTAAGCACTCCGGCAAGAGCGATAGATTGCACAAGTATTGATAGCGCCATGGCGCGATCGGCTTTAAGAGAAACACCATCTGTCACCTTTGAGACTTTTCCAATTCTGTTAAAGTTGAAAGTCCCCATCAAGCCGTATGCCAGGCAGAACTTCTTGCGTGATTGAACCCAGCCAACAGAAAAAACTGTTAAAGGGAGAAATATTCCAAGTCGAAGACTGGGAGATGCACTTGTTGAAATAAAGCCAATCAGTGCGCTGACACTAAAGAATAGTCCGACGAGCGCAACTATCTGTCGCTGACGTACTTCCGCCTTGCCAATATTGCACTGACCTGCGATGTACTGATCTGCGCTCACTTAAGCGTCTTCGAATTCGTCTTCGTCAATCCAAACATCCGTTGAGTTATCTTCTTGTTTTTCAACCCATGACAGAAAAGTGCCGACAGCGCGGAAAGCAAGTAGGGCAACTGTGATAGTTGCAAGGAATCTCCTGATTGCTCTCATGGGAGTAAAAATACTCCTCTTTCGCGCACTTTGCCTGATTTAAGCCTTTGTCAGTGCGATGTCGATATCGTTCCAGAGATCCGCGCTATTTTCACATCCGACGGAAAGCCTGATTAAATTTTCAGGGACGCTAGGGCTTTCAAGCTCCCAACGTCGACGTCGCTCCCAAGTAGATTCGACTCCACCAAGACTTGTTGCATTAATAATCAGTGACGCTCCATCACAGACTCGTTCGGCAGCAACGGCATCCCCCTTTATTTCAAAGGAGATAATCGCCCCAAAGCCTGGATAGCGAACGTTGGTCACAGTTGGGTGGCCAGATAATTTCTTAGCCAATTCGGCTGCGCTCTCTTGAGCCTTGTTAAACCTGAGAGCAAAAGTCCTGATTCCTCTCAGTGCTAGCCATGCTTCAAATGGTCCGGCGATAGACCCGAATGAGACTCGTGCATCTTTTAAGCGGGCGTGCAGGGCTGGATCCTTGGTCGATAGAGAACCGAGAACGACGTCGCTGTGGCCGGCTAAATACTTTGTCACAGAGTGCATGACGATATCGGCGCCAAATGTAAGAGGCTTCTGATTCAGTGGAGTCGCGAAGGTATTATCGAATCCCACTCCCATATTGCGCTTCTTTGCTTCGCCGATGATAGTTCCAACATCTGCAACGGCAAGACCTGGATTAGTTGGTGATTCAACCCAGAGAAATGCTGCTCCTTGCAGCTGACTTAAAACTTCTGCCGTATCTGCAATATCAACAAAGCGGACTTCCAGGCGACCTTGATCGTGATAGCGCTTCAATAGGGACATTGTTCCGCTATAGCCCTCGTGTGAGGCAACTACTGGAGCACCATGAGGAAGTAGCGAGAAAACCGCGGTTATCGCTGCCATTCCTGATGAGAATAGAAGAGTTGCGTCGGCCTCTTCAAGAGCGCTAATAGTTTCCTCAAGAGGATGCCACGTTGGATTTCCTGTTCGACCATAATTTATTTCACCACCAGCTACAAAAGTTGAGTTGAGAGAAATCGGAGCGTTGATTCCTTCTCCAGCTTTATGAGAAGGTCGTCCCGAAGAGATCGCAAGGGTTTCGGGATGCAAGTGCTCGGAATTCATTGGCTAAGAGTAATCGCTTAGTGAAGTACTGTGGCTAGGCGATTAAAGGCCTCTTCAAGAATCTCGGGGCTCGTTGCAAAATTGAGGCGAACAAATTGTGACGACTGAGAACCAAATCGAGCGCCTGGGACAAAAGCTACCTTGGCCTGTTCTAGCAGAACGGTCGAAGGGTCTTGGCCTAGATTAAAAGAGGTTAGATCAAGCCATGCTAAATACGAGCAATGAGGTATTCGATAACCAACACCAGGAGTCTTTAAAGCAATCAGATCCTCCACTAATTTTCGATTATGGTCGAGCTGAACCATCAAGGAATCGAGCCATGGCTCACCCTGTTCGAAGGCAGTCACGCTCGCAAATGCACCTAGTAGAGATGCTCGATAATGAGTAGCCGGAGCAATTGCGCTAAGAACCTCGTGAACTGCCGCATTCTCGGTCACGATAATTGCGCACTTGAGCCCTGCGATATTCCATCCCTTACTCGCAGCTGTGATAGTTATTCCCACTTCGCGGGCTGTCTCTGATACGGCCAAAAATGGAGTGAACTTTTGCTCTGAATATGTAAGCGGTGCATGGATTTCATCACTCAATAAATAGACGTTATTTTTCTTTGCAAGTTCGGCCAATCGCGATAACTCGTCTCGGGTATAGATTCGCCCCAGTGGGTTATGAGGGTTGCTTATTAAGTGAGCTTTGATTCCAGATGCATATGCTTTTTCAATGCCATCCCAATCAAGAATCCAATTGCTGCCATTTATTTCCTGCTCAGATTGAGTCAGTGGGACATCAATCTGCTCCAGATGAGTTTCGGTGCACCACGTCCAGAAATTTGGATAGACGGGAGAGTTGATAAGAATTTTATCGCCAGGTTTAGTGATAACTCGAAGAACTTCTACAATTCCTACTCCGACATCGGCGGCAATTCGTACTTGGAGTGGGTCAACGTCCCAGCCCCAACGGCGTTTGGCAAAACTTGAAAAGGCTACTCCCATTTCAGGAATCGAACCTAGATATCCAAGATCAGAGTGATCAATCATCTCGCGTAGCGTCTGACGTATGGGATCTGCAACTGGAAAATCCATCTCAGCGACAGGCAGTGGAAGAATATCTTTTGGAAATGTTCTCCACTTTTCACTGCGATGCGTCTGTAATTCGCTGAGATCAAATGCCCGTAGGTCGCTCATGGACTTAGTATGTCACTCTCAATACTCTTTATCTATGCCCAGCCAAGCACTAATCACTCAACGTCAAATGAAGAATATAGTCAAGGAACTGTCTACAAAAGATGCCCTCATTGCAAAAATAATTTTGGCGTATCCACTCTGTACATTAGGAAGAAATCCAAATCCTGTTACACACTTTGAAGCGCTGGTCGAATCTGTAATCTCTCAGCAATTGGCGGTAAAGGCTGCAGATACTATTTATGGTCGTATTAAGGATCTAGCCAAGGGGCGAGTATTACCAGCACGTATCGCGGGAATATCCGAAGCGGATATGCGCGCTGCGGGCGTTTCGGGTGCAAAGTATAAAACTATTCAGGGTTTAGCAGATGCCGCTCTTTCCAAGCGGATAAAAATAAATCAACTTCATGAAATTAATGATGATCAATTTATCTTTGACCAACTGACGGGGCTGTGGGGTATCGGTCCATGGACGGTTGATATGTTTATGATGCACCAACTTGGCAGACTTGATATCTGGCCAACAGGTGATCTTGGAGTCAGGCGAGGCTGGGAGAAGATTTACGCTTTGAAAGAAGAGATTGACCCAAAGGTCCTTGAAGGTAAGGGTGACAAGTTTCGTCCATACCGCAGTGTGGTTGCCTGGTATTGCTGGCGAGCACTTAGCTAGATAGCTGGGAAGTTCACACCGGTAGATGAATGGCAGTCGTAACCATTGGGATTTTTCTCAAGATACCTTTGATGATATTCCTCAGCTAAATAATAAGGAGCGTCTTGGGCGCTTTCGATCTCAGTAACAATGGAATCTAGGCCCTCGCGCGTAAGAACGGCCTGGTAAATATCGCGAGTCGCTTCTGCTTGAAGGTGCTGAGAATCTGACGTTGTATAGATAGCGCTTCGATATTGAGTTCCGATATCTCCACCTTGTTGATTGAGAGAGGTTGGATCATGCATAACCCAAAATTCTTCGAGTAATCTGCGATAGGTAACTTTCTCAGGATTGAAAGTCACCTCAACCATCTCTGCATGCCCTGTAACGCCCGTACAAACCTGCTCGTATGAAGGATTAGCGCGAACTCCGCCCATATATCCAACGCTGGTTGAGATAATTCCATCTAATACCCAATAACGTCTTTCAGCGCCCCAAAAGCAACCAGTTGCAAAATATGCTTTCTCTGAACTGTTCATAGTCAGATAACCTACACTCCTACCTGCGCCCCCGTAGCTCAGGGGATAGAGCACTGCCCTCCGGAGGCAGGTGCACAGGTTCGATTCCTGTCGGGGGCACCACTCAAAGATTCCGATAAATATATGAAATCTTTACGAAAGGGATGCAAATCACCCTGATTAATAGAAACATTTTCGCTTCCTTCTTGTTTATATAAGTTAGAAGAGGCAGAATGTCTCCCTTGCGCGCACTAGTCGCCGCACATTCGAGCGAATTTTGAAAGGAGTTGAGCCATGGACTGGAGACACCAATCTGCATGTCGTGATGAAGATCCTGAGCTCTTCTTCCCAGTAGGAAATACTGGACCTGCAATTACACAGATTGAAGAAGCAAAAAAAGTTTGTAACCGATGCATAGTTAAAGATGCGTGTCTTGCCTGGGCGCTCGAATCGGGACAAGATGCGGGAGTCTGGGGCGGACTATCTGAAGATGAACGTCGTGCGCTCAAGCGCCGCGCTGCTCGTAACCGTGCTCGCCTTGCTGAAAACGCTCACTCTTAAAAATTATTTAGACGTTTGGAAAAGTAAGTATTGCCTTTGTCTCATTCTCATCAGATATCAACGATAACGTTCCTCGTAGCTCATTCTCAGTAAGAGTTCGCACAATCTGAAGTCCTAAGTTGGGCGAAGTCGCAATATCGAACCCTTCGGGCAAGCCAACTCCATCGTCTGAAATCGTGACCGATAACTCTGAGCCGCTAGTTGAGAGATGGATGCCCAGGGTTAACCCTTCTGTGGCAAGGCCATGTTCTAGCGCGTTATGGATCAACTCTGTGATGACCAGGGCAAGCGGGGTTGCGATGCGAGGTTCGAGGGAACCCAAAAGTCCAGTTCGTTCAATCGTTAGCTCGCTCATTCGAGGGCTGAGTTCGAGTGCGTGTGAGACCAAGCTATCTAGAACGTCATCAAATGCCACCGAGGAGTCTCGACTACTTGAAAGAGTTTCATGTACCAAGGCAATCGATGCGATCCGTCGAACTGCCTCGTTAAGTGCAGCACTTGCTCCAGGATCATCTATTCGCCGCGCTTGTAGCCTGAGAAGAGCCGAAACAGTCTGCAAATTATTCTTTACTCGATGGTGGATCTCGCGGATCGTTGCATCCTTAGTGACAAGCTCACGTTCGCGACGCCGAAGCTCGGTAACGTTATTGAGCAGAACAATTGCGCCGATTCGATCACCAGATTGCAGAAGTGGAAGCACGGTGAAATCAATTGTCCCGCCGATATTCTCAATTTCAACTCGCTTCATAGATTTACCTGCAAGGCCAAATGCTACAGTCTCTTCGTGAGCATCAGGACGCACGTTGGCTAAAGACTGTGCAACATCACCCAACTTATGGCCTTCTATATCACTCATCCATCCAAGTCGGCTGAGTGCAGATTTCGCATTAGGGCTTGCATACGAGGCAACTCCATTAACATCGAGGCGAATTAGCCCATCGCCTACGCGTGGAGTTGGATCGAAGAGTGAGCCAGCATCGGGATAAGGAAATGTTCCTTCTAAAATCATCCTGTAAAGATTGTGCGCAATTTCCCGATAATTTAATTCAAGGCGACTAGGTTGGCGCATTAACTCTGAATCGCGGTGGCGAGAAATTACTGCGATAACAGTCTCATCAAGAATAACTGGAATTGTCTCTTCCTTGACTAAATGCTCGCCTACCTGTTCTGGCTGGGTATCACGAACAATCTCTGCGCCAGCAAGCGCGTGGTCTATGTGCGGGCGAGAACCGTAAGCAATCTCTTTCCCAATCACATCGTGCGCAAAGAGTGTGGCGGAAGTCGTAGGACGGATGTGTGCGACTGCAATATATCCCGTTGGCCAACTCTTAAAATTCTTACGTAATGGAACCCAGAGAATTAAGTCTGCAAAAGATAAATCAGAGAGAAGCTGCCAATCCGCAGTTAGCTCGCGAAGTCTATGAATCTGAATCGGGGACAGTGCGCTACGTTCCTTTACGTAATCTTCAATTGATGCCATGGAAGCCTATTTCAACCAGGAATCTACATGGCTCGAAATCTCTTGTGTCGCAAACCAGGTAAGTTCCTCACCATTTTCAGAGACCTCGAAGAGACACTCGAGATTCTCCCAAAGGAGAGGTTCCGATAAAGATACTGACATGTCATGGCTATCAGAGATAATCTTCTCTGGGATTTCGAAAGCGAGTACAAAGACCAAATCGGATGTTGCGCTCTTCATCTCTACGGCATCCTCGGCTGCAACCATTGAGAGTATGTACTCAATCTCTTCTTCATCAAGATCGTGGTTATCAGCGATGAATTTCTTTGTCGGTGCGTAGATATCAGATACCTCAAGATTTTGAGCAAGGATAAAATCTTGAACTTCTTGGGCTGTCATAGCTACGTATCCGCGCATGAGAGAACCTTATAAGACCTTAAGAGGTAATTTCACCTGCAATACTGGCGATGCTCTTACGTAAAAGGCTACGTTCATTGGACTCATTCAAGGTCGTCTGCTCACGTTCAGCGTTGATCGCACTTCTTGAATCTAAAGGAATGGAGAATATTCGTTTCGGACGAAGGGGCATCACTAGAGTCAGAAAAGCTTCCTCTCTGATTTTTCCACTCTTACCGCGCTGAACCATTGTGTGAATAAAACTAACATCCGGTTTCATTGCATTGATAGAAATTTCTTGGGCTAATTTTCGAAGATTCTCAGTGGCGACCAATCCGGATTTCGATAGAACCCAGAACTCATCGCCATGGATGGTGGTCCAGATAAGAACCTCGCTCTCCCACCGCCTGCCTTTTAAACTTTCCCCGAGTTCACTGATTGCCCCTAAGTCAATCATCACGAAATCAAAGGTCGATAAGGCGCCGCTGAGTCTTGCTAGATCACTCTCAATATTTGCCTGTGTAATCTCGATTACAAATAAATTGGGGGAAATACTGCGCACCTCTTGAGTGCTGTGTAGCCCGCGCTGCCCTAAAAGAATTGCTACCGCCGGAGAATGTGCATGGGCGTCCACAATGAGAACTTTCTTTCCAGAAAGGCTCAATTCAGATGCGATGTTGATTGTAAATGTTGTACACCCACTTGAAGATTGGGCGCCTGCAATAGCGATTGTTTTAGCTCGGACCTTCTGGGAAATTTCATTCTGTGCTCGAATCATCGGGGTGCGTAGAGATCCGCGAACCAGCGCAATTAACTCAAGAGCGCTAGTGGGGCGAGCTACTGTTTGGGAATAGCCCAGACTCGCATCATCACCATCTGAAAAGAGGAAGATAGTCAAATGTTGGCTCTGTAATTTGCTAATGCTTTCTGGAGTCAAACCTTCCAAGTCAGTTGAGATTAGTAGAACCTGATTTTGCTTTCCTATAGTTTCTAATTTTTCAATAAGGGATCTAAAATCTAGCGCTCTATAAGTGATGCTCCAACCTTGACTATAGAGAGTACTTGCTACAAATCCCTCGAAGGCCGGGTCTCCTATGGCAGTCAATGCGCTCTGGGTACTTAAATCAGCCATGAGTTCGAATTGCTACCAGTCGACCGCTCGATGTAGCCCAGAGCAAATTTGTAATATCGGCTCTATTGATGGAGATAGTAAGTGCTACTTCTCCCCCAAAGTTGGTTCCTTTGCGATCTATTGAACTCACGAAGGCGCGATTGAGAATCTTTTGCGGTTTATCTGGTAGCTCTCCATTTTGTGAGTCATGCAACTGGTAGATATTTATAGTCTCCCCGAGAGCAATCTGTGCTGGAATATCTACTAAACGCATACTTACGGAGACTTGCTGGTTTGTGAGCGCTTGTTGATCACTGCTCAACGCTTTCGCATCCAAAAGTTCGCCAGGAGATAAATTTCGTAGAGTGAAGGATCCAATGGGATTGAACTTCGCAGATATGTAACTAGGGCTTGAA
>DJBN01000087.1:773-1370 GCA_002430075.1 Actinobacteria bacterium UBA5975 | reverse complement strand
AACTAGGGCTTGAAGCACCAAGGACTACGGCTTGAAATTTGAGGTCTTGAGCTTCCAGCTGAGTTCCGGATGAAACTGGTCTGGCAATCATCCAATAGTTCTCCTTTTGATTTGCAGCAAGTGACATTGCATACGAAGCAACCATCGCTGCAATGCAGAGTGTGATAGCTAAAACGAGTCGAGTGTGTGAATTCTTCTTCTGGGGCATGCGCGAAAGGTAGATACTGATAGACGCTAGTCGCGCATAGTTTTCAACAGTCATACGAAAGTATGAGTAAATCCGGCACCGTTGGTTGATTTATTCCTAGGGCCTCAGGCGAAGTATCGTGCAATGACAACTACTCGAAGCGAAATTAAATCCCGCACATTACGGCCATTTATTCAATTAATCTCAAGTACAGAAGATCCCTTGCTCTGGAGCCATCCTGTCTTAGACCTCTTCGCCCCTCCCGCACGCGAGCAGGTAATACAAAGTGCCAAGCTCTACCTGGTGCCTTCCACCTTTGGTGAAGATCTTGAAGCAGATGAGATGCCAACACCTACATCGGCATCTGAGCTGCCAGATCTACATGAGTGGATTATGAAATTTATCGTCAG
>DJBN01000087.1:0-581 GCA_002430075.1 Actinobacteria bacterium UBA5975 | reverse complement strand
GTTGTCGAGGTATGGGCCGGACGCAGGCAGCCTGCTCAGCTCATCAGATTCTGTCATCGAGTTATCTACATGGAGTTACTTCGCAAATCTGGAACTCAGAAAGAGATTGGGAAAATAAAAAGTATCCATCTTTCCGAACCCTTGGATGGAATATGTGAGACAACTGTGCTTATTTGTTACGGGCAGCGAATTAGAGCTGTCGTTGTTCGCTTAGAAGGAGTTGACGGACGTTGGTTATGCACTGCCTTGAGAATGATTTAGGCAGCGCCGTGGCAGCGCTTGAATTTTTTACCCGACCCACAAGGGCATGGGCTATTACGTGAAACATCACTCGATCGAAGAACACCGTTCTCATCCGCTGCTGTGTACTTGAGTTGTTGGGCTTGCGCTGGCTTCTCTTCTACGCCTTCTGCCTTCACTTGCGAGCCGTCGACTTCTATGGTGACTTCAACATTAAAGACCAAGCCTGCTAGCTCCTCCTTGATCGCATCCATCATCGCTGAGAAGAGTTCATAGCCTTCTCGTTGGTATTCAACGAGTGGATCTCGCTGAGCCATTGCACGAAGACCAATACCTTCTTG
>DJBN01000056.1:6708-23154 GCA_002430075.1 Actinobacteria bacterium UBA5975 | reverse complement strand
GAAACAGTCTGCAAATTATTCTTTACTCGGTGGTGAATCTCTCGGATTGTTACATCTTTGGTCATTAAATCACGATCTCGTCTACGCAATTCAGTAACATTGTGAAGCAGAACAATTGCACCAATATGATCACTTCCTGCAACAAGTGGCATTACTAATAAATCAAATATTCCACTTTCATTCTCAAATTCTTCACGTCGCAAATTCTTGCCACTTAAAATACTTCGCCAAGACTCATCAGTTGGGAGACTAGAGTTAGGTTTAACGCTCTCAACTACATGGCCCAAGAGTTCACCTTCTAGCTCCCCACTCCATCCGGCTCGATTGAAAGCTGATCTGGCATTTGGACTTGCATAATTAATCTGCCCAGAAGAATCTAATCTGATTAATCCATCGCCGACTCTTGGGGCTGACTCGGACCGATAAAAACTATTTTGAATAGGAAAAGTTCCCTCTGCAACCATCTGATAGATCTTGTGCGCAATCTCTCGATAATTCAACTCTAAACGAGAGGGTGAGCGCATTAAATCTGCATTTCGGTGACGAGAAATAACAGCAATTACTCGACCGTTAAATGCAACTGGAATCGTTTCTTCTTTAATCAGAATTTCACCTACAAGTTCAGCTTCTGAATCTCGATCGATCTCGCCAGTTGAAAGTGTTTGATCAATTCTCGGATTACTTCCCCAATTAATTACACTGCCAATTACATCATGAGTGAAAACCGTTGCGGCTGTGGTTGGACGAATATGTGCAATTGCCAGATGTCCATCCGGCCAAGATTGATAATCCTTACGTTTAGGCGTCCAGAGAATCAGATCTGCAAATGATAAATCAGAGAGTAATTGCCACTCTGCTAAAAGTTCCATTAGGCGGGCGCGATCCTCTTGGGTCAGCGCAGTTTGCGAGGCGATCATTTCATCTATAGATAACAAGATTTCGCCTCCTAACTCTTTAGAAGAATACTCCCCGCTGCAATTTGCACCGAGTTAGTACTTCTCTAAATCTAAGCTGCTCCGTGGCAACGCTTATATTTGCGACCTGAACCACATGGGCACGGTGCATTTCGAGAAGTTCCACCAGTTGCAACAACTCCACCATCTTCAGCAGCTGCTGAATAACGAAGCTCATTCTTAGGTTTAATAGCCGGACTTAACCCTTTAGCTTCGACCCCACCAGATTCCTCTTCAACATTAACTTCAACATTGAATAGATAGCCAACGAGCTCTTCTTTAATCGCATCCATCATGGCTGAGAATAAGTCGTAGCCCTCTTTCTGATATTCAACAAGCGGATCTCGCTGTGCCATTGCACGCAATCCAATACCTTCTTGCAGATAATCCATTTCGTAGAGATGCTCTCGCCACTTTCTATCCAATACCGAGAGCAGAACTTTACGCTCTAGCTCACGTAAGACATCGGTTCCAAGATCGTCTTCGCGCTTTTTATAGGCTTCTGCAGCATCTTCGAGAATACGCGCTTCAAGAAATTCAATATCCAGTCCCGACGCTGATCCAACTTCAGTAATAATCTGTTCCGGAGTAAATGAAATTGGATAGATTAATTTAAGAGCAGTCCAAAGTTGCCCCAAATCCCAATCTTCGCCGAATCCTTGTTGGGCAGCGGCACGAACATACGCTGAAAGCGTTTCGCCCATAAAGTCTGAAACTTGCTCGCCGATGTCTTTGCCTTCTAGAACTAAACGGCGTTCGCTATAAATAACTTCTCGCTGACGGTTCATGACATCGTCATATTTCAAAACATTCTTACGAATCTCGAAATTCTGCGCCTCTACCTGCGTCTGAGCAGAACGAATTGCATTGGAAACCATCTTCGATTCAATAGGTTCATCTTCAGGAAGTCCCGCTGCAGCAAGAACTCGCTCAACAATTCCTGAGTTAAATCGGCGCATCAAGTCATCTTGCAAGGAAAGATAGAAACGAGACTCGCCTGGGTCACCTTGGCGACCTGATCGTCCTCGTAGCTGATTATCGATACGTCGAGACTCGTGGCGCTCTGTACCTAATACATAAAGCCCACCGAGAGCGACTACTTCTTCGTGTTCTTTTGCAATCGCATCCTTCTGCTTTGCAATTTCTGCGGGCCATGCCACTTCGTATTCAATTGCATTTTCAACTGGTGACATTCCACGTCGCTGTAGCTCGAAGTCAGCCATAAACTCTGGGTTTCCTCCGAGCATGATGTCAGTTCCGCGTCCTGCCATATTTGTTGCAACCGTTACAGCGCCTTTAACTCCTGCGCGGGCAACGATCGAGGCCTCACGTTCGTGATGCTTAGCATTGAGAACTTCGTGAGGAACCCCTGCCTTCTTAAGAAATGCCGATAGCTCTTCAGATTTTTCAACGCTCACGGTTCCAACCAAGACTGGCTGTCCTTTGCGATGACGTTCAGCAATGTCACGTGTTACTGCGGAAAACTTTCCGACTTCTGATTTATAAACAAGATCCGCCTGGTCAATACGCTGCATATCGCGGTTAGTTGGAATAGGAACAACACCCAACTTATAGATTTGATGAAATTCTGAAGCTTCAGTCATCGCAGTTCCGGTCATGCCTGAGATAGTTTTGTATAAGCGGAAGTAGTTCTGCAACGTGATAGTAGCTAAGGTCTGATTCTCATCTTTAATCTCTATGCGTTCTTTGGCTTCGAGGGCTTGGTGGAGCCCTTCGCTATAGCGTCGTCCTGAAAGCATACGGCCCGTGTGCTCATCAACAATGAGAAGTTCGCCATTCATAACAACGTAATCTTTATCGCGCTTGAATAACTCTTTTGCGCGGACTGAGTTATTTAAATAGCCAATAAGACTTGTATTTGCAGCTTCATAGAGATTCTCTATTTTAAGAAGCTCTTCAACCTTTGAGACACCTTCTTCGAGAATTCCTACGGTCTTCTTCTTCTCATCTACTTCGTAGTGAAAATTTCGCTGTAATTTTGATGCGATATTTGCAAATTCGAGGTACCACTTGGTGGCTTTATCAGCGGGCCCACTAATAATGAGTGGGGTTCGCGCTTCATCAATTAAAATAGAGTCCACTTCATCGACTACAGCAAAGAAGTGATCACGTTGCACACAATCTTCGAGCGACCAAGCCATATTGTCACGTAGATAATCAAAACCAAATTCGTTATTTGTGCCGTACGTGATATCGGCTAAGTAGGCATCGCGACGTTCTGTCGGCGTCATACTGTTGAGAATAACGCCAACGTTTAATCCTAAAAAGCGGTGAATACGTCCCATCCATTCGCTATCGCGTTCTGCAAGATAATCATTGACAGTGACAACATGGACCCCGCGCCCTGCGAGTGCATTCAGATATGAAGGAAGAGTTGCTACAAGAGTCTTACCTTCGCCCGTGCGCATTTCTGCAATATTTCCACGATGCAAGGCTGCTCCACCCATGAGCTGAACATCGTAATGTCGTTGCCCCAGGGTGCGCTTAGCGGCCTCACGAACAACGGCAAATGCCTCTGGTAGTAAGTCCTCTAAGGTCTGGCCTTGCGCCAGTCGTGCTTTAAATTCATCGGTCTTGGCCCGAAGTTGCTCATCTGAAATGGAGGAGATGCTTCCTTCAAAACCGTTGACCTTGTCGACGATCTTGCTTAAGTCGCGAAGAATTTTGCCTTCGCCAGCTCGCATGATTCGATCGATTATTGAAGCCATCGGTCCGCCTTCCGTTTTTCTACTGCCACGCGCTAAATCAACCCCCTTATCGTAGGGGTTCTGCAACACATGCTGTTACGGCAGCTGCGACCTCGATGCCCTGTATGCGTAGGGCTCGCGCGGCTTCAGAGAGCGTTGCCCCCGTTGTGACGAGGTCGTCAATCAATATCGCCCTTCCACTGAGATATCTCAGGGAACGCATGGAACCATCGAGATTGGCATATCTGCCCTTAGCATCTAAGGAGGATTGATCCTGGACTTTTCGAATGTGTGTCAGATTCTCGTAATACGCAAGATGTGAATTTTGTGACAGGCTCAACGTTAGTTCATTGATGAACTGTCTGCCTCGCTTACGTGCTACCGATTTTCTTGAAGGGATGGGTACTAAAAAACCGATTCCACGTTCTTGAATACAGCTACGCAACGAGTGTTTGAGAGCCTGCAAAATAAGTTCATCAGCAACTTTTAATGAATTTTCTTTTGCCGCGAGCAAAATTTTGCCAGCAATGGCTGAATAGGAGACTGCCGAATAAATAGGGAAATGTGGCTGCCATGAAGAAAAGGTTCGATAGATATGGGGATGCCAATTGCCTCTGCAACTTGAACATATTTCTAAACCTAGCGCCGAGCATCCTAAACATCTATTTGGAAAAATTATCTCTTGAAGTGAACGAATGCTTCGCATACCAAGATCATGGCTCAAAAACGGTGGTGAGTTAGAGGTAAAAACTCTCCTGGTGGAAATCTTTTGGCGTAATCGAAATTGGTCTTGCCTGAATTGAAGATCCTGCTATGAGAGGCAGCGTTAAAACAAAATGTGCACCTTTGTTTGGTCTACCCCAGGCATCAAGTTCTCCATTGTGAAGGCGGGCATCTTCTAAGGCGATGGAAAGTCCAAGGCCTGTTCCTCCACGAAAACGAGCGCGGGATGGATCTGCGCGCCAAAATCGGTCAAATACTCGAATGAGAGCAGACTCATCCAGACCTGAGCCGTAATCACGGACTCCAATTGCGACTTCGGTTTCTGTGGTAACGATAGTGACCACAACTTCTTTACCATCAGCATGATCGAGCGCGTTGGCTAAAAGATTGCGCATAATACGCTCCACTCGTCTTACATCTGCCCTGATGTGAATTGAGGAATCTTTGCATACGACATTGATGAGCGCATTATTGTGGTTCTCTCCCGGCCCAAAATCTCTTACGCATCGATTTACTAGGGCAATTACATCGATATTGACAGCTTCAAGTACCGCGACTTCCGCATCGAATCGGCTTACTTCAAGCAAATCTTCCAGTAGCTTCTCAAAGCGATCTATTTGAGCCGCAAGGAGCTCTGAGCTTCGTGAGACGAATGGATCAAATGACTCTCGTTGGTTATAAATGACTTCAGATGCCATCCGTAAAGTTGTTAAGGGTGTTCGCAGCTCGTGAGTTACATCAGAGACAAAACGTTGTTGTACCCGCGAAAGGTTTTCAAGCCGAGAAATTTGTTGTTCGATGGAATAAGCCATCTCATTGTAAGAATGCGCAAGAGTCGATATTTCATCTTGAGATGTTATTTTCATGCGCTGGCTAAAGTCACCTTTTGTAAATTGAGTTGCGATTCTTGCAGCATCTCGTACGGGACGAACAACCTGTCGTAGCACCAGCCAAGTAATCATTGTTATTAAAACAAGTAGTGCCAAGCCGGTTAAAAATAAGGAGTTTCGGACTAGGTCAAGCGTTGCAGTCTGGCTTTTCAGAGAAAAGACAAGGTACATTTCATAACGGCCACCGCCAGGAATATTGATTCTTTCTCCGACGAAGAGTGAGTTTCCCTTGACTCCACTAGTATAACTAGCTATTCCGTATTGATATTGCAATTCGGTATTTTCCTGAACTTTGGTTCGAAGTTCTGCTGGAACCGAAGAAACTTTAATCATGCTCGACGACATTTCAAATGAGATGGCACTCTTGTTTCCATTAGGAGCTTTGAGAAAAATCATTTCCCGTTGCGCTTCATTAACGCCTTTGGTTGTGGCACTTAATACAAGATCTGCAATAATCTGCCTTCGCTCTTCGAGAGTTTCCCCCTGTGAGAGCAGCATTTGATATTGAGCATTAAAAAAAGTAAAACGAGATTCTGCTATTGCTGATGTAAGGCTGACGGATCTAATTCCATCTGAGAGTCGGGAATTAAGAGCAGAACCAGCTAATAAAATTACGCTCAGCGAGAGAAGCACTGTGGAGAGAATGACTTTAACCGCAAGGGATTGCCTTAAAGCCTGACGTATTCCCTTCATCGCAGATAAGCCCCTTTATGCTGGGCCGCCCGCCTTATAGCCAACTCCACGAACGGTCATGACAATTTCAGGATTCTCAGGCTCATGTTCGACTTTGGATCTCAACCTCTGAACATGCACGTTAACTAATCGGGTATCGGTACTGTGGCGATAACCCCATACCTCGCTCAAAAGTGCGTCGCGAGTAAACACGCGCCCAGGATCTTTTGCAAGAGCTACTAGTAAATCAAATTCAAGACGCGTTAATTGAATGAGCGTTGTGCCACGACGGACTTCATGGGCGGTGACGTCAATTGAAAGATCTCCAATTGCAAGAATTCCAACTACATCTGCATTAGTTCTGCGTAGGCGTGTTCGAATTCGAGCGATTAACTCTGCTTTGTCACGAAAGGGCTTTTGTATATAGTCATCAGCGCCAGCTTCAAGCCCTCGGACAATGTCTTGGGTTTCACCTTTTGCACTCAACATGACTATTGGGACCATAGATTCAAGTCTTATTAATCTACATACTTCGATGCCGTCGATGCCCGGCAACATAACATCAAGTAAGACAAGGTCTGGAGGGTTATTTCTAAAAACCTCCAGCACCTCGTCTCCTCGATTAACTAGATTTACATCGAAGCCTGAACCTGTGAGAACAATTCCAAGCATTTCTGCAAGGTCTTGATCGTCATCGACGACCATAACCAGTGTCATTTAAGAACCGTGCTCCCAAGAATTAAGGTACATATCTTGAGCAGGTGTTAGTACATCGATACGCCCACCCATTGATTTGAGTTTCAGTGCGGCAACTTCTTTGTCAATATATGTAGGAACTTCGTGAACTCCCGCTGACAGGTTCTTCGCTTCCTTCACTAAGTACTCAGCTGTAAGAGCTTGATCTGAGAACGACATATCCATCACTGATGCTGGGTGGCCCTCTGCAGCTCCCAGATTTACAAGTCTTCCTTCAGCAAGGAGCAGTAGGCGACGGCCATCTGCCATTACATACTCATCAGTTTGATGGCGCATTTTTGCATTCTTCTTCACTGAGTTTTGCTCAAGCCATGCGACATCAATTTCAATATCAAAGTGGCCAGAGTTGGCCATAATTGCTCCATCCTTCATGACTGCAAAGTGCTCGTCGCGAAGTACGTCGCGATTGCCTGTCACAGTAATAAAGACATCGCCAACTTTTGCCGCATCAACCATTGGCATGACCCGGAAGCCTTGCATCATCGCATCGAGAGCCTTTGTTGGATCAATTTCAGTTACAACTACGTCTGCGCCCATGCCCTTTGCGCGTTCTGCTACACCTTTACCGCAGTAACCAAAGCCAGCTACTACAACGATGCGTCCTGCGAGCAAAAAGTTCGTTGCACGGAATACCGCATCAAGTGTTGACTGTCCTGTTCCGTAACGGTTATCAAACATATGCTTTGTATCCGTGTCATTGACGGCAATCATAGGGAAAGTAAGAGCGCCATCCTTAGCCATTTGATTGAGGCGAATAACACCTGTCGTGGTTTCTTCGCAACCACCCGCAATATTTGGAAGTAACTCTTTTCGAGTTGTGTGAAGAGTGTTGACAAGATCGCATCCATCATCAAAAACTTGATGTGGTTCGATATCCAGAGCTGCGTTGATGTGTGCATAATAACCATCACGATCAACAGCATTGCGTGCAAATACTGAAATTCCGTATTCGTGTACCAATGCAGCAGCTGTGTCATCTTGAGTCGAAAGTGGGTTTGATGCACAAAGAGTAACTTCAGCTCCACCGGCTTTTAGAACTCGCATTAAATTTGCTGTCTCAGTAGTCACGTGCATACACGCTGAGATACGGACTCCAGTAAAGGGCTGTGATTTTTCAAATCTTTCGCGAATCTGAGCGAGTACAGGCATATTGCGCTCTGCCCATTCGATTTTCTTGCGACCTTGAGCAGCAAGTGATGCATCTGCAATATCGTGCTTCGGAATAGTTGTAACGGTTGTCATTTAAATATTTCTCCCTAGTGTAAAAACGGCTGTTTTTCTCTTCGCTTGACCTTCGGCGTAGGGCTCTACTGTGCTAGTCGGCTATGAGCATAGGTTAGTGGAAGTAGCTAGAAAAGGATAAAAAGACTTAGCCACGAATCGTGTTAAGTACATCATTTCGAACCTTATCCATACGTGCCGCCGTCGAAGCCTCAACGTTGAGTCTAAGGAGTGGCTCCGTATTTGAGGCGCGAAGGTTAAACCACCAATTATCGCCATTTATCGTGAGGCCATCAAGGTGGTCTACTTCAACTCCCTGTTTTGGTCCATAGATAGATTCAATTTTTTCCATCTCAACTTTAGCGTCATCTACCGTTGAATTTATTTCTCCACTTGAGAAATAACGATTAAATGGTTTCAATAGTTTAGAAATCGATATATTACTTTCTCCAAGTGCTGCGATTGCGTGGAGCGCCGCAAGCATTCCTGAATCTGCTTTCCAGAATTCACGGAAATAGAAGTGTCCTGAGTGCTCTCCCCCAAATACTGCATTGGTTTCAGCCATTAATTTCTTAATATACGAATGTCCTACCCGGGAACGAATCGCGGTACCACCTTCTTCTTCGATGACTTCCTTGACTGCTCGCGAGGATATAAGATTGTAGATAATGTTTGAACCAGGATTCTTTTTTAATTCGCGACTTGCAATGAGCGCAGTCAGTGCAGATGGATTAACTAAATCTCCTTTCTCATCGACTAAGAAACATCTATCCGCATCTCCATCAAAAGCCAGGCCAATATCTGCGCCATGTTTTTTAACTGCTTTCTGAAGATCGATGAGGTTGGCAGGTTCTATTGGGTTGGCTTCATGGTTAGGGAAGGTTCCATCTAATTCAAAGTACATCTCAATTACTTCTGCGTTCAAACGCTTAAAAACTGCCGGAGCGGTATATCCCCCCATGCCATTTCCTGCATCAATGACAATCTTTAATGGGCGAAGTTCAGAAAGGTCAAGGAGGGTTAAGAGGTAATCCACATAATCTTCAAGCATTATCTTATTCTTCTCGATGCCCACATTGCGTAGAGCCATTGGCATTCCTTGGTTCACGAAATTCTCAATGGTGACCAAACCTGACTCTTTACCAATGGGGCGTGCACCGCTCAGGCATAACTTGATCCCGTTATAGGCCGCTGGGTTATGGCTTGCAGTGAACATTGCTCCTGGCATATTCAATGATCCTGAGGCAAAATACAACATATCTGTTGACGCCAGACCTATTCTGATCACATCAAGTCCTTGAGAAGTTACCCCAGCTGAAAATGCGCTGGCTAACTTAGGCGATGAGGGCCGCATATCTTCTCCAACAACGATGGTGCCAGGTTCGCGCTCTTGCTCTAGAAAACGTGCGACGGCCACGCCTGTTGAAAATGCAAAATCTTCAGTGAGTTCGCTGTCAACCAATCCTCGAATATCGTATGCCTTGAAAATTGATGACGTCATGTGAGTATCGTAAAGAGATTTGTACCTTAATGAGAAATTATGAAGGTACCGCTCGTAGGTGGCCCCGACGACCTACGCTTGAGTGTGAAGTAGTTGTAGAAGTAACTGGAGATTCCATGGTTGGGGCCACCGCGTGTGCTGCTTCTCGCACAGCATCTGCAATTGCCATTAGGTCATCATGGCTTGGGCCTGGCGCATCAACTTCTTGTGACTGGCGAATAACGTTCCAACCATTGGGAACAGTTAGTCGTGCAGAGTGCTTATCGCAGAGATCATACGCATGTGGCTCTGAAAAAGTAGCAAGTGGTCCTAGGACGGCAGTCGAATCCGCATAAATATAAGTAAGGGTCATAGATGCAATCGCACGACAGCTCACACGCGAACATGCACGACCCGTCCTTACCTGTTGATTCATGTCATTAAGGTTACTAGGAAGGGTCGTAAAAGTTAGGGATTGAGCACTCGAATATTTGATGATGGCACCGAAGATTTAGTCAGGACACTGCCTCGATTCAATGGGATATATCCATAACCACTCTTCGACGAGATAAGGGCAGCTCCAGATGTTCCAGATGAAATGCGCATGAATGAGATTGATTCGACCCGATCCGGAGTTTTATAGGTAGCAATATCTTCGCCCGTAATCAACACAGAGCTCTTCTTTCCATTTGTAAAGGTCAAGCCAAGGGAAACTCTAATGGACCCACCCGTGAAGACCAGGTTTGGTGACAACCCTGTAGTTGCAACCGTGAATTCGGCTAGATTATCTGCACCCGTACTCCACACAAAGTCATTCTTGCCGTTGGCTTGTGTCTTTGAGAATACGGAGCCAAGTATTGGTTGATCTGACTCAATAGAGAGAGCAAAAGTTCCAGATTGCATTGTGAAATCAATTGGAATCTCTACCACCTTTGAATGGCGAATGACTTTACCGTTGATTCCAATAGGTGAGAATGTGCCATCAACAGTTCTAATTTCAGCGCTGATTCTCGCATCAATATCTCCAGGGACTAAGAGCCTCAAAACATGAGGCGTCCCGGAGTTCCTTCCCACTGGATGTGGAATTGCAGGAATTTGTAAATTCTTTGTGGGCTCTCCCGTGGAATTAACTAGATCGCCACCTAAGCTCTGCAAGCCTTTTCCGCGTTCATCAACAACAAAACCATTGACACGTCCGGACCTAGGAACAAGGTGAATTACAATTCGACGTGAACCTGGAGCCAGAGAAGGTAAGCCAATTGAAGTGTAAGTATTCGCCTTCATCGAAATAGTCCTGGGCGTTAGAAGGCCATTCTCAGTATAAATGTTGATATCTACAATGGCTCGACCCAAACCACTATTAACTATTCTCAGGGATCCTTTGGAGGTTACATCTGCTGTTGCACCAACAAACCATTGCGAAGAAGAAGGTGAGCTACATGGAACTGAGCCAGCCCAAACTCCTTTCTTTACTTGCCACACCAAAGGAGTAACTTCTCCGGCTTCAATAACGGCAGATTGAGCTTTAATTGCATAGCGAGTCAACCCTACAGAATATGGCTGCATCGATGATGTGCCCGTTTTTCTAATAAGGCTCTTTCCTGATGAAAGTGAAATCGCAGTTGCGAGCCCAGGTGTATTAGGTGGGCAAACCACAGCCGGATATGACTGACTGAACTCATTTGTTGAGACGCCTACATTAAAGACGCTACTAAAAAAGAAAACTCCAACGAGAATGAGAGCTAAAAGTGCAAGGCGCTGTCTTTTCATGCGAGCTCCGATTGTGCAATATCATATTTGCGGCGACCGGATGGCAATGCAAAAACTATAGTTGCAACAAAAACTATAAGGAAGAAGGAGATCCAAGCTCTTCTCAATGTGCCATCGTGAATAATTAATACTTCCCCACCTGATGCAACTTCAAAAGTTGGCAGGCCTGATGGACCTTGTATCTTTGACAAACGATAACCATCCTGAAATATTTGCCACGAGCGGCTGTAATTTTCAGTAAGGGTCAAGGTTCCTGGTGCCGGAACATAGGTTCTGACACCCCGAGAAGGAAGCACTGACTCTTGCCCAGAATAATCTACAAAATTGAGTCGCCCTGTATCCTGCGAAACTTTCCAAACAATTCCCTCTTTTGTAGCCGCAGTTCGGTTGAATCCGCCCAATCCATCAATGGTTTGAACTACCTCGCGACTTACCGGATTCTTGAGGAACACATACTTAATTCCATGATCAGAAAGTATCTTGCTGGAAGTGATTCCCGTGTTATCAACCAACCCTTCAATCGCTCGAGAAATTACTGGCACCGCTGGTGGCGCTACATCTGGTTGGCCCAACGTGATTTCAGAACCTCGAGAGATGTAATAGGAGAGTGAAACTTCACCGCTATGGCGCAAGGGGCGCAATATAACTGTCTTTGCATCTTCCTCGATTGCAAGAAAAGCTGGAAGAATCTTCGACGCTGAATTCTTTAAAGGTGAGTCGGCGCCAACTGTCATAAGCCAAAATGCAGATGACGCAGAATATGTGACTGAGAGTAGTAAAACTGCAGCAACAGAAACATGTCGGTAATTAAGATGTGAATTCTGCAATCTAGATCGAATCTTGTTAAACATAACAACAGCTGCAGTAACTGAGAAGAGAGTTGCAATAGCCAAGAAGGTTCCTGAGAAAACGGGAACTGACATCGCCGAACCATTAGCTGGAATAAGAAGTGAACTGACTAACGTTGCAGATAGGAGGAAAATAATTCCTTGATAAGAGAATTTTCGAGCAGCAGTGCTGGAGAAGAAGGTCACCAACAGAATGAGCACAATCGGACTTAGGCACCACCATGGAGGCGAACCAGGACCGCCAGGATTTCCTAGAATTGCAAGACTTGGCCCACCGCCTGAAATACTAAAACCTATCTCTGTTAGCAATCGAGAGGGATGAATGATTGATGCGAATGATCCAGGAGCGGAGAGCAGAAAAGGAATAAGCAGGATGGTAAACCGTCTCCACACTCGAGATGCGAATATTGGATTTTTAAAATCTCTTCCTGCTCCCTTGAAATCAATGACTAGGGCAAAGATTACGGCGATGAAAACAATGAGCAAGACAGATGGATTAAAGGCATAGACGAGCCATATAGAGAGTGAGTAGGCAAAAATTCTTCTCCACGATTGGGCATCAATCTCTACCCAGTTACGCAATTGTCCAAAGAAAATCGGCAGAAGAGCTAGCATAACAATGATGCCTAGTCTTCCTGTATTAATTGCAGTAATGGCAACTGGAGAAAGAGCGTAGAGCAGAGATGCCCCCGCCGAAAGCCACTCATTGTCCGTATATTTCTTTAAATATCGATGCGCGGAATAGAGAAAGATAAATGGGGCAAGTAAAAAGAGCGCTGTGATAAAAAAGGCAACATTGCCAAATGTCAGAATGGATGCACTTGCAAGTAACGCCACCCAAGGTGGAGTCGACAAGCCGCTACCCATGCCTATCTCATGCCAGCTTGAAATATAGAGTTTGAATAAATCACTCGCGTTCTGTGGTGACTCTGCGAGGGCGCCCCCAGCAATCGGGCCATATCTATGTCGAGCCCATGCGATGGTGATTGCAGCAATAAATATTGTTGCCAGAACCATGGGACGCCCAAAAAGAACTGTCCAAGAGCGTGTTGAAGTTGGCACCAGTAAATCCTCTTCATCATTGACTTCAAGATCGCTAATTATAGGCAACTCCGTAGTGGCTCTTTCAGGAATAAATTTCTCTCGAATGACTTGAAAACCTTTTGAGAGTGAGCTGCGAAATTGAACAAGGAGAGATGGAATATACGGTTTTACTACACGACTTGAAATAAACTTGCTTTTCTTTCTAAACTTTCGCGCAGCAATCAAATCAGTAGGATGAATTATGAGTGAGGCGATAGCAAGTATTTCATCGCTTGCATATCCAGGTAGCTTTGCGATGAGATAACCGGCAGATCTGAATAGCGCGCTAGCAAATATCTGAAGCGTTAACCAAGGAAGTGAGATCAGACCAGAATTTGCAAGAAGTACATATGCTGAGTTGCGACGATCAAGCAGGTGAGGACGGTGTAAGAGCGCTCCTTTGACGTCGACATCTCTGCGTTCTGAGGCAGCAGCTTCTGAGTGGTATCCGATTGCATCCGTAACAATAATTACCGAATGGCCCGCAACTCTGACTCTCCATCCAAAATCAATATCATCTCTAAAAAGTTCGAGGTTCTGGTCAAATCCTCCAAGCTCCTCAAAAATATCTCGCCTTATCAGTGCACCTGCTGTGCTGACGGCTAATACTTCATGAATTCCATCGCGCTGACCTTGGTCATATTCATCCTGCTCTAAGCCAGTCCAGCGAGCCCCATTACTTGTAAGACTGATGCCAACTTCTAGTAAATGTTTTCGATTATGCCAACCTAATAACTTGGGACCCGCCATAACAACATTGGGGCGATTGATTGTTGAAGCGAGCAAATGTTGAAGTGCTTCTGGATGAAGTGCACAGTCATCATGAAGAATCCATAACCATTCCTCGGCACCTTCAATTGACGATGGAAGTTGATTGACTCCATATGCAACGGCGGCTCCGAACCCAGTATCTCTGTCGAGGGTCGCTACTGGGATGCGAGCGCCCTTAAGTAAGGTTGTCGATGAATCTATCGAACCCGTGTCAATTGCAAGCAGTTCTTCTACTGAGCGTGTTTGGGAAGCAATTGATGCAACGACTTCAGGCAACCATGCAGCTCCATCATGAACAACGAGGATTGCAGTAACGCGTTGCATACTCATAAGTGAAACTTATCGTTTGAAACTACGAAGTGAATAATGTGCCCATGCTTACGCAGGGCGACGCTTCAGACGGCGACGCTCGCGCTCGGAGAGACCACCCCAAATTCCAAATCGCTCATCATGAGCGAGCGCATATTCAAGACATTCTTGACGAACATCGCATGAGAGGCATACGCGCTTAGCTTCACGAGTTGAGCCACCTTTCTCAGGGAAGAAAGCTTCTGGATCGGTCTGAGCGCATAGTGAGCGCTCCTGCCAAGAGAGTTCAATATTCTCTCCATTGGCTAGTTGGATAGTGGGTCCAGCAGTGGGAGCTGATGGCTTGCCAGTCGATGTTCCTTCTGGACGGATCGGCATATGCGATTCTCCTCAAGTCATTAGGGAGTACTTCATTATGAAATACATTCTCTAGGAGTAAATTACACCCGTGTAATCCCTCTGAGTCAACCCCGAGGAAGGGACTTTTGCGAAATTACTCGCTTAGACAGGCAATTTTCTACAAAGAAATTGGTAAATCGAGATTTTTCGAGAGATACCGCCCTGTTTTTCTAGTCTCTAGGGTAATTATGGCTCCGTGGGCAATAAAGCAATGGCTTAGTACTGAGTTACTCCCAATGCTCACATCATCACCGATGATGCAATCCTCAATCACTGCCCCACTTCCGATGACGCACCGTGCGCCAATCGATGTACCGCCAGTGATCAATGCGCCAGGGGCAATCTCTGTATCCGCCATTGTATGAAAGTCACCGTCGATGAGATCTCTCGATCCTTTGAAGAGCGCAGCAGGCGTTCCAACATCGAGCCAGTAAGCCTGTTCTTTATATCCAAATACAGGACGGCCACTAGCGACAAGGTGTGGAAACGTTTCTCGTTCAACGCTCACAACTTCGCCAAGCGGAATTTCATCGATAACTGCTGGATTAAATACATAGCAACCGGCATTGATGGAGTTGGTAACTGGGTTATCCATCTTCTCAAGAAATGCAGTGACGCGACCATGTGGATCAGTTGGTACGCAACCAAATGCCCGAGCATCTTCTACATCAATTAGATGTAGGGTCGCATCCGCTCCGTGAGCGTCATGAAAGGCAATCTGATCTGCAATTGAATGACGGCTTAACACATCGCCGTTAAATACGACTATCGGTTCATCGCGTCCAAGAAGTTCAGCTGCGTTGCGGATAGCTCCGCCAGTTCCGAGAGGTTCTTTCTCTACTGCGTAATGAATATTCATCCCCCAACGAGAGCCGTCCCCGAAGTACGGAGTGAATATTTCAGCAAGATATGAAGTAGCTAAAACTAACGTATGTATGCCTGCGCGCTTTGCTGCAAGAATTTGATGTTCCGTTACTGGTAAACCTGCCACAGGCAACATTGGTTTTGGAGATTCATTAGTAAGGGGTTTAAGGCGAGTTCCCATTCCGCCAACAAGGAGAATTCCAAGGGCCACTTATGCGCCTGCCTTTGCGAGTATCCGCTGAGCAGCATCGCTGATTTGCGTATCGGTAGCTGTCAGTGCGATACGAATATGCGAGGCTGCTAAATCGCCATAAAAGATGCCTGGGGTTGCAATAATGCCAATTCCTGCAAGCCATGCGACTGAATCCCAGCAATTCTCATGACGAGTTGCCCATATATAGAGTCCCGCAGTTGAATGTTCGATATCAAATCCTGCAGCATTCAGGGCCGGAATCAAGGTAGCGCGACGCTTGTTATATCGGGCACGCTGTTCTGCGACATGGATATCATCAGAAAGCGCCGCAACCATAGCTTTCTGTACTGGCAGAGAAACCATCATCCCTGCATGTTTGCGTACTTCTAAAATTTTTGCGATGAGCGCTGAATCTCCAACGACAAATGCTGCCCTGTACCCAGCCATTGATGAGCGTTTTGAGAGTGAGAAGACTGCCAAAATATTTTTATTATTACCATCTGTGTACTTCATTATTGAATGTGGTTGAACGGAATCTCCAAATTCCAAATAGCACTCATCCGATGCAACAACACTGCCATGCTTTCGTGACCACTCTATCGCGCCTTGCAACTCTTCCTCTGTATGCACTTGACCAGTTGGATTCGATGGCGAATTTACCCATGCCATATCTGCCTGCGGCCATAACGTTGCATCTATTCCAACCGGCGTTGCTTCAGATTGCGCTAAAAGTGCGCCAACGAGATACGTTGGATAAGCAATCTCAGGATAGAGAACTTTTTTGGATTCTAGAAAGGTCGGAAGCC
>DJBN01000056.1:5496-6652 GCA_002430075.1 Actinobacteria bacterium UBA5975 | reverse complement strand
TCTAGAAAGGTCGGAAGCCAGGCCACAAATTCTTTGGAACCAATGAGTGGCATTACTGCGAATTCACCTGTAGCTCCAAGTGTCTTCTGTGCCCATTGTGTAATCGCTTCACGCAATTCAAGTGTGCCCGCAGTAACTGGGTAACTCGGAGAATTAGAGGCCTGGGTAAAAATTTTTTGAATAAAATCAGGCGTCGGATCAACGGGAGTTCCTACAGAGAGATCAATTGCTCCTTGCGAATACTTGTGAGCGATTACACCATAGGGAGCCAGTAGGTCCCAAGGAAAATCAGGAAGTTTTTGGCGCAAGAGCAGCGACATCGGCATGGTCGGTATTTGTTTCCCCGACCTTTGATGCTCCCCCAGGTGAACCGATTTCAATAAAGAATTCTGTGTTGATTTTTTTATATTCCTGCCACTGCCCAGGAACATCGTCCTCGTAATAAATTGCTTCGACAGGGCATACAGGCTCGCACGCACCGCAATCAACGCACTCATCAGGCTGGATGTAGAGCATGCGGGTACCGTCGTAAATGCAATCTACGGGGCATTCTTCGCGGCAGGACTTATCTTTCACATCAACGCACGGTTCAGCAATTATATATGTCACGAAGAGTCCTCCAGGAGCCTGTCTACGGTAGGGCGCAATTCTAACCCTGCAAGGCAGCCCCTGCACGATTATCGTTACCGCATGGCTTCCATGACCTTGCGCACTCAGATTGCCGATGCAGTGGGCAAAAGAGTCACCATCAGACTTCACGATGGGCAGGGTGCTTTTCGAGACATCGTGGGAGTCCTTCAGACAGGGGCAAGCTTAATAAATCGGCGAGGTGAGTTAATCTCATTTAACCCAGATGAGGCAGCTCATCTGCGGATAATTCCAGTCTTCAATCGTCGCGGCACATCTTCAGGTCAACTTCACATCTACGACACCATGTCTCGGACTGTGAAACCGATAGTAGGAAGAGATGGGCTTGTTGCGATGTACTGCTGTGGTCCAACTGTCTATCGGGATGCACATGTTGGAAATTTAAGAACTTTTCTCTTATCAGATCTCATTCATCGCACCTTAAAGATGACCGGATTGGAAGTCAGACTGATTCAAAATATCACCGATGTCGGGCATATGTCGGAAGATTCTATTGGCGAAGATAAGC
>DJBN01000056.1:5019-5442 GCA_002430075.1 Actinobacteria bacterium UBA5975 | reverse complement strand
TTCTATTGGCGAAGATAAGCTTATTGCCGAATCACAAAAAACAAAAATTGATCCTTTTGAAATCGCTCGTATATTTGAGTCGCGTTTTCACAAAGATTTAGCACTTCTGAATGTAATCGCGGCCGATGGTTATCCACGCGCATCCGAAACTATGCCCGAAATGATTGATGCAATCGAGAAACTGATTACGATGAATTATGCCTACGTGGGTAGTGACGGTTCCGTTTATTTTGATTCCACCTCTTTTAAGTCCTACGGATCTTTAAGTGGAAATAGACTCGATGAACTCAAACCTGGCCACAGATATGAATTTACTGAAGAAGGCGGCAAGCGCTTCCACGCAGACTGGGCGCTCTGGAAGTTAGCTGGTTCTCGAACCCAAATGATTTGGGATTCACCGTGGGGAGCTGGTTTTCCTGGATG
>DJBN01000056.1:3305-4857 GCA_002430075.1 Actinobacteria bacterium UBA5975 | reverse complement strand
TTTCCTGGATGGCATATCGAATGCACCGCAATGTCTATCTCCCTTTTAGATTCATCTGTAGATCTTCATATCGGAGGCATAGATCTACGTTTTCCTCACCATGAGAACGAAAGAGCTCAATCAAATGCGCTTACATCAACCGAAACGGTTGAAACATGGGTGCATGGCGAACACTTATTGTTTGAAGGACGCAAGATGTCTAAGAGCGCCGGAAATGTAGTGCTTTTAAGTGATCTCATAGAAAAAGGCTTAGATCCTTTAGCTCTGCGGTTCTGTCTACTCGAAAATCGATATCGGTCCCAGATGGATTTGAACTGGGATTCTCTGCAAGCGGCGCACGCAACTCTTAAAAAGTGGCGGACCTTGATGTCAGACTGGGGAGAATCTCGCGAGGAAAAATTTGATCAAGAGCTCAGTGATGCGTTGACCAACGATCTAGACACGCCTCGCGCGATGCAACGCCTGCGATCTATTGAAAAGGATTCAACAATTGGAGCTTTAGATAAGAGGGCTCTTTTTATATTTGCAGACCACGTATTAGCTTTAGATTTGGATCGAGAAATAGAAATTGCACCTCTCACGCCAGAACTTGAGGATCTTCTACTAGCGCGAGAAAAAGCCCGAGCAGATAAAGACTGGGCACAGAGTGATGCGCTCCGTGAGGAGCTAGAAAATTCTGGTTTAGAAATAAGCGATGGGAAAGAAGGGCAGAGCTGGCGCTGGAAATAAATTAAACGCTTCGCAGAAGTGCTAATACTCCTGCTACAAATCCTAGTAACAACAAGGCGCTTCCTGGATTATCGCCCTGAATAAGCAGTTCTTTGCCTACACCGAAAGAACCCGCTCGCCCGATGACAAGGATCCATGCAACAAGAGCCCAAAATTTGTAGATACGCTTTCCATAAAATCGTCCGAGCCACCATAGCGCGAGGTAGGTTGAAGTAATTCCAAAGATTACGCCCAGCGGAGGCAGCGTTTGATGGGCCAGAGTCGCAGCCACAGCAGTTGCGATTCCAAGAAAAATCGAAAAGAGAAACTTCATTCTGAAAGTTCTACTCCCGAAAAGAGGTCTGTTTCATAGCCTTTATCGTTAAGTAGGGAAGCTTTTAAGCCCTTAACCAAGGTGTAATACTCATTTCCCCACACTTGTAAACCTAGATTATTTGAAAGGGCGAAGAAGGGTCCATCAACTTCAATTTGAGTTCCATGTGCGCGCATGGCCTGCATCTTCTTCTCTACATGCTCGTTTCCATCAATCATGGCGTGTACAAATGAATCGTCCTTTGCAAAGGGCAAGTCATCTGCACTCTCTGCACCCATAAAATCAGAACCGATTTTCTTCATTGCATCAATACCCTCTTGAATAACAGATTTAGGCATGACGTTCCAATATATTTTCTGAATATCCCAGGTAGACACCTCGGATGCTCGCATCGCAACCCTGTGAGCCTGAATGTGATCAGGGTGTCCATACCCACCAAATTCGTCATAGGTAATCAATACATGGGGTTTTACCTCATCAATCACAGCGGCAAGTTGACCTGCTGCTCTT
>DJBN01000056.1:495-3235 GCA_002430075.1 Actinobacteria bacterium UBA5975 | reverse complement strand
AAGTTGACCTGCTGCTCTTTCAAAATCGGCGTTCCAGAATGCCTCAGAGTGATTATTCGGTTCGGTTCCCATCATTCCGCTATCCCGATATTTATTCTGACCCTCACCGAGGAATCGATGATCTGAGACTCCCAGCGCTTTCATCGCATGAGCGAGCTCTGTTACCCGGTGATCTCCAAGAGTATCTGTCATATGTGCAGCCAGGTGTGCAAGATCTGCAATCAGTACTTCACCTTCTTCTCCACGAGTACAAGTCACCAAAGTGACATCTGCTCCTCGTGAGGCATACAAGGCCATTGTGCTTCCGTTGTTAATTGTCTCGTCATCAGGATGAGCATGTACGAGTAACAACCGATAGCCCTGATAATTATTCTGCACTAATACACCGGTAACGATGTATCAATCTGCTTGGCCCAAGCCAATACTCCTCCTGATACATGAGATGCATCGGTAAAGCCCGCGCTCTTAAGTATTGCAAGGCACTCGGCAGAGCGAACTCCACTCTTGCAGTGAAGAATAATCGGTCTATCTTGTGGCAAGGATGCAAGAACGCTGCCATCGATAAAACCCTGTTTAGGAATCAAATGAGCAGTTGGAATACTTACGATTTCATATTCACTTGGCTCTCGGACATCAATCAAGTAATAATCTAACTTGTCATCGATTTTCGACTTAAGTTCCTGCACTGTGATAGTTGAGCCGCTACTTGCTACTTGCGCAGCATCGGAGAGAGTTCCACAAAATGCTTCATAATCTGGAAGCAGAGAAGTTTGAGTTGGATTATCGCTGCAAATTGGACAGAGCGGATCTTTACGAACTCTGATCTTGCGAAATGACATCTCAAGAGCGTCATAGACCATCAAGGAACCGATGAGTGGTTCGCCGATACCGGTTACCGCCTTAATAGCTTCTGTGGTTTGAATCGAACCTATCGTTGCGCAGAGCACCCCAAGGACTCCACCTTCGGCGCAACTTGGCACCATTCCGGGAGGTGGTGGTTCTGGGTAAAGACATCTGTAGCAAGGCCCGTACTCTGCCCAAAAAACACTTGCTTGGCCATCGAATCGATAAATGGATCCCCATACATATGGTTTCTTGAGTAAGACGCATGCGTCGTTTACCAAGTAGCGCGTTGCAAAATTATCAGTTCCATCAACAATGATGTCGTACTGTGCGAATATTTCCATTACATTCGAGTTATCGAGACGAGTCTCATGCAAGACTACTTTTACATTTGGATTGATTTCCGCAATTTTTTCTTGTGCGCTTCTAGCTTTACTTTTACCAATATCGGATTGACCGTGAATTATCTGACGCTGCAAATTTGATTCATCGACAGTATCGAATTCAACTATTCCTAGAGTTCCGACTCCGGCCGCAGCCAAGTACATGAGGGCTGGAGATCCAAGGCCTCCAGCTCCAACACAGAGCACTTTTGAATTCATGAGGCGCTGCTGCCCAGCCATTGCTACATCGGGAATTATGAGATGACGGCTATATCGACGCACTTCATCAACGGTCAGAGCTGGACCAGGCGTAACAAGTGGTGGCGTCTTCATACGGCTTAGTCTGCCGTACTGTGCCTTTCGTCGCCAATTCAGTACGATTGGCAGAATGAGCACAGAAATCGCACATGCAAATAATTCGCCTTCAGATAAATTGCGCCTACCTCGCGATGAACGTCGTGCAATTTTACTTGCCGCTGCCCTCGAAGTTTTTACCGCAGCTGGCTATCACTCGGCAGCAATGGATGAGATTGCAGATCGAGCTAACGTCAGTAAGCCCGTTCTTTACCAGCACTTTCCTTCAAAGTTAGATCTTTATCTAGCTGTTCTTGATTTGCATATTGATTCACTCGTCTTTGAAATTCAAAAAGCAATCTCTTCCACTCCCGATAATGAGCAGCGCGTGCACGTCACAATCGAGGCTTACTTCAATTTCATAGAGAATGAAGGAGAAGCTTTTAGACTTCTCTTTGAAAGTGATATGAACGTTGAACCTCAAGTTCGTGAGCGCCTCAATCGAATGACATATGACTGCGCCGCCGCTGTTTCCGGCGTGATTTCAAATGACACCGGGCTTCCCAGGGAAGCTGCAATGATGCTCGGCGTTGGATTGATTGGATATGTTCAAGTCACCGCCCGACATTGGATTGAACGCGACAGCAAACTCACGCGTAAACAGGCCGTCGATCTTGTAGAAAACCTGATGTGGCGAGGCATTTCTGGATTTCCCCGTACCGACTCTTAACTTATAAGATAGGTGCATGAGTTCAAAGAAATCTGAAAAAGCGTCAAAAGTTCGTATCTCAATTACCAACGTTGGAAGTGAACTCTCTTTTGATTGCCCTTCGACCCCTGCAGAGATTAAGTCTGCAGTGACGGCTGCACTCACTGCGCAATCTCCACTAATTCTGCAAGATGTGCAGGGTCATGAAATTATCGTGCCTGCGGACAAGATCGGCTATGTCGAAATTGGCGAACCAGCAGAGCGTCGCGTCGGTTTCGGCGTTGTGTAAGTGAGTATTACCTTCGCAGACCTTCCACTTCGTAAGGAAACTATTGCAGCTCTCCAGGAACATGGGTTCACATCTCCGTTTCCTATCCAAGAGATGGTTATGCCAATTGCTCTGGCTGACGGCGATGTCATTGGCCAAGCAAAAACTGGAACAGGTAAGACCCTCGCATTTGGTATTCCTGTTATCGAGCGTGTTATCGCGCCAAATGATTCTGATTGGGCT
>DJBN01000056.1:0-412 GCA_002430075.1 Actinobacteria bacterium UBA5975 | reverse complement strand
AAAGATATTGAAGAACTCTCCTTTAACCGTGGAATTCGTACGCTGGCTGTCTATGGAGGACGGGCATTTGAACCACAAATCGAGGCTCTTAATAACGGCGTTGAAATTGTTGTCGGAACACCCGGTCGCTTACTCGATCTCTACCGCCAAGGTCAGCTTCGACTAAAACATGTCTCGAGAGTTGTTCTTGATGAAGCAGATGAAATGTTAGACCTTGGATTTTTGCCTGATGTTGAAAAGATCTTTACAAGCACACCAGCACGTCAGCAAACAATGCTTTTTTCGGCAACCATGCCTGGTGACATCATCGCCTTAGCAAGAAGATTCATGAATCAACCAGTTCATATTCGCACGCAAGATAATGAAGACGAAGGCGCTGTAGTCTCACGAATCGAGCAACATGTAATCCGGG
>DJBN01000081.1 GCA_002430075.1 Actinobacteria bacterium UBA5975 | reverse complement strand
CCAAGCAAGTGCCATGATGCTTGAGGTCGAAGAGAGCAATGAATCTGCCATCGAGCTCTATAAAGCTCTGGGGTATATGAAGATTTCAGTCCGTATGGATTATTACGGCCCGGGCAAAGATGCATTTGTTATGCGAAAGGAACTCGCATGAGGGGGCCGATAGTTTTAGGTATTGAAACTTCCTGCGATGAAACCGCAATAGGAATCGTTCAGGGGCGCACATTGCTGGCCAATGTCATTGCATCAAGTGTTGAAGAGCATGCCCGCTTTGGGGGAGTCGTACCAGAAATCGCTTCCCGGGCACATCTTGAAGCGATGATGCCAAGTATCGAACGCGCACTTGTTGATTCTAAAATTTCGTTGAAAGATATCGATGCAGTTGCAGTTACTGCAGGACCTGGACTTGTAGGCGCCCTGCTTGTCGGTGTGGCATCGGCCAGTGGTTTGGCACAGGGCCTTGGTCGCCCGCTCTATGGTGTCAATCATTTAGCAGCTCACATTTCAGTTGATTACTTAACCCATGATCTGCCAACAGATCCAACAATTGCACTTCTTGTAAGCGGTGGCCACTCTTCCCTTCTTCAAGTCAATGACATCACGGGATCGATTACAAAACTAGGCGCCACAATGGATGATGCAGCAGGAGAAGCATTCGACAAGATTGCACGTATTCTTCAATTAGGTTTTCCAGGCGGACCTGCAATCGATCGTGAAGCTCTGCAGGGCTCTGCCAGCGCAATTGATTTTCCACGCGGGCTAACAACATCAAATGATTGGGCAACACGTGCCTACGATTTTTCTTTCTCAGGGCTCAAGACTGCAGTCGCGCGCTATCTTGAAAGCACTCCGTCCTATATTCGCGCCGACGTAGCCGCCTCTTTCCAAGAAGCAATCGTTGATGTCTTGCTCCTTAAAGCGCTCGCCGCATGTAAATCCTCAGGTATTGATTCATTGGTGATTGCAGGCGGTGTAGCTGCCAATTCACGCCTTCGCGCTGTGGCCACTGAAAGGTGCGCCAAGGCAGGGATTGCGCTACGGATTCCAAGCCCTGAGCTCTGTACCGATAATGGGGCGATGGTTGCCTGCCTTGGCAGCCTGATGCTCAGCGCTGGCAAACCAGCCACCAAGGGCGCCTTCGATGCCGATTCCAGCCTGAAGGTGGAGCAGGTCAGCCTCTAGCCCTTCTCCCGCCTGGCCACAATTTGCCCCCTGGAATAAGCGCCCATAGGCTTGGCGTTAGCACTCTAGGGTCGACACTGCTAACGCGGGTGAGCCCAGAATAAAGTGGATATACCGAAGTTAGAAGTCGAACCAGACACTCGAATAAGAAGGAGTAACCCCCATGGCAGTAGCCATTAAGCCGCTCGAAGATCGCATCGTTGTTAAGGCTAATGAAGCAGAGACAACAACAGCATCCGGTCTAGTAATCCCAGACACCGCGAAAGAGAAGCCACAAGAAGGAACAGTTATTGCAGTTGGCCCAGGCCGCTTCGATGATGGCGCTCGCGTACCGATGGATGTAAAGGTCGGCGATGTCGTTCTCTACAGCAAGTACGGCGGAACAGAAGTTAAGTACAACAACGAGGAGTACCTCGTTCTCTCAGCTCGCGACATTCTCGCGATAATCGAGAAGTAACACATGGGCAAAATGCTGGAATTCGACGAGCGCGCTCGTCGTGCAATGGAACGCGGAGTCAACCAATTAGCTGACACCGTCAAGGTAACGCTTGGACCTAAGGGTCGCAACGTCGTTATCTCAAAGTCATTTGGTGCGCCAACGATCACAAACGATGGCGTGACAATTGCAAAAGAGATTGAACTCTCAGATCCTGTAGAAAATATGGGCGCACAGCTCGTCAAGGAAGTCGCAACTAAGACCAATGATGTCGCTGGTGATGGAACAACAACTGCGACAGTTCTTGCTCAAGCAATGGTGAAGGAAGGCCTTCGTAACCTTGCAGCCGGCGCACAGCCAATGGATCTTAAAATTGGTATCGAAGCAGCTGTTGAGGCTGTCTCAGCACGTCTTCGCGAAAATGCAACTGTCGTAAAAGACAAGGCGCAGATCGCAGATGTTGCAACGATTTCAGCACAGGATCGCGCAATCGGTGACCTCATTGCAGAAGCAATGGATAAGGTCGGCAAAGATGGCGTTATCACCGTAGAGGAAGCATCAACGACAGCTCTTGAGCTCGAGTTCGCTGAAGGCATGCAATTCGATAAGGGTTACATATCTCCATACTTCGTCACAGATCAAGATCGTATGGAGTCAGTTCTTGATGATGCCTACGTTCTGATTTCTGCAAATAAGATCTCAGCTCTTCCTGAACTGCTTCCAATTCTTGAGAAGGTTTCACAGTCAGGAAAGCCACTTCTTATCATCGCTGAAGATGTTGAAGGAGAAGCTCTTTCGACCTTGGTAGTAAACCGCATGCGTGGAGTATTTACCTCAGCTGCAGTGAAGGCTCCGGGATTCGGAGATCGTCGTAAGGCGATGTTGCAAGATATTGCAATCTTGACTGGTGGAACTGTTATCTCTGCCGAAGTTGGTATGAAGCTAGATGCTGCAACTCTTGAAGATCTCGGTCGCGCTCGTCGCATCGTGATCACAAAGGATGCAACAACTATCGTCGATGGTTCTGGAGACAAGGCACTTGTCGCAGGTCGCGTCAACGAACTTCGCAGCGAAATCGCTTCCTCTGATTCTGATTGGGATCGCGAGAAGCTTCAAGAGCGTGTTGCAAAGCTTGCTGGCGGAGTATGTGTCATTAAAGTTGGCGCACACACTGAAGTAGAACTTAAAGAGAAGAAGCACCGCCTAGAAGATGCTATCTCTGCAACTCGCGCAGCTGTTGAAGAAGGAATCGTGATTGGTGGAGGCGCTGCCCTTGTGCATGCAGCCGATGCTCTTAACGATAACTTGGGCTTCACAGGAGATAAGGCAGTTGGAGTCGCACTTGTCCGCAAGGCATGCGATGAACCACTTCGCTGGATTGCTGAAAATGCGGGACTTGAAGGCTACGTAGTAGTTGCAAAGGTTCGCGCACTCAAGAGCCACGAAGGCTTTAACGCTGCAACTGATGTCTATGGCGATCTTGCAAAAGATGGCGTCATTGACCCAGTGAAGGTAACTCGTTCAGCT
>DJBN01000064.1:2537-19271 GCA_002430075.1 Actinobacteria bacterium UBA5975 | reverse complement strand
GCTCGGAGTCCATCTGATGGCCAAATAGAGATTGACGAAAGAGAACATGGAGTTACATCCATGTGGAAGACAGCGTCATTGGGGCCGCCTACCGCAATCTTGGCAGCAGTTTTGATGACGCCGTTATGTGTAACGACAATAATTTTCTTGCCAGGATGTTCGGCAACTAGCCTTTCAAGTGCTTCTTCTACTCTTATTGAGGCTTCGTCATATGACTCTCCACCGGCTGGTGCATATGCCGAAGAGTTGAGCCATGCTTGGTAACCATCAGGATCTTCTGCTTGGACTTCCTCGATTGACTTGCCATCCCAGGCACCGAATGAGAGTTCGAACCACGCCTCATCAAAGGTGATTTCAAGGCCCGTTGTACGCGCAATAGCCTCCGCAGTCTGTCGTGTGCGCTTGAGCGGGGATGCAATCAAAATATCTGCACCAAGCTTCACGCACTCTTGCGCTACAAGTTCGGCTTGACCTAAACCTTCTTGCATTAACTCTGGATCCAAAGAGCCGGTTCCAGAGAATTTACGAGTAGGTGTAAGCACGGTTTCGCCGTGGCGAACAAAGTAGATAAATGTTGGAACTTCAGCGCTTCTCAGTCGCTCAGTGAGAAAATTCTGCTGCATGACAGCAACAGGCTTATGGGCACTTTCCCCATCGAGCGCCTTATTTGCTAAACGATCTGCATGAGAATTTTCATCACGAGGGATCCATGAATAGGTAACAAGGGACGGGCTATGTGCTTCTCGACATTGCTTTGCAAGATCGCGCATATCGCCATGCTTAATCTGCCAACGCCCTGACATCTGCTCGACAACGAGCTTCGAGTCCATCGCCACTTCAACAGTTGCCTGCGCATCTAACTGGTTGATATGCAGAAGGCCAGCTAGTAACCCGCTGTATTCGGCAACGTTATTTGTTGCAACTCCAATGACATCAAAAATCTCAGCAATAATCTTGCCCTTTTCACTAACAACTGCGCCGTAGCCAGCAGGGCCAGGATTGCCTCGTGAACCGCCATCGGCTGTAATTTTGAAATGGCGGGCCACTAGTTACCTCTAATCAATATGCAGCGACATTCCTCGCAGCGAACTACTTCGTCTTCTGATAGCCCAGCAATGCGCGCAAGCTCAATGGTGTTCATCGTTAAGTTGCAGCCTTTACATTGATTGCCAGCTAAAGCGGCAGCGCCTATTCCATTGCTAGATTCGCGAATTTTTTCGTATAAAGCCAAAATTTCAGCGCCCACTGATTGAGTGGTCGCCTTGCGATCTGACTCAATACCTTCAAGTTCAGTATGAATCGCAGCCAAGGCGTTCTCCTTGCGAATATTAAGTTCAGCAATTACGAGGCTTAGCTGATTTTCTTCATCAACAAGGGAGGTAATCCTGTCTTTGATACCGTCAACAGTCATCATAATTTCAAGCTCAATCTCTTCAAGTTCGGCTCGACGCGCACCCAAAGTTCCAAGCTCATGTTGAGTCTGCTCTAACTCTTTTGCAGATCCAGTCCCTGAAGCAAGGCGGGTCTCATCGCGTGTAATTCGAGTAACGATTTGTTCAACATCGCCTTCAGCTCGAGCAAGTTCGCGCTTCACATCGCTCATCTCGGTCTCAGCTGCAATACGAAGGTCACGCACATTGTTCTGCTTAATTGTTGTTGTTGTAATTTCTACCAGTTCAGGCAAGGTAGCTGCCCTATTTCGTAACGTTGCAGATTGCAGATCAAATTTTTGAATATCAAGGACTGAACGCTGGTCGCTGACGCTTGCTTTCACGGCGTTCTCCTTCTACTTATAGTTGGCCTGCATTATGTAGTTCTATTGCGCAACCTTACTTTATCGGCCCAGCAATTACCTACACGGCCATCCATCCGCAGCAGGAGCTAGTGAAAGAGCGATGGTGGTATTACAGTATTTCCATGAGTAATCCATTGGTAGAACGTTCTTTTAGACACATGGGGTGGGCAAACTCCCAAATGCTCAACATCGTCAGTGCATTGCCTGATGATGCAATCAATTTTTCAGCATGGAATCCAGATTGGACTGTTGGAAAAATTGCGCACCATATTGTGGTTGCCGAAGCACGCCTCATTTCTCGAATTACTGAGCAACAATTTTCCGACGAGCTTGAGGCGCCAACAACAGCTCAGGGTATTAAAGAATTGATTTCGATCTGTAGAGAACGAGATGCTCAACTTCTCAAACTGAGCAATACTCCCGAGGAAATACGAACATTTAAGAGATTTGGAAAGGACTCTACTTTTTTGACCTCGACTATCTTGGCTCAGGCTACAAACCACGCAACAGAACACCGGGCGCAGATTTCAGACATTCTGGCTGCCAATGAAATGGATGTCCTCAATTTAGACGAGATTGATTTATGGGCATTTGAGACTTGGGAAAAATCGCACTGAATTCATTTTTTGGGCCCACAAGGGCAATACCTTCTTCTTATGTATTTTCTGTGACTCACGTGCGAGTTACGAAGAAAACCTCATAACCGTTCCCATTTAGGTGGACAACACTTACCATTTCAGAATGAGACTTAAGGGCAGGACCGCAAGAGTCATACTGCTTTCATTGGCATTGACTCTGATTCCGATATCGACTAATTCGACTATCGCCGCTGGACCTCAGACACCAAGTTGCGGAAACTTTAAAGTAACCAAAAATAGCTCCATTGTAGGAATTGAATTCCGTAAGGGCTCATATCAAGTAAATGCTTTCGGAATCTCATGCAAGAAAGTAATGGGGAGTAAAGGACTTTTTGCGAAGTTTCTCAAATTAAAAAATAATAAATCACTGCCCAAGCCTTGGCGCTATTTAGCAGATGCCGTTGGTGCTCCAAAATTCTCATCCGGTCCAGGCGTTGGTTTCCGCGTTGAACAAATTACATCCGTAACGCGAAGCCCCACAGTAGAACCACCGGCTAGGGCGAATGCCACACCAACTCCGAAACCCAACCCGGCTCAACCTCCTCCAAAATTCTCCTTTAAATTCAACTTAGATAAGAGTTTGCCAGAAGATTGGATTGCAGAGTTCAAGATTATTATGAAGAATCTTGGGGAAATAATCCCGATTAGTGGCGAGATAAATAGAATTCTAAAAGAGCCATTCATGAACATATACGCTTGGAATGGAAATACAAAAAATCCATTTCGAGATGTGATTCCTAATGCAAGTGGGTCGTCTATTTCCGGTAACAGCCCATCAAATAGGTGGATGGTTTTAGAGATACCTTCAGATGAATTTAGATACAATTACTTGCACCGTTACTCTGTAATTGTGCATGAGACTTTCCATGTATATCAAATTTCACTTTCAAAAGACAATATGCAGCCAAAATGGTTCAGCGAAGGCGGCGCAAAAGCAATTGAGGAAATGTATACTCAGCAATATTATGGCAGAAGTGACTTTAGATCGGGTTCGACAGAAGTTAGTGCATCTGTTATCAGTAATCCCGGGCTATTTGAAGAATATGAAACATCGCAGCAAATTGATATGAATTACGGTTCTTCCGCCTTCATGGTCTTAGCTCTTGCCAAAGAATTACAGAAGCAAGGTATCTCAGAAGCCAGAGCCTTCGGAATGATTCTGAAAGATTTTACGCTTGAAAAATCAAAGGAAAGTGATTGGCATAAAGCCTTTACAAATATCTTTAAAATGACTGTTAGTGACTTTTATCAACGGCTTAGCAAATATCCTGCTGATATAAACCAGGTTTTACCCGGCACTACTTTGCGACTTCAAGATGTCTTTGCTGGTAAATGAGTTAAGACATCAGAATCAGGCAATTTGTGGGCGGCGAGGGTTTCGAACCCCCGACATCCTCGGTGTAAACGAGGCGCTCTACCACTGAGCTAGCCACCCGGCTATGTACTGCTCGCGAATAGTACTTTACTTACGCGAAAGATGGAAAATCGTGCGTGATTTAAAGGGCTGCGATAGCTGCTTTGTAATCACCGATATTGCGAGCATCGCCAAGGCCATTTACAACGGTCCAGCGAACGATTCCTTCTTTATCAATTATGAAAGTTCCGCGCATTGCGCAACCAATATCTTCATTGAAAATTCCATATGACTGTGCCGTTGCACCATGTGGCCAGAAGTCTGCAAGAACTGGGAACTTATAACCTTCTTGTTCGGCGAAGATTCGCTGGGTGTGCATTGAGTCGCAAGAGATTGCAAGCACTTGAACGTTCTCGTTTTGGAATGGCGCCAAATCATCACGGATTGCGCAGAGTTCGCCTGTGCATGTGCCGGTGAAAGAGAATGGAATAAAGAGAATAACTACGTTCTTCTCTCCCTTAAAAGATGAGAGAGAAACTTTATTGCTGTGCTGATCTTTTAATTCGAAATCTGGTGCGGCTTGACCAACGGTGATTGTCATTGCGCGAATCTATCGCTTGCCAGCCTTACGTGCCACCAGGCGGGTTGCAGTCCAATCGGGAGCGACTGCAATGGAAGTTGTTTGGCTAAGACCACAGGTGGGGGCTGCATCTTGAATATCACTTGGTTCAACATGGCCATCGCGGCCGACCTTGGGAGTTAAGACCCAGATAGGTCCTGACTCGGAAAGATAGGTCATCGCATCCATTAATTCATCAACAAGATCGCCATCATCTTCACGGAACCAGAGAAGAACAGCATCAACAACATCCGTGGTGCTGCCTTCAAGAAATGTTGTGCCGGTAATTTCCATGATTGCCTCGCGGAGAGCGGCATCACAATCTGCCCTCTGTCCCACCTCGAGGACCAGTTCTCCTTTAGCAAAACCCATGCGCATTGCCACGGGATAAGTCCAACCGAAAGAAGCGATATTTACAAGGGTTTTTTCGAGACTGAGGCGTATTTTTTTGCGCTGACACCCCTTTGGCGCGAGAATACGACCATGACCGAATTCGCTGAATCTCCTGATCAGATTATCGACCAACTCGTAGATACAGATCCTTCTGAGACGGCTGAATGGCAGGCATCCTTCGATGCAGCACTCGATGCGGCAGGTCCGGTACGTGCTCGTTATTTGATGCTCTCACTTCTAAAGAGAGCTCACGAGAAGCAGATTGGTCTTCCAGCCCTTCGCACAACCGATTACATCAACACAATTTCTCCAGAGAATGAACCGCAATTTCCAGGTGATGAAGATTTAGAACGCCGTATCCGTGCCTATGTTCGTTGGAATGCTGCCATCTTGGTACACCGTGCACAGCGACCAGGAATTGGCGTGGGTGGACATATTTCAACCTATGCATCTTCTGCTTCACTCTATGAAGTTGGCTTTAACCACTTCTTCCGTGGGCAAGACCATGCAGGTGGTGGAGATCAGATTTTCTTCCAGGGACATGCAAGCCCCGGAATGTATTCACGTGCGTTTCTTGAAGGTCGTTTTAGCGAACATCAACTCGATGGATTCCGTCAGGAACTTTCACATTCTGGTGGCGGGTTGTCGTCATATCCGCACCCACGTTTAATGCCTGACTTCTGGCAATTCCCAACAGTGTCAATGGGTATCGGGCCAATCAATGCAATTTATCAAGCACGGTATAACCGTTACCTTCAAAATCGCGGATTTAAAGATACAAGCGATCAGAATGTCTGGGCATTTCTGGGTGATGGTGAAATTGATGAGGTCGACACACTTGGCGCCATTGGTTTAGCTGCGCGAGAAAATCTCGATAATTTAACCTTTGTTGTGAATTGTAATCTGCAGCGCCTTGATGGCCCAGTACGCGGAAACGGTAAGATTATTCAAGAGCTTGAATCTATCTTCGGTGGAGCAGGCTGGAATGTCATCAAGGTTGTGTGGGGCCGTGAATGGGATCCACTACTTGCTCAAGATCGCGAAGGCGCACTTGTAAATATCATGAATACAACTCTTGATGGTGATTACCAAACATTTAAGGCAGAAAGCGGAGCCTTCGTGCGCGAGCACTTCTTTGGTCGTGACCCACGCACAGCCGCGATGGTTGCTAATTGGTCAGATGATCAAGTCTGGGGACTCAAGCGCGGAGGCCACGACTATCGCAAACTCTTTGCCGCCTACACAGCTGCATCAGAAAAGAATGGTCGACCAACAGTTATCTTGGCTAAGACGGTTAAGGGTTGGACTCTTGGTTCGCACTTTGAAGGACGAAATTCAACGCACCAGATGAAGAAGATGGCTCTTGAAGACATCATGGAATTTCGGGATCGCCTGCAGATTCCTTTGACGGATGACAAGCTTGATAAGTACACACCTTCTTACTACCGCCCAACTGCAGATTCTCCTGAGATGAAATACCTCGAAGAGCGTCGTCGCGAACTCGGTGGATCTATTCCAAGCCGTCGCAAAGTCTCTCGCCCACTTCCGCAGCCTGCAGATGAAGCATATGAATCAGCTCGACGCGGATCTGGCCAACAAGAGATAGCAACAACGATGGCATTTGTTCGTATGTTGAAAGATCTTGTGAAAGATCCCGGGCTCGGAAGCCGAATTGTTCCGATTATTCCTGATGAGGCTCGTACGTTTGGCCTTGATTCACTCTTCCCATCGCTAAAGATTTACTCACCTCATGGTCAGCAATATTTGGCTGTAGACCGCGAATTGATGTTGTCCTATAAAGAATCAACATCTGGCGTGATCTTGCATGAAGGTATTAATGAAGCAGGATCTGTGGCCTCCTTTACCGCAGTTGGATCTTCATATTCAACCCACGATGAACCAATGATTCCTATCTATATCTTCTATTCAATGTTTGGATTCCAGCGCACAGGAGATGCCTTCTGGGCAGCGGCCGACCAATTGGTTCGCGGCTTTGTATTGGGCGCAACGGCAGGACGCACGACGCTCAATGGAGAAGGTTTGCAGCATGAAGATGGCCATTCGCACCTATTAGCGGCCACCAATCCAGCTGTTGTTTCTTATGATCCTGCATTCGCTTACGAAGTCGGCCATATCTTTAAAGATGGACTTCGCCGTATGTATGGAGAAGATAGCGAAAATATTTATTACTACATCACTATCTATAACGAGCCATACATGCAGCCAGCAGAACCAGATAACCTCGATCTCGAAGGTCTGCTCAAGGGAATCTATCTCTACTCTGGGGCATCTCGTCAACGTAAGAAAAATGCACAGATTCTTGCATCAGGCGTTGGTGTGAATTGGGCGCTTAAGGCGCAGAAGTTACTGCAAGAAGATTGGGGCGTAGCAGCTTCAGTCTGGTCGGTAACGTCATGGAATGAACTTCGTCGCGATGGGCTAGCAGTCGATCGTCACAACATGCTCAATCCAAAGGATAAGAAGAGTGCCTATGTTCATAACAAGCTCAAGGGAACAGATGGCCCAGTCATCGCAGTCTCTGACTTTATGCGCGCTGTCCAGGATCAGATTGCTCCGTGGGTGCCTAACGCTTTCCATTCACTTGGAACAGATGGATTTGGACTTTCAGATACTCGTGGCGCGCTACGTCGCCACTTCAAGGTCGATGCTGAATCAATCGTTGTAGCTACCCTTGCCGAACTTGCTAAAGCTGGTGAAGTCAAGGATTCTGTAGTTCAAGAAGCGATTGATAAGTACAGAATTTTTGACATCAACGCAGCCGAAGCTGGCAATACAGAAGGTTCGGGCTGAGTTAAACCTTAGCTTTTGTACCAGGTTTCAATGAGTCTATAAAGAAGACTGTTGAAAGCATCAGCAGCGTTGGAATCATCATTGCAAGGGCCATGGATCCTGTGAACTGAATCGTCCATGCGACGATCCATTTAATTCCAAAGAGAAGAACGCTATTAAGGACTCCAAATTGCCCAACAACAACGGCGCTGGGCATTGTCGAACGGCTATCTGCTGCGGCGAAGAAGGATGGTCCCAGGAAAGAAGATCCAAGCCCTGCGGCGAAGAAGGCAAGGATAAAGAGTCCATATGACCACCACTTGTAGGCAAGAGGAAGATGGGTTGCAACGATGATGCAGCCCCCAAATCCGATTCCGGCCACAAGGGCTGCTCTCTTGACCCATAAGTGAAGAGGGGCCAAGGGAAGCAAGCGGTGAATCAGAAGCCGACCGAAGATCATCATCGCTGTAAAGACGATGTAAGGGGCAGTACTAAGACCAGCGTTAATATCGAGACGGTCTTTGGTAAAGATTGTTCCCCAATCCCCCACTGCAAACTCTAAGTAGATAGCACAGGCCATTCCAAGGCTAACGGGCCAATCGATATGAAAAGAGGTGAAAATTTCTTTTATCGAATAGGCGCTTTCAGAATTTTCATTTGCCGTAAGCAGAACTGGACGAAGGCTGAGCACGATAGAAATCATGGTAATACCAGTGACTAGAGAGAGAATGTCAATATGTCTTGCGAGTGACACATGGTTGACAAGAAGACCAGAAACAATTGCTGTGGCAAGAGCCCCTGCGCTCCAATATCCCGCAGCGCTGGTCACAAGATTGCGGCCACTGCGTTCGAGATAGTGAAATGCCTGGCTATTGATTGAAACGTGCACTGCAGTAATTCCAAACCCAAATGCAATATTGAATATCAGAAAGAAAAAACTAGATTGGATATGGACAAGAACGCCAAGAGAAATAACTAGAATCAAAATTGATATAATCGTCACTTTTACAGCGCCAAATCGATGGATGATATGGCCGACGGTTAAGAGGCCAAAGAATGCCCCGATTGAACCCATGCTCATCAGCGACCCAAAGGCACCATTATCTAAATTTAGATTTGCTTTGACTTCTGGAAAACGTGGAACCCAAGCCATAATGACGAAGCCGAAAGCAAAGAAAAGTAGATGCAGTAGTCGTTGCTCTAATTTATGGTGAATATCTCGGCCCATTAGAAAAGGGCGTTCGCAAGCTGGGTTCGAGCCTTAATGACGCGTGGATCTGCAGGATCTGCCAGCGCAAAGAGCTCGAGAAGTCTGTCTTTAACAATCTTCTGCTCATCGCCGTGCAAGACAAGTAAAAGGCGAAGCAAGCGCTCAAAAGCTGGTTCTAGATAGCCGCTCATTACTTCGACATCTGCACATTGAATTTGAATATCAATATTGTCAGGGTTTTTGATGGCATCTTCCATCACCTTAGCTGCATCGACTCCATGTGTGCGCCTAAGAAGTTGCACTTGGGCAAGACCAAGCTTTGCGTAATTATCATTTGGTTTGCGTGCAAGTAAGCGTTTATATGCAGCCTCTGCAGTTTCGTAATCGCCTTGATCAAGGGCTGCAAGTGCTTCATCTTCTTCAGGTTCGGTCTGCTCGACTGGTGCATCACCAATGCCTTGTTGGGCGGCAACGGTAAGAATCTTTGTAATAACTTCGCGCAACTGTGTTTCTGTAAGTGCTTGTTCAAGAAAGGGAATTGCTTGTCCCCCGATGAAAACTACTCCGTATGGAACAGCGCGCACCTGTAGCGCCTTCGCTACGGAGGCTTGCTCGTCAATGTTAACGCGGGTCAGTACCCAAGAGCTTTCGCCTTCGCCTTCAAGTTTTCCTAATGTGCGAAGTAGTTCAATAGATTCTGTAGAACGCGGAGTCCAGCAAAGAACAACGACAGGTTTGGTCTCTGAAAGAGGAAGTATCTCAGCCTGTAGATTTTGAGGAGTTACCTCAATGCCAGGCATCGGTGAAGAGAGATCGGGTGCTGGCTTGCCAAGAGAACTCAGATCAACTGCCTGTGAGAAATTTGGTGGCAATGTCATCTGGTAATCCTCGCTGCTTTCTAAATCTTCGGAAACTTCTTACTGCATTGCACCATCTACGCGAACGTCGACACCTGAATCGCGACGATAGGGAAGTACATCTGCAATGTAAGCCTTTGCAGCGAACTCTAGTCCAACATCGTGCCCTGCTCGTTCACCCAAATACCAGCGGTGCTCAAGGGTTTCATGGAAAAATTGAGCAAGTTCAATACGGCCTTTAAGCCCTGGCGGAATCAAATCAACTGTTGGCCTAAAGACCTGATCCAGCCATCGCTTTGCTGAATTATAAATCGGAGGCTTAGGTGAAGCTTCGCGCCCGCGGAAGCGATCAAAGGACGCCAAGAGCCTCTTGGCCTGAAGTTCTTCGGTCTCAAGTCCCATTAATTCGCGCAGGCGGTTCTTGTGATAACCAGCTGCAACCAGCTTTGGTTGAAAAACCATCTTAGGAGAGCTTTCGCCATCCTCCATCGACACAGATACTTCTTCGACGGCGAAACCTAAATCGTGCAACTGTCGCATCGCGCGCTCGACTGCATGACGATCTGTTGGATCAAGTACCTGCCGATCTTTCAGTGCAGACCATAAACGGTGGTATCGCTTTATCAGCGCAGAACTGGCGCGAATTGGATCCAGGCCTGGATAGAGAACACCAGACAGCTGCAAATCTTCTAGCTCTGCTGCAACGTTAAAGTGTGCAATTTCAAGGTCATGTTCGCGCTGACCGGCAGTTAGCGACTTTTGAAACTCTCCAGTTTCAGCATCGACCAAATATGCAGCATAAGCATCGGCATCGCGACGGAATAAGGTATTAGATAGGGAACAATCGCCCCACCAGAAACCCAGAAGGTGGAGACGAACCAATAATAAAGCGAGCGCATTGGCCATCAAGGTTACATCTTCTGCACTCACGTGCTTATCGCTCAGCACTACGCGAAATGGAAGTGAGTACGGCAAGAAACGCGTGACCAGTGCGCAGGGAAGCTCTTCCCCATTGTTATCTCTTCGACCCTCAATGACGGCAATTGATTGAACGCTCGGTGAATCTAACTGTGTGAGCTCGCGCAAAATCTGATATTCACGGTTAGCAAATTCCGAAACCGTCTCTTTGACTGCATAAACTTCTGAATCTGGGTTATCTGTAGACCTTACTAACCGAACGATATGTCGCGAGATGCCGCGCTTTTCAGCGAGCATAGGATCTTCTGGCCATTGCTCTAACGCGATGTTCCAGGGCAGGCCCGTGAGAGCTGCGATTTCCTCGCCGAGCCCAGTAATCCGTAGCGCCATGAGGGTTATTCTCTCTTACGCTTTACAATAAAGCATGGCTATTTCAGAGCAGATGAAGAGAAAAGCAAGAGAATCAACCATTCCATCTAATTTTGGAGCCGCAGGCGCTCCTATCGATCATGGACACCCTTTTTATTTTGGATTTGTAGCCACAATCGGTGCTCTCAGCGCATTTGTATTGATGCGTGCTCTTGCCAGTGCCAGCCAAGTATTTGTTCTCATTCTCGTTGCCCTCTTTCTTGCGACAGGACTTAATCCAGCCGTAGAAGCTGTACGTCGTCGAGGCGTATCACGAACTGTTGCAGTAGCAATTATTTTTGCACTTGTCATAATTTTCGTTGGCCTCTTTGCCGCTCTTGTTGTGCCACCACTTGTAAAGCAAGGAACGAACCTAATACAGATTGCTCCTTCGCTTCTTGAAGACTTAAAGAACAACGCCAGTATTGCAAAGATTAATGACCAGTACGGCATCGTTGATTCTCTGCAGAATAAACTTCAAAGCGTTACATCTGATGGCACTCTACTTGTCACAGCATTTGGTGGGGTGATTGGCGTCGGCAAATCAGTTCTATCGGGCACTTTTACAGGACTGACAATTCTTGTATTGACTCTCTATTTCATCACTTCCCTTCCGCAAGCTACAGAGCTCGGTCTTAAGTTGGTTCCTGCCAGTAGACGTCCTCGAGTTGCAGCTCTAACCGATGCCATTATTGCTCGGGTGGGCGCCTTCGTTGGCAGCCAGATTCTCGTATCTTTCTTTGCAGCAACCTTTATGACCTTACTTGCAGTGATCTTAGGGCTCCCATCACCAGTAGCAATTGGAATCATCATCTTTGTATGTGGTCTAGTGCCACTTATTGGTCACTTCATTGGTTGCACCGTCTTCACAATTATTGCACTGACTGAATCAGTTACCATTGGAGTCGTAGCATTTGTTGGCTATGTGGTTTATGTACAAGCCGAGAATTACATTCTGACACCAAAGATTATGAAACGTACCCTTGCCCTACCAGGGGCGGTCACAATTATTTCTGCACTAATAGGAACTTCGCTTTTGGGTCTTGTGGGCGGTTTGCTTGCAGTGCCAGTTGCTGCCTCAATCATTTTGATTCTTGAAGAAGTTGTTTACCCTCGCGCGCAAAAGTCTTAAAACTCGGTAGGTAAAGGCAAGCGGTTGGGGGCAACGGCTCGAGTTATTTCAGAGAGAACCCGGTTCACTGATGGTTCTCCAACCCAGAGATGCCTTGCGCCATCAACTGCAATGAGTTCAATCTGTGGAATAAGTGCAAAACGTACCTTTGCTTGCTCAGGCTTTAAATAATCATCGTGCTCTGGAATCAGCGCTGTCATTGGCCTTCCATCGTTAGCCCAGAATTCAAGATCTCCATCAACAATATCAAGTAGAGTTGGGCTTAATAGAATGAGCCCTTTGATTCTTGGGTCTCGGGCGTGACTGATGGCGATACTTGTTCCAAATGACCATCCGACGACCCAAAGTTCTTTGAGATTCAAAACGTCAAAGCAATATCGAGCCATCGCCTCAACATCGTATTTTTCGGCGCGGCCATTATCGTATGAACCTGTGCTTGTGCCGGCTTCACTTGTTGTTCCGCGAGTGTTAAATCGCACCACGGTGATTCCTGCCATCGCAGGCAAGCGATTAGATGCCTTCTTGTAGATATGGCTATCCATCATTCCCCCACCCGTTGGATTGGGGTGACAACAAAGGATCGCAGAGGTGAGATTGTCCAAGGGAGCGCTTACTTCACCTACAAGTACTTCGCCATCCTCGGTCGTTACCGTAAAGGGGGTTCGAGACGCTGGAAAAACAGTACTGGGGCGGATTGGTTCCGGCATAGTTGCAGTCTAGTCTTTCCATATGGCTTCGACAGATACTCAAACTTTCAATTCCCATAATCCTGTCAACAACGAGGTAATCGCCTCGCATGAAATCTTTAGTCAAGTAGGCGTTCAAGCAGCCGTTGCGCGTGCGCGTACTGCATCTCAAGAATGGCGTGATCTTGGCTTTCGTGGACGTCGAAAGATCTTGTTGAAGTGGAGTACGGACTTACTTGCAAATGTGGATCAACTTGTAGAGCTTGTTGCGCTAGAAACTGGAAAGCCTATAAGTGATGCAAAATTAGAGGCCTCTCTTGCAGCAGGACACATTGCTTGGGCAGCCCGTCATGCAGAATCTGTAATGCGCACATCTCATCGCTCTCCAGGGCTACTCATGGCAAATATGTCGGCAACAGTTGAACGCTCCCCTGTCGGAGTTGTGGGTGTCATTGGTCCATGGAATTACCCAGTCTTTACGCCTCTTGGTTCAATCGCCTACGCCCTTGCTGCAGGAAATGCCGTTGTATTTAAACCAAGTGAATACACGCCAGGAGTTGGAGAATTTCTAGCTCAATCATTTATTGATTCCTCGATGCTTGCTGACGTATTCACATGCATCACAGGACTTGGCGAAACAGGAAGGCACTTATGCGAAAGTGGTGTAGATAAATTAGCTTTTACTGGCTCTACTAAGACTGCCAAGGTGGTTGCAGCTACGTGTGCGGCGCTCATGACGCCAGTAGTCCTTGAATGCGGCGGTAAAGATGCAGTCATTGTGGCTCACGATGCTGATCTCAAGCGTGCTGCAGATGCCACAGTTTGGTCGGCATTCTCTAATGCTGGCCAGACATGCATTGGTGCAGAGCGTGTATATGTCGATGAAAGAGTTGCAGATAAATTTATCGAAAATATTTTGGAGATTGCTAAGGACATTCATCCCGGTGCACCAGGCCACGGAAAATATGGTCCGACAACCATGCCGAAGCAGATACCGATTATTCAAAGCCATATCGATGATGCAATTTCTCGCGGGGCCAAAGTATTGATGGGTGGATCGACCTCTGTGAAAGCCCCATTCGTTGAACCTGTCATCCTTGCTGATGTACCTGAAGATTCAATTGCTATGACCGATGAAACCTTCGGCCCAACTATCGCAATCAATCGAGTGAAAAGTATGGCCGAAGCGATCGAACTCTCGAATGCAAGCAGGTATGGTCTTGGTGCATCAATCTGGTCGAAGCGCCACGGCAAGAAGATTGCTTCTCAACTTCATACAGGAATGGTTGCTATCAACTCTGTTATCTCATTTGCCGCCGTTGATTCAGTTCCGTTCGGTGGTGTGAAAGATAGCGGATACGGTCGCATCCATGGACCTGAAGGAATTCTCGAATTTACTTATCCACGGACTGTAGTCCGCGCTCGTTTCCAACTGCCAATCGCATTTACAAGTTTTTCAAGAACAATTGGCAACGATAAGTTGATTGTTGCAGTTACCAAGTTACTCAAAGGTCGTCTTGGCTAACGCTTTACGAGCTAGTCTTTCGTCTTTCCCCAGCTAAACCGCTCCCAGATGCGTTCGTGGAAATAATATAAAACTATTTTTGTAACTAATTCTGTGGCCGAAATTGCAAGCGCAAATTTAATTTGCCGTGTAATCAACATGGAGAGTATAAATGTATCTGCGGTCCCAGTTATGCGCCAAGTGATCGCCTTCAATAGGGACCGTTTATGTTTTGCTTTTTCCATCATTCCTCCGATTTCCTGCGCAATACTATTGGAGTCGTTAATGAAACCAGGCGTTGTTAGTAACGTGGCGCGTTTCTAGTTCGTTCTGTGCGAGGTCCACGATTATTTCTCTTACTCCAACATGTATTGTGCCAATGTCTGCGGTTATCCTCTTCGTCATCAAGCCATGCAACTGTATGTGGAGTTGCCATTGGAATTAATTGATCGCACCCGGGACATCGATATGGTTTATTTGCAGATGAACCCGTTAATTTTCTGACAACCCAAAGGCCATTCTCATCTTCTTCAAAACTTTGATTTGAAGGATTTACAGGGCGATCTTCATCACCGTCTTTCGGCCTACGATTTTTAGGATAATTCTTACGAGGGCTCATAGAACCATTTTCTCGCACTTTTGATGAGACAGTGACAAGATAGCCATATGAGCCACGTCATTACCGTTTCTGGACTGATAAAGAGCTACGGCTCACATAAGGCCGTTGACGGATTGAGCCTTGAGATTGAGCAAGGAGAGATTTTTGCTCTCCTTGGGCCAAATGGCGCAGGCAAGACAACGACAGTTGAAATTCTCGAAGGCTTTCGCGATAGAGATGCAGGACGTGTTGAGGTTCTGGGCTTTGATCCAGCAACTAAGGGGCATGCGGGACAGCTCTGGCGTGATCGTATTGGAATTGTTCTGCAATCTACAAATGATGCAGGAGACTTAACGGTCTTTGAATCGGTTGCTCATTTTGCTCAATATTACAAGAACCCCAAAGATCCCCGAGAAGTCATCGAACTTGTTGGTTTAGGCGAGAAGGCAGAGGCTTTGGGACGTACCTTGTCCGGTGGCCAACGGCGCAGACTCGATGTTGCGCTGGGAATCATTGGCAATCCAGAACTTATCTTCCTTGATGAACCTACAACTGGTTTCGATCCTGAAGCACGTCGAGCATTCTGGTCACTTATTAGAAAGTTGCGCGATGAAGGTGCAACGATTCTCCTAACAACTCACTACCTCGATGAAGCAGAAGCGCTGGCGGATCGAGTTGCAGTTATCAATCGTGGCCAGATTATTGCCGTATCTACCCCAGACCAACTAGGGGGTCGCGCGACTTCACTTGCAACAGTTTCATGGCGCGATGGATTTGAAGTTCGGACAGAGCGTAGCGCCAATCCAACACAACTCGTGACAAAACTTTCAGAACATTTTGGTGGCGAAGTTCCAGAGCTCAGTGTGAAGCGGGCTTCCCTTGAAGATGTTTACCTTGAAATGATTGGTGGCTCCCATGAGTAACCCAACTGCAATAACTATCGGATTGCAACGAGGCCGCCTTGAAGTTCGCCAATTCGTGCGCCAACGAGAATCTGTTGTCTTCACAATGTTATTTCCATTAATATTGCTTGCAATCTTCGGTTCGGTCTTCTCAAATTCAATAGCCAAGGGCGTCACATTCAGTCAGTATTTTGTCGCAGGTATGATTGCATCCGGCCTTGTTAATACTGGTTTCCAGCAACTGGCAATCATGATTCCCGTAGAACGCGACTTCGGAACTCTTAAACGTCTACGTGGGACACCGATGCCAGCAAGTAGCTACTTTATCGGAAAGGCAATCCTTGTAACTATCAGCATGTTGATTCAAACGCTCCTTCTACTAGCTGCAGGAGTTGCATTCTTTGGTGTTAATTTGCCAAAGACTGCAGATAAATGGTTACTACTTGCCGCCTTGCTTGTACTAGGGAGTGCGTGTTCTACAGTCTTAGGAATTGCATTCTCAAATGTTCCAAAGAGCGGTCGTGGCGCCTCCGCTGTTGTCTCACCAGTTGTAATTGTTCTGCAGTTTTTTAGTGGTGTCTTCTTTATCTTCTCTGATCTTCCCCATTGGATGCAACAAGTTGCAGCAATTTTTCCTTTGAAGTGGATGACTCAGGGTGCTCGTTCAGTCTTCCTCCCTGATTCATTTGCTACGCGTGAAGTTGCTGGAAATTGGGAAACTGGGCGTACCTTTGCCATTATTGCCGCGTGGCTAGTAATCGGTTTAATCTGGGCGATCCGCAGCTTCAAATGGGAGCGCGATTGAGAAAGATTGCACTCTTGCTTGCAATTGTCTTAACGTTATCTGGAAGTTCGGCTCTGGCTGCGACCAAGAAGCCAACTCCAAAACCTACGGTTAAGGTTTCTACGAAGGCAACTGCGAAGCCGAAG
>DJBN01000064.1:0-2410 GCA_002430075.1 Actinobacteria bacterium UBA5975 | reverse complement strand
CCGAAGGCAACTGCGAAGCCGAAACCGAAACCAACGCCTCGTAAAAAGGTTAAGGTCTCGCCATCTCCTTCGCCTAAGTGGCCGCCTGCGGGTTATAGATATGAGACTGGTGTCTACGCAAAGATTCCAACGAGTAAAGAGCTAGTTGGAGTTATCTCAGCCAAGACTAATCTCGCTTCCCAAGTTCAGGCATGTACAACATTTATTTGTGGAGCAGTCCTTGTCGCTGCCGAACAAGGGTGCCTTTGGTGGGAAATTAATTCGCAAGTTTTGACACAGGATAAGGTGCTGATTGGAAACTTACGAACAATTACTGGCCTTAGTACCCCGCGTCAGATAAAGACAATCTTGCTTATTTCACCAGAACCACTTGAGTCACTTGAATACATCTCTGGAATTGAAGTTATCTGCCATCAAGAGGCCAAGCCTGAAGGTACTGCAACTGTGACTTTTAATAAGGTTGAGAATTAATGTTAGGAGGAGTCAATAACCATCTCTTTCTTATGAGTTTGGCAGGCTTTCCAGTTCTTTTATTTCTCATTCTCATTCTCAAATGGACTACAAAGCCAGGCCATTCACTCGTTGCTCGCCGACCAATTCAAGGCAAAGAGAGTGATTACGGCACATTGGTACCAGTGTCGAGTCCAAACAATCATATAGAAGGCGAAATCGTGCGCCAGCAATTGTTAGCTGTGGGAATTAGAGCAACGTTGACGCAGACCACCGATGGTCCCCGCGTCTTTGTCTTTCCTCAAGAAGAGAGCGCAGCTCGTGCGCACCTCAAGAGCTTTTCCTAACGATTAGCGCCCGGGACCCACAACTGATCGCCTATCTTTTTATTTGCAACACGTGCAAGAACGAAGAGAAGATCAGAACAACGGTTTAAATATTTTGCAGTCAGCGGATTTACTCCGCCACCAAATGCGTGGATTGCAGCCCATGTGCACCGCTCAGCGCGACGCAATACTGTGCGTGCTACATGCAGATGTGCAGCAGCAGCAGTTCCGGAGGGTAAGACGAAAGAGCGCAGGGATTCTAAATCGGCGTTGTACTTATCGATTGCTTCTTCAAGGTAAACAATTTGTGATTCAAGAACGCGAAGTGGCTCAAATGCTGGAGCATCGACTACTGGAGTACAAAGGTCTGCACCCACATCAAAGAGGTCATTTTGAATTCGAACCAAAAGTGCTCTCAGATCGTCGGCTAATTCATCTGTTGCAAGAACGACTCCGATTGTTGAATTTGCTTCATCAACCGTTGCATAGGCTTCAAGACGTGGGTCATTTTTTGATGTGCGGCTCATATCTCCGAGAGAGGTAGTGCCGTCATCGCCAGTCTTTGTGTAAATACGTGTTAAATTAACCATGGCCCTAGCCTATAAGTAGACTTCGGATATGGCACCTTCGTCCAATGACCGCTTCCGGATCACCGGGGGTGCCCGCCTTGAAGGTGAAGTAACAGTCACAGGCGCTAAGAATTCGGTTCTTAAATTGATGTCTGCATCCTTATTGGCTGTCGGTAAAACAACTATTCGCAATGTCCCAGATATTGCCGATGTCGACATCATGGCTGATTTGCTTACGCGCCTGGGTTGCACAGTATTGCGCGGAGAATCAACAGTCACTATCGATGTTCCTGCCCAACCTTCACATCGCGCAGATTACGATTTAGTGCGGAAGATGCGCGCATCCATCAACGTCTTAGGTCCACTTGTTGCACGTATCGGAGAAGCCGAAGTTGCACTCCCTGGAGGGGATGCCATCGGTTCACGTGGCCTTGATTTTCATATCAAGGGTCTAGAAGCTCTTGGCGCAAAGGTGCATGTCGAACACGGTTACGTTATTGCCGATGCACCCGATGGACTTGTAGGTACATCAATTGATTTAGATTTCCCATCTGTCGGAGCAACAGAGAACCTCATGACTGCTGCGGTTCTTGCTCGTGGTGTAACCACAATTGACAATGCAGCGCGCGAACCTGATCTTGTTGATCTCGGTGAATTTCTTATTGGTATGGGTGCGCAGATTGAAGGTCTTGGTTCGTCAACCATCACAATCACTGGCGTTAAAGAGCTCAAGCCAACTGATCACTCCACCATCACAGATCGCATCATCGCCGGAACTTGGGCATTTGCGGCCGCTATGACACAAGGAGATATCACCATCCAAGGAGGACGTGCCGACCACATGGAAGTTATGCTTGAAAAATTAACGTCAGCTGGCGCCATCATCACATCGACGCAGGATGGAATCCGTGTGCAAATGAATCAGCGCCCACGAGCAATTGATGTTTCAACGCTGCCCTATCCAGGATTTGCTACCGATCTACTTCCTTTTATTATCGGCATGAATGCCATTGCCGAAGGCCACTCGATTGTCACTGAAAACGTCTTTGAATCACGCTTTATGTT
>DJBN01000067.1 GCA_002430075.1 Actinobacteria bacterium UBA5975 | reverse complement strand
AGTTCTTCTGATGAATAACCATCCTCTTTTAACGACCCGGCCCAAGGGACAACGTTCATGGCAAGAGGCGCAGGAAACGGTCCATTCTCCGTGATGATTACACGAAGATCGCCAGCGCTATCGCCGACTGCTGTACCAGCAACTGCGCTGATCTGCGAACGAAGTGTATCGATACCAGCTTGCCCAGCACCAGATGCTGCTTGGTAAGAAGAGACAACTAATTCCTCTAATTCGTACTCACGGTGTAGAGCACCCATCGCAACAATCATAGAAAGAGTTGTGCAATTTGGATTTGAAATAATTCCACGTGGACGATTCTTCACATCTTGAGGATTTACTTCTGGAACGACGAGTGGAACATCTTTTTCCATACGAAAAGCTCCAGAGTTATCAACAACAACTGCGCCGCGTGAAACAGCAACTGGTGCCCACTCTGCTGAAATCTCATCTGGAACATCGAACATCGCGACATTAATGCCGTCAAATGCCTCGGGAGAAAGTGCAACGACAGTGAGTTCTTTGCCTCGGCACATTAACTTCTTGCCTGCGCTGCGAGCTGATGCGATTAATCGAATTTCACCCCACACATCAGGGCGTTCGGAGAGAATACCGAGCATTACCGTGCCGACAGCACCCGTTGCACCAACTACCGCGAGAGATGGCTTCTGTGTCATCGACCAGTTCCTCCATAAACAACAGCTTCAATCTGATCAGAATCAAGCCCAAAAGCAGTGTGGGCAGCCTTTGCAGCGCGCTCTAGATCTGCTTCACGAACGATGACAGAGATGCGAATCTCTGATGTTGAAATCATTTCAATATTTACTCCAGCATCTGCCATCGAGGCAAAGAATGTTGCGGTAACGCCTGGATGTGAACGCATTCCAGCGCCAACAAGTGAGAGCTTTCCAATGGTGTCATCGTAGATCAGGGAGGCAAAACCAACTTCGCCTTGAATTCTTTGAAGTACTCCCGTTGCTTTTTGACCTTCTGCTTTTGGAACAGTGAATGAAATATCGGTAAGGCCAGTAGCTGCGGCCGATACATTCTGAACAATCAAGTCTACGTTGATGTCATTATCTGCAATTGCTTGAAAGATGCGGGCTGCAATACCAGTGCGATCAGGAACTCCGACAATGGTGACTTTTGCCTCTGACTTATCGTGCGCTACGCCAGAGATGATTGCTTGCTCCATGGTGCCTCCTTCGGGATGGTTTTCAACCACCCATGTTCCTTCGTTAGGTGAAAAAGATGAACGGACGTGAATTGGTAAGTTATATCGGCGTGCATATTCGACGCAACGTAGATGCAGAACTTTTGCACCTGCTGCTGCGAGTTCAAGCATTTCTTCGTATGTAACAGTTTTCAATTTGCGAGCTTCGGGTACAACTCGGGGATCTGCGCTAAAGACTCCATCGACATCTGTATAAATCTCACATACATCTGCTTCAAGGGCGGCAGCGAGCGCCACTGCAGTTGTATCAGATCCTCCGCGACCCAAAGTCGTGATGTCTTTTGTATCTTGCGAAATTCCTTGGAATCCAGCGACAATTGCGATCGCGCCGCTATCAATTGCTTCACGGATTCTTCCTGGGGTGACGTCAATAATTCGCGCTTTTCCATGTACAGAATCTGTAATTACTCCAGCTTGTGATCCAGTAAATGAGAGCGCTTCGAAACCCAAATTATTAATAGCCATCGCAAGAATTGCCATCGAGATTCGCTCTCCGGCGGTCAGTAACATATCGAGCTCGCGACCTTGGGGAATTGGGGTTACGGCGTTGGCTAAATCAATGAGCTCATCAGTTGTATCTCCCATTGCGCTGACCACGACTACCACCTGATTGCCAGCCTTCTTGGTCGCCACAATGCGGGCAGCTACGCGCTTCATGCCCTCGGCATCGGCTACGGAGGAGCCGCCAAATTTCTGAACAATCAAACCCATGGCTTAATAGTGAGGCAGAAGAAAAGATGGCGCTACCTATTTAATAGAAAATCTTACTATTTGAGACAGCAATACGCCCAAATAGTGAGACTAAACGATGGTACGTCCTTCAAAGGCTCGTCCAAGGGTAACTTCATCTGCATATTCAAGGTCTCCACCTACCGGCAAGCCAGATGCAAGGCGCGAGACGTTGATGCCCATGGGCTTGATCAAGCGGGCCAGGTAGGTGGCGGTAGCTTCTCCCTCAAGATTGGGATCTGTCGCCAGAATAATTTCGGTGATTGTTGAATCCGATAAGCGCTGCATTAATTCGCGAATACGCAGTTGGTCAGGACCGATCCCATCGATAGGGCTGATTGCTCCCCCGAGCACATGGTATTTGCCTCGGAATTCGCGGGTACGTTCGATTGCGATGACATCTTTACTCTCTTCGACAACACAGATTTTTGTTCCATCGCGGCGAGGATCCCGGCAGATACGGCACTCTGTTTCTTCCGAGACATTGCCGCATTGAGTGCAGAATTTAACCCGCTCTTTTACTGTACGGACTGCTTCAACCAGGTTTGCGGCTATTTCAGAATCTGATTGCAGAATATGAAATGCGATTCGTTGCGCACTCTTTGGACCAATACCTGGAAGACGGCCTAGCGCATCAATCAGATCTTGAATTGCACCTTCATACATTCCTGTTGACATTAGTCGTGGCTCGTTTCGCTAATTATTTGTGCACCGAGTTCTTGAGCAAGTAGCGCAGCTCCAGAGAGTTGGGTTGCATCTGTTGGCGCTTCTGATGTTCGCACTGCTCGAGATTCAGGTGTTGATGTTGTATCAATACTTGGGTCAACCGTGCATTCAATCTTGCGATCTAAGCCAACGACTTCGATAAAGGCTTGACGAAGAATCTCATCAGATTCACTTCGCACAAATGAATCGCGAGCACCGGCATTGACGATGCCAATCGTGATGTTCTTTTCATCTACGCCAAGAATCTGTGCGCTGGCAGATAGGAGCGACCAAGTTAGTCGACGACGCTTCTTAACGTTCTCAATCACATCCGGCCAAAGCCTTCTAAGCCCTGCCACATCAATCGAATCTACTCGTCGCTCAGAAGCCTTGGGCACCTCGGCCTCTATATCGCGCTTTGCTTCAGCAGTTGTGGGAGAGATGTAGTCTGCAGGATTAACTGCCTTGGGAGGATTCGATTCAGATTGCGAAGAACTTTGACTAAGGGAAGTATGTGAGCGAAGCGAGTTACTTCCCGTGTCAGAAGTTTGAGCGATCGAGCCAACTCGCTCGAGGCGCTCAATCCGCGCCAGAAGCCCTGCTTCGCTGGTGTCACCCATAGGCAGAAGAATGCGTCCGCAGATGAGTTCCAGAATAAGTCGTGGCGCCGTAGCCCCACGCATCTGTGTCAGTCCTTCAGCTGCAATATCTGCAGCTCGTGAAAGCGAGGCCTGTCCAATGCTCTGTGCCTGAACGCGCATGCGTTCTAGTTGATCATCGGGAAGCTCGCGCAAAATACTATTTGCATTTATTGCATCGAGTGCTTCAACAATCATCAGATCACGCAAACGTTCGAGTAAGTCTTGTGTGAACCTTCGTGGGTCGTGACCTGATTCAATAAGACGATCAATAGTCTTAAAGAGCGTTGCACCATCGCGTGCAGAGATTGCATCCATTGCATCATCAAGAAGCGCCCCATCTGTAAAGCCCAGAAGTTGGATTGCGATTTCATAGCTCACGCCATCTTTTCCAGCACCTGCAAGCAGCTGTCCTAGAACAGAGAGCGCATCGCGCACGGAGCCACCTGATGCGCGAACTACTAGTGGGATAACACCTTTAGCTACTTTGACTCCTTCGGACTCGCAAATCTTTTCTAAGTGTGAACCGAGAATTCCTGGTGGAACTAAACGGAAAGGGTAATGGTGAGTTCGTGATCGAATGGTTGAAATTAATTTCTCTGGCTCAGTTGTTGCAAATATAAAAATTACGTGAGCAGGTGGCTCTTCAACAACTTTTAATAGCGCATTAGCAGCTCCGGGTCCAAGCTGATGCGCTTCATCGATTATGTAAATTTTATATTTGCTTTGTACTGGCGCAAAGAAAGCTTTGTCGCGAAGTTCGCGTGCATCATCGACTAAACCATGTGTTGCGGCATCGAGTTCAATGACATCAATTGACCCTGGACCATTTGCTACAAGGTCTGTACAGGATTGACATGTGCCACACGGGTTGGGCGTTGGTCCCTTTTCGCAATTAAGGGATCTGGCCATGATGCGAGCGCTAGAAGTTTTTCCGCATCCACGGGGGCCACTAAAGAGATATGCGTGATGTGTCTTGCCGGATTCGAGCGCGTTAGATAGCGGAACAGTGACATGTTCTTGCCCGATTACATCTGCAAATACAGAGGGGCGATACTTTCTATATAACGCTAAGGACATCTTTATCTACTCTCGTTAAGGCCACGATTCAATTCACTTCTAATTGACCGAGACTTATTTGTTTACTTCTACATCTGTAGTTCTAGGGACCTCCGGTGCACCCGCTAGAGCGCACCTACCCTTGCTGTATTCCTACCCTGGGGGAGTTCAGTACGATAACGTCGCACCGGAGATCTGGTGTAATCATAGTTTGCGCACCTATATCCTTAGCCAGTCGAACTCCCCTGATCTAGTGAACAAGTTCAGTAAATCAGATGGGTCTGACGCTGGAGGATTCGCATAGCGGCCGAGTGCGCACGCTTGGAAAGCGTGTATAGGGAAACCTATCGAGGGTTCAAATCCCTCATCCTCCGC
>DJBN01000068.1:471-14256 GCA_002430075.1 Actinobacteria bacterium UBA5975 | reverse complement strand
CCCTTGGCGCGTTCGATTTCTTCATGAGTCATTCCATTCTCTGCCACATCAGTAAGTACCGACTGGATAATCTGAACTACCTCAATAGCCTTTGCAGGGTTGCATCCGGCATAAAAACCGAGCACTCCGGAACCGGCAAATTGCTGTGCATATGCATAGACAGAGTATGCCAACCCACGCTTCTCGCGAATCTCTTGGAAAAGCCGTGATGACATTCCGCCACCAAGGGCCGCAGATAAGACCCCCATCGCAAAACGACGGTCATCGGCCCGAGCAACGCCTTGCATTCCGTAGAACATATGAGCCTGCTCGCTCTTTTTATACATAAGACCTACAGATTGTTGGCGCGTATTCTTTACCGTTGTATTGGGGCGGATAACAGGAGCTGCAAGTACATCGAGGAAATTATCACGAGAAAGTGCCTCCTCAACCATAGCGACGACGCGCTTATGTTTAATATTTCCCGCTACTGCAACAACTAGATCTTGCGGCAAATACTTCTTTTTATAGTAGTTAAAGACAGTACCTCGAGACATTCCCCTTATGGATTCGACAGTTCCTAAAATAGGGCGACCGATGGGTGTATCTCCGTAATATGTATCGCTGAAGAGATCGTGCACGAGATCACTTGGATCATCATCGCGCATCGCTATCTCTTCAAGCACTACTTTGCGTTCGGCATCAACATCGAGCGCGGTCACAATAGAAGAAGTAATTAAATCGCTGACAACGTTGATCGCCATAGGTAAATCGGTATCGATTACCCGAGCGTAAAAACAGGTGTACTCCTTTGATGTAAAGGCATTCATTTCACCACCGACAGATTCGATGGAAGAAGAAATTTCTAGAGCAGTTCTACTGGTTGTTCCCTTAAAGAGAAGGTGCTCTAAAAAGTGAGAAGCGCCGGCAGTTGCTGGCGTTTCATCACGTGAACCTACATTGACCCAGATTCCCACAGCGGCGCTGCGCACTGACGGAACTTCTTCCGTAACAATGCGCAGACCACTTGCGTGAACTGCACGTCTGACTGTCATTTATTCAGCTGCTGGCATGCTTCCATCTTCGAGCACTGGAACCAAAGAGAGCTTACCCTTTGGATCAATCTCGCCGATTTCTACCTGAATCTTGTCTCCGACCTTCATGACTTCTTCAAGATTTTCAATTCGCTTTCCACCGTGCATCTTGCGGATCTGAGATACGTGGAGCAAGCCATCTTTACCTGGCATCAATGAAATAAACGCACCGAATGTTGCAAGCTTGACCACAGTACCGAGGTATCGCTCTCCAACCTCTGGCATCTGAGGATTAGCAATCGCATTGATCTGCGCACGAGCTGCCTCGGCAGATGGGCCATCAGTTGCGCCGATATAGATAGTTCCATCATCTTCGATAGAGATATCAGCGCCTGTCTCATCCTGAATCTGATTGATGATCTTGCCCTTAGGACCGATTACTGCACCAATCTGATCTACTGGAATCTTTACAGAGATGATGCGAGGAGCGTATTGGCTCATCTCATCTGGAGCATCGATAGCCTCATTCATGACATCGAGAATCGCAAGACGCGCTTCCTTTGCTTGAAGAAGTGCAGCAGCAAGAACTGATGCAGGAATTCCATCGAGTTTAGTATCAAGTTGAAGCGCTGTAACGAAATCTTTAGTTCCAGCAACCTTAAAGTCCATATCTCCAAATGCATCTTCTGCACCGAGAATATCTGTCAGTGCAACGTATTCAACCTTGCCATCGACAGTATCTGAGATAAGACCCATTGCGATACCTGCAACTGGGGCCTTAAGTGGGACACCAGCTTGAAGCATTGAAAGAGTCGATGCACAGACAGAACCCATTGAGGTAGATCCATTTGAGCCAAGTGCTTCAGAGACCTGACGGATTGCGTAAGGGAACTCTTCGCGAGTTGGAAGTACAGGAAGTAGTGCGCGCTCAGCAAGAGCACCGTGGCCGATTTCGCGACGCTTTGGTGTTCCTACGCGACCTGTTTCACCAGTTGAATATGGTGGGAAGTTGTAGTTGTGCATATAACGCTTTGACTTCTCAGGACTCATTGTGTCGAGCTGCTGTTCCATCTTAAGCATATTAAGTGTTGTAACACCGAGGATTTGAGTCTCTCCACGCTCGAAGATTGCTGAACCATGTACGCGAGGAATAACTTCTACCTCTGCAGAGAGTGCACGGATATCGCGAAGTCCACGACCATCCATGCGGATCTTGTCACGCAATACGCGCTGACGTACAAGCTTCTTAGTCAATGAACGGAAAGCCGCAGGAACTTCCTTTTCGCGGCCTTCAAAGGCTGCAGAAACAGATTCCTTCGTTGATGCAGAAATCTCATCAATCTTTGTTTCACGCTCTTGCTTGCCTGAGATTGTAAGAGCCTTTGAAAGATCGTCTTTGGCGGCTTTTTCAACTGCTGCAAAGACGTCATCTTGGTAATCAAGGAATACAGGGAATTCAGCTGTTGGCTTTGCAGCAACTGCTGCAAGCTTTGACTGTGCTTCGCAGAGAATGCGGATAAATGGCTTTGCAGCATCGAGGCCTTGCGCAACAATTTCCTCTGTTGGTGCTGCTGCACCCTCTGAGATAAGACCGATTGTGCGAGTTGTCGCTTCTGCTTCAACCATCATGATTGCAACATCATCGGCCGTTACGCGACCGGCAACGACCATGTCAAAGACTGCATTTTCGACCTGTGAGTGGTTAGGGAATGCAACCCACTGACCTTCGATAAGTGCAACACGTACACCGCCGATAGGGCCAGAAAATGGTAGACCTGCAAGTTGTGTAGACATTGATGCAGCGTTAATCGCAATAACGTCATACATATGATCTGGATCTAGCGCCATTACAGTCACAACGATCTGAACTTCATTACGAAGTCCCTTAATAAATGATGGGCGCAATGGGCGGTCAATCAAACGACAGGTAAGAATTGCCTCTTCTGATGGACGACCTTCACGACGGAAGAATGAGCCTGGAATCTTGCCTATGGCATACATCTTCTCTTCAACATCCACGGTGAGTGGGAAGAAGTCGAATTGGTCTTTAGGTGTCTTTGAAGCTGTAGTCGCTGAGAAGATCATTGTTTGATCATCTAGGAATACTGCTGCAGCCCCTGCTGCCTGCTTTGCAAGGCGACCTGTTTCAAAGCGAATCTCTCGCTTTCCGAACTTTCCGTTATCGATAACGGCTACTGCTGTCTTTACGTCTTGACCCTCCATGGGTCCTCCTTTGATTCGTTTATCTCTTTTCCGAGGTGCGAAGAACGCACTTTGGAGCGGTAACTACACGCGAGGCGAAACAAATGAATCTTCGATCGAAGTTCACAGATGAATTCATCTGGAAACCACTACCGAGGACCATTGGCCCCCCGGCGTGTAATTCTTACTAATTGAGTTCTATCTGGAATTAGCGGCGAATACCGAGCTTCTCGATAATTGCGCGATAACGGCTGATATCTGTCTTTGCAAGGTACTGCAAAATACGACGACGACGACCGACGAGGAGCAAAAGTCCACGACGGTTGTGGTGGTCATGTGGGTTTGTCTTTAAGTGTGTTGTGATGTCTTCAATACGACGTGACAACAGAGCGACCTGAGCTTCTGGGCTTCCTGTATCAGTAGCTGATGAGCCGTACTTTGTAATGATTTCTTTCTTTACTTCTGGTGTTAATGCCATGTCATTTCCTTTTCATTCAGTACTACTGTTCAAGAGGCCCCCCGGTTTGGATCACGGGAAATCGATTACTCGTTGGACGTGTGGAAGTTTACCTGCGGGCTTTGGATAAGTGAAATCGAGCTGCAATTTGAGCCTATTTTTCAGTTAATTCCCTTGCCTTATCGCAATCTAACTTCATCTGCACAAGTAGCTCTTCTAAACCATCAAATTTTAACGTTGGACGTAAGAACCACCCAAATTCTATCGATGCATTCTTATCGTAGAGTTCAAGACCTTCTTGATCAAGGGCATATGCCTCGACCTGTCGCCCACGTACACCTTCGAAAGTTGGATTGGTGCCAATTGAAATCGCAGCTGGCCAGAAATTAATCCCTACTGTGAGCCAGCCTGCATACACGCCATCTGCTGGAATTGTTTGGCCTTCAAGTGCGCCAAGGTTTGCAGTTGGGTAACCGATTTCGCGTCCGCGTTTTTCTCCATGCACAACTACGCCATCTAGGCGGTGTGGGCGTGAGAGAAGAGTTCTTGCCTCCTCAACTTTGCCATCAATAACAAGCTTTCGAATCCGGGAAGATGAAATAACTTCAGTATCGGCCTGGAGCACCTGCACATCAACAGAGAAATTGTGAACTTCCCCTGATTTAATAAGGGAAGTAGAGTTGCCAGCAGCCTTATGGCCATAGGTAAAATTCTCTCCGACAATCACGGCACTTGCATGCAGTTGATTAACAAGGACTGTTTCCACAAAATCCTCTGGCGACATTGCAGCAAATTTCTCGTTAAATTTCATCACAGCAACCTGATCTGCGTTATGAATTTTCAAAAGTTCCACACGATCTGCCAAAGTTGTAAGCATAGTTGGCGCTTTATCTGGAGCAAAGACTGTGGTGGGATGCGGATCAAAGGTTAAGGCGATAATCGAACGACCATCGGCAATCTCTTTGGCGCGCTTGAGCAGCGCTTGATGACCCTTGTGGACTCCATCAAAAACGCCGATAACTACGACGTTGGTCTCAGACATATGACAATCTTGCCTTACCTAGTTCGCTGCCGCAAAAACGGCGATGGGTTTAGCTTTACCACCTTCATCTTTAAGGAGGGCGATTAAGCGATTATCCGGAGAAATAGCGGCATTGATAACTGTATTTCCATTTTCAGTAAGCGGTCTTCCAAAAGAGAGCTCCTGAACTTCGGCAAGCGTTAATTCTCGTGGCATAAAAGTTACACGTGCGACTTCCACCAGATCTAGCGATACAAATTTCTGAGCCTTGAGATCATCAAATGAGACCGCATCTTTTTCGGTGAAGCCGGCAACTCGCGTGCGTCGCAGGGCGCTTAAATGTCCGCCAACTGCCAATTCCTCGCCCAGATCACGTGCAATGGCACGTATAAAAGTTCCTGCAGAACAGGTAACTTCAATATCAACTTCAGTTGTTGCACCTAACGGGCGAATGTCCAGGATATCGAGCTGGGTAATAGTTATTTGGCGAGCATCGAGTTCAAATTTCTCGCCTGCTCTGACTCTGTCATAAGCGCGTTCTCCCCCAACTTTGACGGCAGAGACTGAGGATGGTCGTTGAGCAATAGTTCCAATCATTACCGACAAGCATTTTTTAATGTCGTCTTCAGAAACAAATGACGCATTGGTCGAAGCCAATACTTCGCCTTCTTTATCATCTGTCACAGTTGATACACCAAGGACAATTGTTGCTAGATACGATTTATCGCCTTCTGTGATGTATTGCAATAATCGAGTTCCGTTACCGAAACCGAGAACCAAAATACCGGTTGCCATTGGATCAAGAGTTCCCGCATGGCCAACCTTTTTGGTACCAAGTGCTTTACGGCCGACTGCGACTACATCGTGGCTTGTCATGCCGCCTGCTTTATCGACTACTAAGAAGCCGTCGCTCATTCTAAATCTTGCACACGTGGGACTTTATAGGGATCTTCGACAACTGGCTTGGCATTTTCACGCGCCTTAGCAACTTGTGCGTCGAGCTCGTGTACGCGCTGCAATAAAGTGTCTAACGCTTTAGCCGATTCAGGAAGCCCATCAAGAATGAATTCTAGAGATGGGGTAATTCGAGTGCCAAGGTCTTTACCAACGGCGCTTCGAATTACGCCCTTTGCTGATTCAAGGGCTGCAGCCGTTGCCGCTCGCTCATCATCGTCGCCCAAAACGGTATAGAAGATCGACGCATTCTGGAGATCGCCCGTAACTCGCGCATCGGTAACAGTGACAAAGCCAAGACGCGGATCTTTAATCTTTGTCTCAAGCAGTTGTGCCACTACTACCTTGATGCGATCTGCAACCTTCTGGCTGCGGTGTGAATTTGCCACTTTACTTCTTTCCCGTTTCTGGAGTTAAGCGCGTTTCTTTTCGCGCATTTCGAAGATTTGAATGGTGTCTCCGACCTGCATCTCCTTGAGGTTTCCAACTCCGATACCGCACTCAAAGCCCTCTCGGACTTCGGTGGCATCATCTTTGAATCGCTTGAGTGAGTCGATGGTGAGATCATCAACAATGATTTCACCGCTACGCATAAGGCGCGCCTTGGCGTTACGACGGATGATTCCGTCGAGAACGATTGATCCTGCAATGTTTCCGGCTTTTGAAGATTTGAAGATATCGCGCACTTCTGCATTACCCAGAACTATCTCTTCAAACTCTGGTTTAAGAAGACCCTTAAGTGAAAGTTCGATCTCTTCGATTGCGTTATAGATAACAGAGTAGAAACGAACTTCTACGCCTTCTTGATCTGCATATATTGCAGTCTGTGGCTCTGGCTTAACGTTAAAGCCGATGACGACTGCAGTTGATGCAGATGCAAGAGTGATATCGCTCTTGGTGATTGCACCTACGCCGCGGTGAATAACGCGAAGATCAACTTCTGCTCCTACATCGAGCTGCATAAGTGCATCTTCGAGCGCTTCAACGGAACCAGAAACGTCACCCTTGAGGATGAGGTTAAGGGTTGAGATCTTGGACTGTTCCATAAAGTCTTCGAGGGAGACCTTCTTACGCGCCTTCGCTAATTGAGCGTTACGTTCTGCAGCCTGACGCTTTTCAGCAATCTGACGAGATGTGCGGTCATCTTCGGCTACAAGGAAGGTATCTCCTGCATTTGGTACAGATGTAAATCCGAGTACCTGTACTGGACGTGATGGTCCCGCCTCTTCAACGTTTGCACCGTGCTCATCGAGCATCGCACGAACGCGACCAAATGAACCTCCGGCAACAATTGCATCTCCAACTCGCAAGGTTCCTCGTTGTACGAGCACTGTTGCAACTGGACCACGGCCGCGATCGAGGTGAGCTTCAATAGCGACACCACGCGCATCATCGATCGCTACGGCGCGAAGATCGATTGCAGCATCTGCAGTAAGCAAGATTGAATCAATAAGGTCGTTGACGCCGACTCCTGATTTTGCAGAAACATTTACGAAGATTGTGTCTCCGCCATACTCTTCTGCAATCAAGTTGTACTCGGTCAATTGCTGGCGGACCTTATCCGGGTTTGCGCCTTCCTTATCGATTTTGTTAACGGCAACAACGATTGGAACATCCGCTGCTTGAGCGTGGTTAAGCGCTTCAATCGTCTGAGGCATAATTCCATCATCTGCAGCAACTACTAACACTGCGATATCGGTCACCTTTGCACCACGTGCACGCATAGCTGTAAATGCCTCGTGGCCAGGTGTATCAATAAATGTGATTGCACGGTTTGTGCCATCGTGATCATGATGAATTTGGTAAGCGCCGATGTGCTGAGTAATTCCGCCAGCTTCACCCTTGATTACCTCTGTTTTGCGGATTGCATCCAAGAGAGAAGTCTTACCGTGATCGACGTGGCCCATGACAGTTACTACTGGAGGGCGTGGCGTGAGGTTTTCCTCATCGAGTTCTGTGAGCTCTGCAGCCAAGTCGATATCAAAGCCCTGAAGGAGCTCGCGATCTTCTTCTTCTGGAGAAACTACATCAATGACGTAACCTAATTGCGCACCGAGAATCTCAAAGGTATCTGCATCCACGGATTGTGTAGCGGTAACCATTTCACCGAGGTGGAATAGCGCTGATACCAAGGCTGCTGGATCTGCATTAATCTTCTCGGCGAAATCTGCAAGGGAAGAACCGCGACGCATACGAATCTGTGTCTTGCCATCTCCGTGAGGAATAACTGCCCCGCCAAGTTGTGGTGCCTGCATATTGTCGAACTCTTCGCGCAGAGCCTTACGAGACTTTTGCTTACGCTTTGAAGATTTACTTGCATTCTTTCCAAATGCACCAGCAGTACCGCCGCGACCTGGGCCACGGTTTGGTCCGCCGCCACCTGGACGTTGTGGTCCACCTGTTGTAGCTCCAGTTGATGGACCCTGTGAACGATAAGGACCAGATGATGTTGGTGCGCCACCAGTACGTGGTGGATAGTTTCCAGTTCCAGTTCCAGCACCTGCAGGACGCGGTGCGCCTGGGCGCGCTGCAAAACCTGGGCGAACAGAACCTGGACGTGCACCTGCCATACCAGGGCGCGGTGCACCTGCTGGTCGTTGTGGTGGACGTGGAACAGCCCCACCCGTTGAAAAAGGATTATTTCCAGGACGCGGTGGACGTGGAACTGCGCTCGGGGTTGAGAAAGGATTATTTCCAGGACGTGGAGTTGCAGGTGTTGCTGCAGGTGTTGGTTCAGTATTTGCAACCACTTCATGCGCTGCAGCTTTTGCCTCATCCTGCGCGGCCTTTTCAGCATCGCGAGATGCCTTCAGGGCTGCAAGATCGACACCGAGCTCTGCAGCAAGTTCTGCAGCAAGTTCAGGGTTTACCTCTGCCGTCTTCTTCGAGGCAGCACTCTTCTTCGCCGCTGCTTTCTTTACAGGCTTCTTTTCTTCGGCGGGTTTAGCATCTGGGTAGAGCGCAACTAATTTGCGAACTACCGGTGCTTCAACTGTTGATGATGCCGAGCGGACGAATTCGCCCATTTCTTGGAGTTTTGCAAGGACTACCTTGCTCTCCATACCGAGCTGCTTTGCTAGCTCGTGTACGCGGACCTTTGACACATTTCTCCTGTCTTGGCCCGCCTAATATTTTTAGGATGCGAGCCTTAGTTCTTCGACCTCATGATGTAAGCGAGCTCATTTGAGTTTCATATCTTTCGCATCCATTTCGTTTTGCCACAGGTGTTCTTTACTGCCTGCGATGGGCCTAGTCTAGCGAATCAGGGAGAAAATCCCTATTTCGCACGGCTTCCATGCCGGCCGACTCCGGGAAATGCTGACAACCCAGAGGACTGGTTAGGCAGAAGAGTGTGGGGTATCTGGGTGGATATCGATTCGCCACCCAGTTAGGCGCGCGGCAAGGCGCGCATTCTGCCCATCTTTTCCAATGGCCAGTGAAAGTTGGTAATCGGGAACCACGACCTTGGCTGAACGCATCGCTTCATCGACGATTTCAACACTGGTCACCTTCGCCGGAGCAAGTGCGTGCGCCACAAATTTCGCTGGGTCCTCGTCGTAATCGACAATATCGATCTTCTCCCCATTGAGTTCATCCATCACAGCACGTGATCGCGCACCAAGTGGGCCAATGAGAGAACCTTTCGGTGATACACCTGATCGATGCGAGCGGACAGCAATCTTTGTTCGATGTCCTGCTTCGCGTGCAACAGCCATGATTTCAACTATTCCATCTTTGATTTCAGGAACTTCAAGTGAGAAGAGCTGTTTCACAAGAGCTGGGTGGCTACGAGAGAGCATAATCTCCGGCCCTTTCAGTCCCTGTTTTACTTCAACGACAAAGCATTTGATGCGAGTGCCGTGGGTATAGACCTCACCGGGAACTTGTTCTTGCGGAGGAATTCGTCCCTCGATACGCCCAAGATTGACGTTGATCATCTTTGGATCGCGCCCTTGTTGAATAATTCCAGAGACGATATCGCCAACTGATGTGGTGAATTCGCCGACGATTTCAGCGTCGTTCGATGCGCGCATCTGCAACTTAATTACCTGTCGTGCAGTTGATGTCGCTAAGCGAGCAAAGCCTTCAACTTCTAATACTGATTCGCTGATGCGTTCACCCAACTCATTAAACTCAGGGATATAAATCTGAATTTCACCTGTTTCGCGATCGAGTTGAACGCGTGCATAACGATGTGGTTCAGGCGCTTCGTTATATGCCGCCAGAACTCCCGATTCAATTGCCTGAATTAATTGCTCTAAGGGCATACCTTTTGCATCGGTAAGCTGAACAAGGGATGGGAGATCTACAATCATTCTTTATCGCTATCTTTGCGATTAAATTCAATTTCAACTTGAGCCCGTTTGATATCGCTAAGAGCAATTGTGACTTCTTTGCTCTCTTTCTTCTCAGTAACAGTCAGCGTGACACCTGTTTCAGAATTAGCCAGGATGCGACCTGTCACAATAACACCATCGATCTGAGTAACTTTAAGTAGGCGATCGAAATTCTTGGCGAAGTGACGTGGCTTTGTCAGTGGGCGGTCTACGCCGGGCGAGGTAACTTCGAGGGTAAATGGAGTATCACCCATAAATGGCGCAACATCAAGAAGTTCAGCGATAAGACGTGAAACGGTAGTAACCTGATCAAGGTTAAGTGAACTTTCGCCATCGACGATACATGTGACGATGCGATGCTTTCCGGGTGATACAAGTTGGACGTCCTCTAGGAAGAATCCTTCTGCTTCAACTGCAGGTGTAACCAGCTGGGAGATTTGATCTGTAATTGCCATTGCTAGCCCCTCTTATTAAATTATTCTTTAATTGTGTGTGGGCAAACTTTATCAGGACTTTGATTTACTAAGAAATGAGATCGTAGGTAACTCTAAGAATTAAGACAAATGTGACGACAAGATAGAACTTACGTACGAAATCCGAGCCTTTCTTAATGGCAACATGTGAGCCGATGAATCCCCCAGCTAAGTTGAAGAGGCCAACAGCTAGCCCTACTTTCCACATAATCGAGCCATTAAATCCAAAGACTAAGATGGATGCGAAATTTGTCGAGACATTGACTACCTTTGCTATCGCCGAAGCCCCGACGAAAGCGAAACCTAGGGCTGCGACTAAGACAATCATTAAAAGAGTTCCGGTTCCGGGTCCAATAAACCCATCATAGAAACCAATGAAGGCGCCTGCACCGGAAGCAATCTGTAATCTGCGGCGAACTCCGTGCTTAAAAATTTCAATCTTTCCAAGATCTGGCTTTGCCAAGGTATAGATAAATACTGCAGCGAGCATCACGACGATCGCAGTCTTTAACTGATCCGTTGAGATGCGAGTTGCCAGGAGCGAGCCAAGACCAGAACCCAGAAAGGCAGGAAGCGCCATTGCGATTAACAACTTGGGTTCTGTCTTGATGTGGCGGCGATAGTTCAGGGCTGCCGCCGAGGTTCCAAATATAGATCCGACTTTATTAGTGCCGGCGACTTCAACAACTTCTCGATCAGGAAATGCGATCAAAAGCGCAGGAAGTTGAATGAGGCCACCGCCTCCTGCGATCGAATCGACGAAGCCCGCAGAAAATCCCGCAAGCAGAATAAGAACCAACGTTAACGTTGATATACCTTCGAGCATTTAGCTCAGCGTTATTAGTAAATTAGCAATTGAATCAACTGCAGCCGCCAGCGCAACCTCTGACTTGTCGCCCGACTTGCGTACGCGGATTTCAACGTTTCCTTGCTCAAGAGCTTTACCGACGACAACAATAACTGGGATTCCGATGAGCTCAGCATCTTTAAATTTCACACCTGGACTTGTTCCACGTCGATCATCGATCATGACCGAAATTCCGCGAGATTCAAGATCTGCGGCAATCTTCTCTGCAGTTTCAAAAATAGAGCCTTCTTTACCTGTAGCAACAATGTGAACTTTAGCAGGGGCTACTTCTACTGGCCATGAAAGACCGATGTCGTCATAGCTCTGTTCTGCAATGGCAGCGACAGCACGCGAGACGCCAATTCCATAAGAGCCCATCGTGACAACTTGAGATTTTCCATTCTGATCAAGGACAGTCAGATTAAGTGCTTGCGCATACTTTCGCCCTAACTGGAAGATATGGCCAATCTCAATTGCACGATCAATGATGACGGGGGTTGCGCACTTCGGGCAAGCATCACCTTGTTTGATTTGAGCAGCTTCAACATAGTGATCAACTGTGAAGTCACGGCCGCAGAGTACGTTACGTGCATGCTTATCTTGAGCGTTCGCACCTGTCACCCATGATGTGCCTGGCGCAATTCGTGGATCTGCATAGACCGTAATGCCGCTCTTCTTTGCCTCTTGTGGACCGATATAGCCCTTAACCAACCCGGAGAATTGAGCAAAATCAGCATCTTCAAAGATGCGGATATCGTTAACACCAGGCATATTCGCTTGTAAGCGCTTGAGATCTACTTCGCGATCTCCTGGAACTAGAACTGAAATCGCCTTCTCGTCTGCCATCAACATGACATTCTTAAGAGTAAGAGAGCCGTCGTATCCCCCGCCAAACTTCGTATTGAGCAGTTCGACCAGTAAATCAATCGTTGGGGTATTAGGTGAATCAAAAACTTCAAGGGCTGCTATTCCAGATGGGTCACTAGGTGCAATGAGAGTTGTCATCGCTTCGACATTTGCGGCATATCCACATTTTTCGCAGAGCACATAGGTGTCTTCACCTGTTGGACATGGAGCGAGAAATTCTTCAGAAGCAGATCCACCCATAGCCCCAGAGACTGCGCTGACGATGTTGTACTTCATGCGCAAGCGATCAAAGGTCTTGATATAGGCAGCGCGATGGCGTTCGTAAGATTCGACGAGGCCTTCATCTGTAAGATCAAAAGAGTAGGAATCCTTCATCACAAATTCACGCCCCCGGATAATCCCAGAGCGCGGGCGAGCTTCATCACGGTATTTAGTTTGAATTTGATAGAGAGATAAAGGTAAATCTTTATACGAAGAGTATTCGCCCTTCACCATCAAGGTGAACATCTCTTCGTGGGTTGGACCTAAGAGATAGTCAGCACCTTTGCGATCTTGTAATCGAAAGAGATCAGGACCGTAATCGTTCCAACGTCCTGTAGTTTCGTAGGCCTCTTTAGGCAGTAGCGCTGGAAAGTGAACCTCTTGAAAACCGGCCTTATCCATCTCGTCGCGAACAATATTTTCAATATTGCGAAGAGTAATAACGCCAAGTGGTAACCACGAATAGATTCCGGCCGCGATACGGCGAATATAACCTGCGCGCACTAAGAGGCGGTGACTTGGAACTTCAGCATCTGCTGGATCATCGCGCAAAGTGCGCAGAAAGAGAGTGGACATTCGCAACATAATGCCAACCCTATCGTGCCTTTACGAGGTTGTGACGGAAGGTTCTCCTGATGCAACGCCTGCGGCTTCCATCTCTTCGGCCAAACGCATCGCTTCGAAGATGAGAGTCTCAACAATTTGGGACTCGGGCACGGTCTTAATTACTTCACCCTTAACAAAGATCTGACCTTTGCCGTTTCCTGATGCAACACCGAGATCGGCTTCACGAGCTTCACCTGGTCCATTGACCACGCAGCCCATAACTGCAACGCGAAGTGGAACTGTCATTCCTTGTAAACCTGCTTGTACCTTTTCGGCAAGAGTATAAACATCCACTTGTGCACGACCACATGAAGGACAGGAAACGATTTCGAGTTTACGTTGGCGCAAGTTAAGGGATTCAAGAATTGAAATACCCACCTTAACTTCTTCAACAGGGGGCGCCGATAGTGAGACACGAATTGTGTCTCCGATACCTTCTGCTAAGAGAATTCCAAATGCAGTTGCAGATTTGATTGTGCCCTGAAAGATTGGTCCTGCCTCTGTAACACCAAGATGCAGTGGATAATCGCACTTTGCCGCAAGGATTCGATAGGCGTTTACCATCGTTACAGGATCATGATGCTTGACAGAAATCTTGATATCTCCAAAGCCATGTTCTTCAAAGAGAGATGCCTCCCAGAGGGCTGATTCGGCTAGCGCTTCGGGAGTTGCCTTTCCATACTTTGCAAGAAGTCGAGGATCAAGAGATCCCGCATTAACTCCGATACGAATTGGAATTCCAGCATC
>DJBN01000068.1:0-266 GCA_002430075.1 Actinobacteria bacterium UBA5975 | reverse complement strand
TCATCAAATTGCTTAATATTTCCAGGGTTAACTCGAACGGCAGCGCACCCTGCGTCGATGGCTGCAAAGATGTACTTAGGTTGAAAGTGAATATCTGCAATTACGGGAATTTGGGACTTCTTTGCAATTTGAGCAAGGGCATCTGCATCATCTTGTGAAGGCACCGCAACGCGAACGATTTGGCAACCAGAAGCCGTCAGCTCAGCAATCTGTTGCAACGTTGCGTTAACATCGGAGGTGACGGTTGTGCACATTGATTGCACGCT
>DJBN01000015.1:10688-11606 GCA_002430075.1 Actinobacteria bacterium UBA5975 | reverse complement strand
CGCCTATCTTCAACGTTCCACACGTGGTGATGTTCGTATGCCTACCCGTGATCTGCTTATTTGTGGAGCAGGAATTGGTGCCTATCAACTTACATTTTTTAGCGCGGTACATTCAACCGGAATCGCAATTGCAACAGTCACAGCCCTTGGTGTGGCACCAACGCTGTCGGCAGTTATCGCTTATTTCTTACTTGGTGAGAAACCGCGAAGAAATTGGTATTTGGGAACGGCAATTTCAATCACAGGAATTGTGCTTGTGGCTACAGCGGGAGGAGTTGAAGGATTCAATCCCAAAGGAGTAAGTCTGGCAGTTCTTGCAGGGGCAGGTTTTGCGATTTTTAACGTTCTTTGTCGTCGGTCGCTTGCGCGCGGTGCTCAGGATATCTGGCTTACTGCAACCACCTTTGGGGTTGCAGCACTTGTTACTTTCCCTTTTCTCTTTGCACAGAACCCTCAATGGACTCTAACAAGTAAAGGTTTCGCATCGGTGATGTGGCTGGGCGTTGTGACCACATCGATTGGCTACGTTCTCTTTATGTATGGGCTAAAACGAATTGAATCTAGCGTTGCGGCTACGGTAGTACTGGCAGAACCTGCAACTGCAACGATTTTGGCAGCCTTCGTGATTGGTGAGAACTTGGTCTTGCAAAGCTATCTCGGTATCGCAACTGTTGCGATCGGTATTCTCTATCTGTCAAGAGCCGGACGCTAAGAAACTTTTCGTCTGCGTAAGAACACCCACCCGATGATTGTGGCAACTCCAAGGGTGATGGCTGCGATCTGAATTGAGTTCACACGGCTAATTCCTTTAGCCTCTGGTCGCGAATCGTCCTGATTTTCGATTAAATTTTGTGAATCAGCAGAAGAAGGTTGAGTGGATTCCGTACCGGATATCTCAAATGAGTATTCGTCCGTGAG
>DJBN01000015.1:3433-10533 GCA_002430075.1 Actinobacteria bacterium UBA5975 | reverse complement strand
TTCGTCCGTGAGGACATGGCCGTCTACTGCGACAACTCTGTACGAGACTAGGTAAGAACCGTTTTTCATTGAAAGGGAGTCGAGTTGCGCTGTTGCGACTGAACTGTTGACTGTAGTTTGCCCCACCACAAACTCTTGTTTTTTGCTATTTGTGACTGAAATCCAATTTGTTTCACTACCTCCGAGGACTAGGAGCTCTTCGTCAAATTGAAGAGTTATTTTAATAGGAACGATTGATAGTTCACTTCCAGCCTTTGGAGTTGAGCTATTGAGCGAGTTATGAGCTGAAGCTGCACTGAAAGATAAGGCGCACATCGCAGCTAGGCTGTAGATAACTAATCTAGAAGATAGACGCTTATTCACAGTGCACCCTTCCTTCAAGCAGAGTACTAATTCACTCTAAAAGGAGTAAAAGGCAAGCGTTGACGCAAGTGTAAACATCACTATAGCGATACAAGAATCGAGAATCTTCCAAAAGATTGGCTTTGCCAGGTACTTCGAAGCTGCTTGTGCGCCAAAGCCAATGGTCGCAAACCAGATGATGCTTGCAGTACTTGCTCCTGCCGCGAAATACCAACGATCAGCACCGAATTGATTAGCGATGCTACCGACAAAAATGACTGTATCTAGATACACATGAGGATTCAAGAATGTGATTGCTAGAGTGGCTAGGAGTGCTTTCGTACGAGAAGAGTGAGTATTTGTAGAGGCAGAGAGAGTTTGAGCCCTGAAGACAGATCGCAGACTTTTATAACCAAACCAGAGGAGATAGAGGACTCCGAACCAACGAATAATTTCGAGAAGCGCTGTGTTGGCCTGAATGGGAGTGCCTAGTCCTCCGGTTCCGATGAGAATAAGGAGTACATCTGCGCTAGCGCAGGTCACAACAACAAGCGGTAGATGTGATTTAGATAGCCCTTGTCGAATAACAAAAGCATTCTGCGCCCCGATGGCGATAATGAGAGAGAAACCCATCAATAGCCCTGGGATGACAGCAATCACAATGTGGTTCCTCTTTCTTTATCCGACCTAGAAGCTCACTATGAAATAGAATACTGATATGGCGTCACATCATGAAGTTGTACTAGGACCTGTTAGCGATGATGAGGGCCGTTGGTTAGCCAAGGCGCTTAAAGATGAGACTTTTGGCGGAATTCTTCTTCTAGCAGCCGCAGCCCTTGCAATGATCGTTGCAAATTCCTACTTCTCGCTGGGCTATTCAGATTTATTAGGCCGTAATCTGAGTATCGGCTTCCTTGATCTTGATATGTCGATACTGCATTGGATTTCAGATGGACTCTTGGCAATTTTCTTTCTAGTTGCAGGCCTTGAGCTCAAGCACGAGCTATTGCATGGCTCCCTTTCTAAACCGAGCCAAGCTCTTGTTCCGGTAGTGGCAGCCCTTGCTGGCATGGGTTTGCCTATTCTTCTCTACACACTTTTAGTGCGTGGAAATGCAGATGCGCACGAAGGTTGGGCCATACCGATGGCCACCGATATTGCTTTTGCACTTGCAGTCCTTGCCATTGCAGGAAAATCCCTGCCGACGGAGCTACGGGCATTTCTACTAACAGTTGCCGTTGTAGATGATTTAGGAGCAATCTCTGTTATCGCAATCTTTTACTCAAATAAGACTGATGTTGGCATGCTCGCACTCACGATAATTCTTCTGGCAATCTATTGGGTTACACAGCGGTTAAATATTGCTCGATGGTATATCGCATTGCCATTGGGTCTTGCTATCTGGTGGGCGACCTATCAGTCAGGAGTCCATGCAACTGTTGCAGGAATCGCTATCGCGCTTTTAACTAGAAATCACAACCGTAATGGGGAGCTGCTCTCTCCTGCAGAAATTTCCGAGAAGTATCTGCGACCAGTAAGTGTCACACTAGTCATTCCTCTCTTCGCATTCGCCTCTGCTGGTGTAGATATACGTAGCTTTGGCTTAAGCCAGACAATCACGAGCTCAATTAGCGTTGCAATTATTATCTCTCTGGTATTTGGAAAGGCGATCGGTATTTTCGGGGCAACTTACCTTGTAACGCGACTTACAAAAGCTTCTCTCAACCCTGTTCTGCGGTGGACCGATGTGATGGCTATTGGTCTGCTTGCAGGAATTGGATTTACGGTCTCTCTTCTTATCGCAGAGCTGAGCTATGAGGATTCACCGACTTTGATGGCAGATGCCAAGGTCGGAATACTTGCCGCTAGCTTGCTTGCTTCACTCTGCGCTGTAATCGCACTTCGAGTACGAGCTCGTAAAATTGAAAGCTGGTCAGTTAATTAGTTAAGCAGAGTAGTCAGCAAAGTATGGGTAGTTGGGTTTGCACCAGTGGCAATAGAGTGAATGACGGAGTCCTCTCTATTGGGGTGCGTTGGGAAAGTTGGATATCAATCATCGCTGAGGCTTCCTGCCACACCCGAGGAATTGATGGCGAAGAAGGAGGCTAGAGATGGCACAAGAGGTTCGATGCTTCAGGGGATTGCCATGATCATTGTCTGCACCTTGCGACCATGCATCCTACCCAATAGTTAAAGCTTGATTCCCATATCGACTAGCTCAGTCACAATCTCTTGGAACTTCCTGTTGAAGGCTTCATCAAGAAGAGGATCTTCTCGCCATCGCTCAACATGAGCGTTAGTGGGAAGAACTTCAGTAGCAAAGAAATTTCTAATCCCAGCTTCATCTTCTAAGCCAACAAAGGCTAGCAATTCCTGATAGGTAGCCTCACGATCGTGATGTACCAAGTCCTCTAAGCGCATTCTAAGTAGTGATTCTGTTGGTAGCTGTGATGTGGCCCTATATGCATTGATGTTCTTTCGCTTCCACCACTCTAAGGCTTTATCCGAATTCTTTGGACCCCAGGGTTCCTTAAGTACTGAGCTGATCGTGTCACGTCCATCGCGAGTGATGTGAATGAATTTCGCTGAGTTGAGAAGTTTGTGAATTTGATCAGACCGTTCAATATTGGTCGGAGTGGTATCCACTGCGATAGAGGAATTCTCAAAGAACTTATGTGAAGCCATAAAATTGTAAAAGAATTTCCGGGTGCTGCAGACAGGGTGCGAGGCAAATCCTTTTTGCAGGGCATCGAGTTCAGACTCCAAGGTTGCCAGTTCAAAGCCTTGCATGAGACCAACGGTCCCACCCTGTTTGCCATCTCGTGCCCACCATTGTTCTAACATCTTCTCGCGCAAGGCCGAAATTCGGCGAGGGTTCATTCTTCTCTCCGGAAAGCTCCAGATAAATCCGCTGACATAGTGGAAGGGATTATTGGGGCCCTGGTTGTTGTCGAGATGAGCTCCGACTAGATCCAAGAGCCCTCCCTTGCCAGTGAGAAATTTGATCTCGTAAGGATTACCGGCGTGAACAGTCGAGTGCTGTCGCAGGATCTTGCCGATCAAGGTTGTCCCAGACCTACCTGTTCCGCCACTAAATACGGGAAGGAAGTCAGAAGCCATTGTCGTACCCTAAATGTCCAAGGGGGAGCAACTGATTACTGGTCGGGTGAAGTTTCTTGTGAATTCCCTGGTAATCGCCCTTTAGGTTCCAGGTTGAGCCTACCTATAGACTCAAGCAATGCCAGAAAATGTACAGAGTCTGCGATCTGTCATTGGCGAAGGTCTTCCGATATTCATCACAGCGATTAACATGCGCGCTGGATTGGTGATTATGAGCCCCCTCTACCCAATCCTTAAAGTGCAGTACAACTTGAGCTCATTTCAGCTCTCATTCCTGACCTCTCTCTCCGTTCTCTGCTTTGCAGGGAGCGGGTTGATCATGCCACTGGTTGCAAAAATTGGTAGCACCAACCGCGTGATTACCTTTAGTTTGGCCATGCTCAGCGCTGCTATTTTCTTTCGTACTGTAGGCAATGTTTCGATGCTCTTTATGGCATCTCTTGCGGTGGGTATCGCGATAGCGATTCTTAATTTCTCACTTCCGGTGTGGGTTAAAGAGAACGCACCTGATCATTCAGGGCTACTGACCGGAATCTACATAACAGTTATGGGAATTTTTGCGGCCCTCTCCATTGCAGTAGCTGTTCCACTGGCTGAGGCCACTTCCTGGGGCTGGCGATTTGCAATGATTCCATGGCTTCTCATCGCCGTAGCATCAACCATCTGGTGGTTTGCCAAGAATGCAAAGAGTTCAGAGAAAAAAAATCAAACGAGTCATTCCACATTTCATAGGGAGCTCTTCAAAAAGCCTGGGGCCTGGAGCATCACCCTTTTCTTTGGTTTTCAATCGATGCTCTTTTATGGGACAGCAACCTGGCTTCCAACTATCTTTGTTTCAAAAGGGTATTCACTCTTTCACGCTGGCCTTGTTGTCTCGATTACAGGTTTATTTGGTTCTCTAATTGGCGTCGCCGTTCCGCATTACGCCTCGCGATTAAAGAATATTCAAGTTCTATTATTGATTCTTGGAGCGCTCATTACAGTTAGTTTTATTGGGATGATCTTCGACTCTGGTTGGCGTTTGGTTTTCTGGCTCGTGATAGTCAATATCGGCCTGGCAACCACCTTCCCGTTATCACTCATGCTAACGGTGACCAGAAGTTATGAAGCCAGCGAAACTCGTTCCTTATCCATCATGGCTCAATCGGTCGGATATTTAATGGCGGCAATTTCACCTGGAATCGTTGGCGCAATTTTTGATTCAACCAATAACTGGGGGAGCGCGCTTATCTTCCCTGCCGTTTTAGGAGCGCTACTTGGGCTAGTGGGGTTCTTCGCAGGTAAGTCTGAAAAGATTAAAATCTAAGGCAATCACGCGCTTAGAGCTTGTGTCAGGCCGACTTACTAGGCAGTAACTGCTTATCATTATTTTGGCCTTCCCGCAGGTGATGGATGATCTATTGCCTTTGCACAAGAAATGGGAAGGTATACATGTCACTTTTAACATGGAAACTTCATGGCAATGGAAAATCTGTTGCAGATGGTGAAGTAGTAAAGCCTGACGAGCGCCTTGCATGGCCGCTCACAATTGGTGTGGGTATTCAGCACATCGCAGCGATGTTTGGAGCAACATTCTTAGTTCCAATCATTACTGGCTTTCCACCTAGCACAACGCTTTTCTTTTCAGGCATTGGAACGCTTCTCTTCCTGGCCCTGACTCATAATAGAGTTCCAAGCTACCTCGGTTCGTCATTCGCATTCCTTGCGCCAATCAGCGCGGCGATGACAAATGGAGGCATGGCTGTTGCTCTTGGTGGGGTTGTAGTAACTGGCGTGCTTTTGGCGCTTGTGGGAATAGTCGTTAAGGCAATCGGAATTGGTTGGATTAACTGGCTCTTGCCTCCACTTGTCACCGGTTCAATCGTCATGATTATCGGTCTGAACTTAGCTGGAGCTGCCAATAACAACTTCAAGGCAGCACCTGTCACGGCAGTGGTCACTCTTGCAGCCGTTGCAATCATTGGCGCACTATCAAAGGGATTCCTTGGTCGCATCAGCATCTTCGGCGGAATTGTCGTGGGATATGCATTTGCAACGATCAAAGGCGACATTGATTTTGCGGGAGTAACGGCAGCGTCATGGTTTGCGCTACCTTCATTCACAACTCCAACATTCGATGGAAATGCAATCTTGCTCTTTCTTCCGGTAGTACTTGTTCTTATTGCAGAGAATGTCGGACACGTTAAGGCAGTTGCTGCAATGACTGGTAATGACCTCGATGATGAGATGGGTAATGCTCTCTTTGCAGATGGCGTTGCAACATCTCTTGCAGGTCTTGGCGGGGGTTCAGGAACGACGACGTATGCGGAAAATATCGGCGTTATGGCCGCTACTCGCATCTATTCAACGGCCGCCTATTGGGTGGCAGGTGTAGGCGCAATCTTGCTCTCACTATCTCCAAAGTTTGGAGCAGTTCTTAGCTCTACTCCAGCTGGAGTACTCGGCGGAATAGGTGTTGCTCTCTACGGAATGATCGGTATTCTCGGTGCCAAGATTTGGATTGAGAATAAGGTGAACTTCGGTAATTCAACAAATCTCTTTATTGCAGCGACCACGTTGATTATCGGTATTGCTGATATGACATGGACTCGTGGCGATTACTCATTCGGAGGAATCATCAATGGAACACTTGTTGCAGTAGTTGGGTATCAATTGCTGCGCGCCCTTAATAAGGCTGCAGGTAAAGCCGAGTAATTAACCTCGATTAAGAGACCCACTGTCTGCATGAGAGAGTGGGTCTCTTACTGGTACAGAGCACTGATTTAGGCACTGTTACATGGTGAAACAAAGAACGAGCTACCTAGGGCATGACCAATCCACCATCAACAGGGACGGTAATGCCTGTTACATAGCTAGATGCATCGCTAACGAGCCAGATCAGCGTCGCTGCCAATTCTTCAGGATCTCCTAGCCGGCCAGCTGGTGTAAACATCTTGATCATGTTCACCATATCTGTTGGAAGTTCATCACTCATCTCAGATGGGAAGAATCCTGGGGCGAGCGCATTGACGCGAATATTTTTGCGTCCAGTCCACTGAGCAGCTAGATCGCGGGTTAATCCGATTAACCCTGCTTTGCTGGATGCGTAAGCGGCTTGCGGTAAGCCTTGCGGTTTGATTCCAAGGACACTTGAAATATTAACTATTGCTCCGCCATTGGTGTTGGCCCTAGCAAATGCTTGTGACATCCAGTATGCGCCAAATAGATTGACATCGATAACCGATTTAAATTGTTCTGGAGTTTCGTGAGTTGCTGGAACTGCGGTTCCCACACCGGCGTTATTGACCAAAATATCGACCTTGCCGAATTTTTCAATGGCGTGCGCAATCAATGCAGTGCATTGTTCAGGCTGGGTTACATCGGTTTGAAGAGCTGCGAATTTTCTTCCGGCTGCAGTAACAAGTGCGCCGGTCTCTGTAAGGCGATCTACGCGGCGTGCTCCGAGAACTACATCGGCACCTGCCTCGGCCAAGGCTTTCGCAAATGCAACGCCAAGACCTGAGGATGCACCTGTTACCACTGCAACTTTTCCATCTAAACGAAAGCGGTCAAGAATGCTCATTCTCTCTCCTCAATTTGGGCAACTATGCGTAAGGTTAAGGCATGGACTTTACCTTGAGCGCCAAGACGGGCGAATA
>DJBN01000015.1:0-3194 GCA_002430075.1 Actinobacteria bacterium UBA5975 | reverse complement strand
AACCCTCATGGATTGCCGCCGGTTGTAGAAGAACTAAAGGTGAAGGCGCGTGCTTTAGGTTTATGGAATCTTTTTTTGCCTCATAGTCACAATCCGCATCATGGTTTGACTGTTACTGAATACGCGACCTTGGCAGAAATTACTGGGTGGTCTCCTGAGATTGCACCTGAGGCGATTAACTGCGCAGCACCTGACACAGGCAACATGGAGTTACTGGACATGTTCGGAACAGATGAGCAGAAGAAGCGCTGGCTTGAGCCACTTTTAGAAGGTCGCATTCGCTCAGGTTTTGCGATGACTGAACCTGATGTGGCATCTAGTGACGCACGAAATATTAAAACTTCCATCGTGCGCGATGGCGCTGACTTTGTGATTAATGGAACAAAGTGGTGGACCACTGGGGCAATGGATGAGCGCTGTGAAATTTTGATTGTTATGGGCAAAACAAACCCTGATGCCGAGACGCATCATCAGCAATCAATGGTGCTTGTTCCGATGAAAACACCAGGTGTCAGAGTAGAACGCAATCTGCTGGTCTTTGGATATGAGGATCAACATGGTCACGCTGAAGTTTCATTTACTGATGTGCGAGTTCCAGTTTCCAATTTGTTGGGTACTGAAGGTGAAGGGTTCGCATTAGCCCAAGCGCGACTAGGGCCCGGTCGAATTCACCACTGCATGCGCGCTATTGGTATGACAGAGCGCGCATTATCATTGATGATTAAGAGGGTTATTGGACGTGAGGCGTTTGGTAAAGAGTTAGTTCAACAGGGCGTGATTCAGGATTGGATTGCACAAGCCCGTATTGATATCGAGCAAGCGAGATTATTAGTACTGAAAGCTGCATGGATGATCGACACTGTGGGTGCAAAAGGTGCTCGCAAAGAGATTGCTGCAATCAAGGTTGCCGTGCCTCAGATGGCAGAGCGCATTATTGATCGCGCGATCCAAAGTTACGGTGGCGCAGGCATTAGTCAAGTCACACCGCTTGCTTCAATGTATGCAGGGGTTCGAGCGTTGCGTATTGTCGATGGGCCAGACGAAGTGCATATTCGCGACATCGCGCGTTTAGAAATCAATCCTTATCTGTAATGAGTGAAGTAACTGCCGTCCGCGAAGAGGATCGCTTTGATGTCAAGGCGATGGGTAAATGGTTGCGGAGTTTTATCGACAGCGAGGAATTGCCAGAGGTTGAGCAGTTTCGCAGCGGAGCATCAAATCTGACCTATTTGTTGAAGTATCCAAACCGTGAATTGGTATTGCGCAGACCGCCTGTGGGCATAAAGGCGGCATCGGCTCACGACATGAAACGCGAGTTTCTTATCCAGTCGAAGTTGCAGCCGGTCTATCCACTGGTGCCATCAATGATTGCGCTCTGTGATGACCATTCTGTAATTGGCTCAGACTTTTATGTGATGGATCGGGTTGTTGGGCAGATTTTCAGACGTGATATTCCAGGCGATATTACGGCGGCAGATATCTCGGTCATGGCAGATTCATTGATCATAGGTTTGGTGCAATTGCACGCGGTGGACGCGGATATTTTAATGGAGTTGAACAAAGGTCATGGATATGTGCAGCGCCAAGTCCAAGGTTGGTCAAAGCGTTATCGCAATGCATTAACCGATGATGTACCTAGTGGCGAGAAGGTAATGGCGTGGCTGGATGCAATGCAGCCAGAGGATATTGACTCATGTGTCATACATGGAGATTGGCGCATTGATAATGTTGTGTTTGATTTGCGGCAGGGACGTATTCTTGGAGTTCTCGATTGGGAGCTTGCAACAGTAGGCGATCCGTTAATGGATTTGGGCTCTGCGCTTGCGTATTGGGTTGATCGCGATGATGAACCAGCCTTTGCGGCATTGCGAAGGCAACCTAGCCATTTGCCTGGCATGCCAACGCGTCAAGAGTTTGTCGCGCGATATTTAGAGTTAAGCGGTCGTCGTTGCGATGACTTTACCTTTTATGAAGTCTTTGGGTTATTTAGACTGGCAGTGATTATCCAACAGATTTGGGCTCGCTATCGGGTAGGGCAAACTACGAATCCAGCCTTTGCGGGTTTTGGTGATGCGGTGAAGACTTTGATTAATCGAGCTGAAGGAAAAATTGGATGAGAGCCGGGCGAATTACTATATCGACCCGTCAATTTGAGGTAGTCGATGTACCCACGCCTGTTGCAGCAGCTGGACAAGTTCGAATCAAAGTTGCAGCAGCTGGTGTGTGTTTATCTGATGTTCATTTACTTGAAGGCATCTTGTCGCCTGGATTTTTATCCGGTGATCACGTAACTCTGGGGCACGAGGTTGCAGGTGTCGTTGATCAGGTTGGTTCAGGTGTTAATACGAGCGTGGTTGGTGATCGTGTTGTTATCATTGCAGGTGAGCGCAATGATGCTCAACAGATAACGACAATGGGTTTTGATTACGACGGTGGCTGGGCTGAGTACGTTGTAACAAAGGCTGAACTAGTAGTGACAATTCCTGATTCATTTCCTTTTGAGCAGGCTGCGATTATTCCTGATGCGGTCTCTACGCCATGGGCTGCAATTACATCAACGGCAAAGGTGCAGGCAGGGGAGAAGGTTGCAGTCTTTGGTGTTGGTGGATTAGGGATTCATGCGGTGCAATTATTGAAAATAATTGGTTGCGCCACAGTAATTGCTATTGATCCTCGTGAGGATGCACGGTCAAATGCGTTACTCCGTGGCGCAGATTTCGCATATGCTCCTGAAGATCCTGCGATTAAGAATCACCGCGGATTACATGTGGCCTTCGATTTTGCTGGCGTTGCATCAGTTCGCAAGAAAGCGTTGTCGTTGCTGGGCGAACAAGGTCGTTTGGTTATTGTCGGAATAGCTAACGAACCTATCGTTATTCCAAGTGATATGGCATTCACATATATGCGCACACAAATCATGGGTCATTACGGCTCTGACGCACATCATGTGCGAGAGTTGATTGAATTTGTGCGGCAAGGACGATTGGATTTGTCGCAATCAGTTACCGAGGTTCTGCCTTTGGAGAGGGCAGCCGACGCGCTAAATACCTTGGCGCTCAAGATCGACAATCCGATTCGCATTGTCTTAAAACCGTGATTGTTCAAATTTCACAATATTGAAGCACGCCTGAATTACTTCGGAACTATTCGTCAGATCTGTGGATTTCCAACCAAACGTGGACGATACTGGGATC
>DJBN01000116.1:8916-11126 GCA_002430075.1 Actinobacteria bacterium UBA5975 | reverse complement strand
GAATTGGTTTCGCATATTGAATTGGCTGCTAAGACACATGGCTTTGAGGCTGATATCAGGCAGAGCAATGATGAGTCAGAGATTATTGGTTGGCTCCATGAAGCAGCTGATACAAATATTCCTGTCATTATTAATCCAGCTGCATTCACACATTACTCCTATGCAATTCGAGATGCGGCAGAGCTTGTAAAATCCCCGCTTATTGAAGTACATCTTTCCAACCCATTGGCACGCGAGGAATTTCGCCATACGTCGGTGATTTCTGGGATTGCCAATGGAACTATTGGAGGTTTTGGCCCTAATTCCTACGTCCTGGCTCTGATTGCTTTGAAGGCGTTATTAGCCTAATAAGTTGAGGTAAACTCGCTCCCTATTGGTCTTCGATCGGCGAGGGCGCGAACTGGAGTTATTGTGGCAACAACAAATGATTTGAAGAACGGCATGACTTTGGATATTGAAGGTCAGCTGTGGAATGTTGTTGAGTTTCAACACGTAAAGCCCGGTAAAGGTCCAGCTTTCGTACGCACAAAGTTGAAGCAAGTGATGACCGGCAAGGTAGTCGATAAGACTTTCAACGCGGGAGTAAAAGTTGAAATAGCAATAGTCGAAAAGCGAGAGATGAACTTTCTCTACAAAGAAGGAGATGACTTTGTCTTTATGGATAATGTCAGCTTTGATCAGATGGTTATTTCGGCCGCGACGGTAGGGGAAGCTGCCGACTATATGTTGGAAAATACTGGTGCAATTGTTGCAATCCATGAAGAAAATCCGCTGTACATTGAGTTGCCGGCATCTGTGGCTTTGAAGATTACATACACAGAGCCAGGCCTTCAAGGAGATCGCTCATCTGGTGGAACTAAACCAGCCACGGTTGAAACAGGTATCCAAATCCAGGTTCCACTCTTTATTAAACAGGATGAAGTTGTACTTGTAGATACACGCGATGCTTCATATCAAGGTCGCGCTAACTAGTGTCAGCTCGCAGTAAGGCTCGAAAACAGACCCTGGATCTTCTCTATGAAGCCGATATTCGATCCGTTTCTGCGTCAGAGTTGCTAGCTCTGCGCGATGCGGTTGAAGAAGGTCCCGATGCAAGGCCTATCCGAGAATTCACGAGAGAGTTGATATCAGGTATTACTTCCAATCGACGCAAGATCGATGAGTTGATTTCTACCTACGCTCAAGGATGGGATATGGATCGTCTACCGGCCGTAGACCGCAATATTTTAAGGCTCGGAATTTATGAGATTGTCTGGAGCCAAGATTTAGACGATGGAATTGCCATTGACGAGGCGCTCAATTTGGCGCGAGAGCTATCAACTGATGAATCTGCAGGCTATATCCACGGGGTCCTAGGTCGCATTTCAACTATCAAAGAGAGCATTGCTATTTAACCTTACCTCTGTCGCAGCAACACCTGTTCGCCTTCCAACCATGTAATCAATTCGGATCTATCCAGATCCAGGGCCATGGAGATTGCGGCAACATCGGTTTCGCGTAGCGATAGAATTTCACCATTCCAATCCTGACGTTTGTAGATGATCCTCTTTGCTAGGCGAGAAATTATCAGGTATCGATCAGAGTTGGGGCGCTCTACTTGTTGGGCTCGGATATTGATCGCTCTCAAATCAAGCATGATCCTTCCTGTGATTGAATCAGATAGACCAACCTTTCTAGAAAATATCTGTTCGATCGGAATATCGTAGAGCTCGGCAATCTGTATGGCGCGCCTAACGCTCAGAGTGCGTGAACTTCGCTCATAGGAGCCGAGGACTACCGCCTTGAGTAACCCATTACTGCGGACTTCCACATCGCTGAGCGACCATGATCTTGCTAAGCGCATTGCTCTTAGACGTAAACCAACCTCTTCGATACTCACATTCTCACTCATAGTCAGAGAGTAGGTTCTGCCTGGGATTCGGCGCGTAGGGTATCCACAGGAGGCAAGGTCGGGTGGTATTCTTCGCCAACATCCTTTAAAGACCCGTCCTGCGAGGCGGGGAAGGAGATTTAGATGAGCCTTGCCCTGCCGGCGCCAGATATGACACGCGCTATTACTCGCATCTCCCACGAAATCCTTGAACGTAACTCTGGTTCGGATTCACTGACTCTTCTCGGGATTCCAACGCGCGGAGCACATCTTGCTTCACGAATAGCTGCCATTATGGAATCCATCGAAGGCAGAGCAGTGCAATGCGGCACCCTGGATA
>DJBN01000116.1:5141-8754 GCA_002430075.1 Actinobacteria bacterium UBA5975 | reverse complement strand
TCACCCTCCATAGAGATGATCTGAGGATGCGCCCGCCGCGAGCCTTGATGCCAACGGAAATTCCCCCATTAGGAGTTGAAGGTCGCGATGTAATTCTTATAGATGACGTTCTCTTCTCTGGCCGCACCATTCGGGCAGCACTTGATGCTCTAGGTGAAGTCGGTAGACCGAAGACAGTGCAGTTAGCCGTGCTTATCGATCGAGGACATCGAGAACTTCCAATTAAGGCCGATTATGTTGGTAAGAATCTCCCCACATCACAGGGCCAGATCATCCGTGTGCAGATGAGTGAGTTGGATGGAAATGATTCTGTCTGGTTAGAGGAGGCGAGCATCTAATGCAGCATCTCCTGTCGATAGCAGATTTAAGTAAGGCGGAGGCGATATCTATTTTGGATACAGCCGTTGAGCTCGCTCGAGTATCCGATGGGCCCATGAAGAAGCTTCCCACTTTGCGTGGTCGGACAATCGTCAATCTATTTGCCGAAGACTCCACACGTACTCGAATCTCTTTCGAAGCAGCTGCGAAGAGGCTCTCAGCCGATGTCATCAATTTCTCCACTAAGGGTTCCAGCATGAGTAAAGGTGAATCACTTAAAGATACGGCTCAAACTTTGCAAGCGATGGGAGCTGATGCAGTCATCATTCGACATAGCGCTTCTGGCGCTGCTCATCGCTTAGCTGAAAGTAAATGGATGACAGGAGCTGTTATCAACGCGGGGGATGGCACTCACGAACACCCCAGTCAAGCACTCTTGGATGCTTACACAATTCGTAAGCATCTCTCTCATGGCGATAGTGATTTGTCGGGACTGCATATAGCGATAGTGGGGGACATTTTGCACTCACGCGTGGCTCGCTCCAATGTCCTGCTACTCACCAAATTAGGCGCAAAGGTAACTCTGATTGCACCTCCTACGCTCTTACCAGTCGGGGTCGAAAGTTGGCCCGTGGAGATCTCCTATGATTTTGATGCGGTTATTGAAAGAGTCGATGCGGTAATGATGCTGAGAATTCAACAAGAGCGAATGACAGAGTTATATTTTCCCAATGCTCGAGAGTATTCTCACTACTTCGGACTCAATCGAGATCGCCTCAAAGTGATGAAGCAGAGCGCTCTTGTCATGCACCCAGGTCCTATGAATCGAGGCCTTGAGATTACAGCCGATAGCGCCGATAGCGCTCGTTCCGTCATCGTCGAGCAAGTTACTAATGGTGTCAGTGTGCGAATGGCGATCTTGTATCTACTCTTGGCTGGTTCGCAAGAAATTGGAGCGTCCTGATGACTTCGGCACTTCTTATAGAAGGTGGTCAGCTATCTGATGGCAGTCGTAGCGACATTCTGATTCGAGATGGAATTATCGAAGAAATTGCGCCGCGCATTGAAGCCAATGGCGCGATCACCGTTGACGCAGCGGAGGCGATTGTTTTACCAGGGTTGGTAGATCTACATACGCATTTACGCGAACCGGGTAAGGAAGATTCTGAAACGGTTGAATCTGGTTCACGCGCTGGTGTGAAAGGTGGCTATGTCGCACTTAGCGCTATGGCAAATACATCACCTGTTGCTGACACTGCTGGAGTTGTCGAACAGGTCTATCGACTTGGCCAAGAGACAGGGCTACTCGATGTTTTTCCAATCGGCGCCGTAACTCAAAATCTTCAAGGCATACAACTAGCTGAAATTGGCGCGATGGCAGATTCTGCCGCGAAAGTCCGAGTCTTTAGCGATGATGGCCATTGCGTCTTTGATCCTCTCGTGATGCGCCGCGCACTTGAATATGTAAAGAAGTTTGATGGCGTCATTGCACAGCATGCCCAGGAACCTCGCCTGACGCAGGGTGCTCAGATGAATGAAGGAGCTATTTCAGCTCAACTTGGGCTTAAAGGCTGGCCAGCGGTAGCCGAAGAAGCGATCATTGCGCGTGATATTTTGTTGGCCGATCATGTGCAATCAAGACTGCATATCTGCCATGTTACAACAGCAGGTGGCGTTGAAATCATTCGATGGGCAAAGGCCCGCGGAATTCAGGTGACAGCTGAAGTTACTCCGCATCATCTACTACTTACCGAGGAACTGGCAAGAAGTTACGATCCAATTTACAAAGTAAACCCTCCTCTGCGCACCGAGAAAGACGTTATGGCCCTGCGTGAGGCCTTAGCCGATGGAACAATCGATATTGTTGCAACAGATCATGCGCCCCATCCTGGGGAAAGCAAAGAGTGTGAGTGGCAAGAGGCCTCATTTGGAATGTTAGGGTTAGAAACCGCCCTCGCAATAGTTAATCAGACTATGGTCCTGTCAGGACTTCTATCATGGGAACAGGTTGCAGATCGAATGAGTTATGCCCCAGCCCGTATCGGCCGATATACATCGCACGGGCAAAAAATTGCTGTCGGCGCTCGGGCTCATCTGACTCTGATTAACCCAACCCAGAGTTTCAAGGTTGATAGAGACCTCCTTGCATCTCGAAGTCGCAATACTCCCTTTCATGGAATCGAATTACCCGGAGTCGTTACTGCCACGATATTCAACGGAGCTGTGACTTATCAGGTGATGAGCTAATGCCTAAAGCTTTCTATGTTCTAGATGATGGTCGTATCTTTGAAGGGCGATCGTGGGCTGCAACAGGCAAGACTTTTGGTGAAGCAGTCTTTCAAACAGGAATGACGGGATATCAGGAGACGTTGACCGATCCCTCTTATCACAAGCAGATCGTTCTGATGACAGCGCCTCATATCGGCAACACCGGTGTTAATCGAATCGATAATGAATCGTCAAAGATCTGGGTCGCAGGTTTTGTTGTGAGAAATCCTTCAAGTATTACTAGTAATTGGCGGAGCGAGAACGATCTTGAAGCAGAGCTGATCGCACAGAATATTGTCGGAATTCAAAGCGTTGATACTCGCGCGATTACAAGACATTTGCGCGATCGCGGCGCGATGCGCGTGGGTATCTTTTCTGGGTTAGATATGAGCCGGGAGGAGATGGTTATTGAAGTTCGCAGGCAACCTGACATGGCTAGATCAAACTTGAGCGCTGATGTCTCCACGGATCAGAAGTACATTGTGAAAGCGGTGGGAGAGAGACGATTTACCGTTGCCGCCATTGATTTGGGTATAAAAGGTGCCACCCCTAAGGCAATGTCAGAACGTGGAATTGAAGTTCATGTACTGCCATTTAATGCAACCTTTGAGGAAATTACTGCTATTTCACCCGATGGGATATTTCTCTCCAATGGACCAGGTGATCCTTCGAGCATGGCTGAATCAATTGATTTGGTTCGAGCGATACTTGCGGCGCAGATCCCAATCTTCGGTATTTGCTTTGGCCACCAAATATTGGGACGTGCGTTGGGCTTTGAAACATATAAGTTGCAATTCGGGCATCGCGGCATCAATCAACCTGTGATTGATATGCAAACAGGAAAAGTGGAAATTACGGCGCACAATCATGGGTTTGCTCTCAAAGCTCCTACAGAGTCTGGATTTTCGACAGTCTATGGACCAGGTCGAGTCACGCATCTCTGCCTCAATGATGGCGTCGTTGAAGGTCTGGAGCTGCTTGAACGTGGGGCATTTAGCGTGCAATATCACCCGGAGGCAGCCGCGGG
>DJBN01000116.1:977-5056 GCA_002430075.1 Actinobacteria bacterium UBA5975 | reverse complement strand
ACCCGGAGGCAGCCGCGGGCCCACATGATGCTTCCTATCTCTTCGATCGATTCATCGATGTGATGCGCAAGTATCCTCATAAGGTAGGTAGGCCCACATGAGCCTTGATACATCAATTAAGAGCGTCCTTGTTATTGGATCGGGTCCGATTGTTATTGGGCAGGCTTGTGAATTCGATTATTCGGGTACACAAGCTTGTCGAGTGCTTCGTGCCGAAGGAATCCGAGTCATTCTTGTCAATTCAAATCCTGCAACAATCATGACTGATCCCGAATTTGCTGATGCTACCTATATAGAACCGATAACTCCAGAATTCATTGAACGAATCATTGCCAAGGAGAGACCAGATGCAGTGCTGGCCACCTTAGGAGGCCAGACTGCCCTTAATGCCGCTATCGGACTATTTAAGGCTGGCACGTTAGAAAAGTACAACGTCACACTGATTGGCGCCGATGTCGATGCCATTGAACGAGGAGAGAACCGCGAAATTTTCAGAACCATCGTTGAAAAAGTTGGTGGGCAATCCGCACGTTCGATTATCTGCCATACACTTGATGAAGTCATCGCCGCCGCTGGTCTGCTGAGCTATCCAGTAGTTATACGTCCATCTTTTACTATGGGTGGACTTGGATCAGGTATTGCCTTTGATGAAGAGAACCTGCGACTCATTGCAGGAGCCGGGTTAAGACATAGCCCATCGTCTGAAGTTCTCATAGAAGAGTCGATCATTGGCTGGAAAGAGTACGAACTAGAAGTCATGAGAGATAAGGCAGATAACGTTGTGATCGTCTGCAGCATCGAAAATATCGATCCCATGGGGGTGCATACAGGGGACTCAATTACCGTTGCTCCTGCTCTGACTTTGACTGATGTTGAATATCAAAAATTGCGCGACTTGTCGATCTCGATTATTCGTGAAGTAGGAGTAGATACGGGCGGATGCAACATTCAATTCGCTGTGAATCCGGATGATGGTCGTATCATTGTTATCGAGATGAATCCGCGGGTATCTCGATCTAGCGCATTGGCATCGAAGGCGACCGGATTTCCTATCGCAAAGATCGCAACCAAGCTGGCTATTGGCTACACGTTAGATGAGATACGTAATGACATTACCCAAGTAACTCCTGCATCTTTTGAGCCGACACTCGACTACATTGTTGTGAAAGTCCCACGATTTGCCTTCGAGAAATTCCAAGATGCTGATCCACGACTGACGACGACGATGAAGAGCGTCGGCGAAGCCATGGCTATCGGGCGATCTTTCCCCGAGGCTCTCATGAAGGCCTTACGCTCACTTGAACGTAAAGAGGCGATATTCACCTTTGGGTCTCTGGCATCTAGTAATGAGAGGCAAGCGTTGCTCGAGTCGATGAAGATACCTACTGAATATCGTCTCCAACAGGTACAGCGAGCCATGTGGTCTGGGGCTACTATCGAAGAAGTTTACTCGGCGACCAAGATTGATCGCTGGTATTTACGCCAGCTTGAGATCATTAACGAGATGGCTACTTTCATAGGTCAGCCCGGAGAACTTAATGAAGAGCTCTTACGTGGGGCTAAATCAAACGGTTTCTCTGATGCTCAAATTGCTGCAATCAGAAATATTTCAGAAGATGACGTTAGAAAGGCTAGGTATTTCCTAGACATTCGTCCTGTGTATAAGACTGTAGATACATGTGCAGCTGAATTTGAAGCCTTTACTCCTTATCATTATTCAAGTTATGAAGAGGAGACCGAGGTACGACCTCGTACAACACCTGCGGTCATCATCCTCGGTAGCGGTCCTAATCGCATCGGTCAGGGAATAGAGTTTGATTATTCATGTGTGCACGCCTCCTTCACGCTGCGCGAGGCCGGTTATGAAACAATTATGATCAACTGCAACCCTGAAACTGTTTCTACCGATTACGACACAAGTAACCGTCTCTATTTTGAACCATTGACCCTAGAAGATGTACTCGAAGNNCATTATTCAAGTTATGAAGAAGAGAGCGAAGTTCGTTCGCGAATAAAACCAGCTGTGATAATTCTTGGTAGCGGTCCTAATCGTATTGGGCAAGGGATCGAATTCGATTACTCATGTGTGCACGCCTCTTTCGCCCTACGCGAAGCGGGTTACGAAACCATTATGGTCAATTGCAATCCTGAGACTGTTTCAACAGATTACGACACATCAGATCGCCTCTACTTTGAACCCCTCACCCTCGAGGATGTACTAGAAGTTGTGCATGCAGAAACGCTAGCGGGTCCTGTTTTGGGTGTAATCACGCAACTAGGCGGTCAAACTCCTCTTGGTCTTGCAGCTGGCTTAAAAGCTGCCGGGGTAACAATCCTTGGCACTAGTCCAGATGCAATTAACTTGGCCGAAGAGCGTGGAGCTTTCGCTCAGGTGCTCAAAGAGCAAAATCTGACCGCTCCTGAATTTGGCATGGCAGCCTCGCAATTAGAGGCGCTTACTATCGCCCACCGCATTGGCTATCCCGTTTTGGTACGTCCAAGCTTTGTTCTCGGGGGTCGCGGAATGGAGATCGTCTACGACGATGAATCGTTGGCTGGCTTTATTTCACGAGCTACTGATATCACCCCAGATCATCCTGTTTTAGTTGATCGCTTCCTTGATTCAGCAATCGAGCTAGATGTCGATGCGCTCTTTGATGGCCACGAATTATTTATGGGCGCAATCATGGAACATATAGAAGAAGCTGGAATTCATTCCGGCGATAGCGCGTGTGTATTGCCTTCTATGACTGTGAGCGATCAACAGCGAGGCGAGATTCGAGAAGCCACCCTTAAGATTGCTCAAGGTGTTGGCGTATTGGGCCTTATCAATATTCAATTTGCTCTGGCAGATACTCTCTTATATGTTCTCGAGGCTAATCCTCGAGCTTCACGTACTGTTCCTTTCGTAAGCAAGGCAACGGGAGTACCTCTTGCCAAGGCTGCAGCGCGGATTGCGCTCGGTAGCACCATCGCAGAGTTACGCGCAGAGGGTGTTCTACCGATAGAGGGCGATGCCATAGCCAAAGGGATTAGTGTGAAGGAAGCCGTGTTGCCGTGGAATCGTTTCCGTCGCGTTGACGGTCGAGGTGTCGATGCGGTCCTAGGGCCTGAGATGAGATCGACGGGTGAAGTTATGGGAATATCATCCAACTTTGGCCAGGCCTATGCAAAATCTCAGATTAGTTCATTCGGCCCGCTTCCCAAGACTGGTACCGTCTTCATATCACTAGCCGATAAGGATAAGAACAACGGGGTGGAAGCTGCGCGAGATCTGAAGAGTTTAGGTTTTCATATACTCACAACAATCGGTACAGCTGAATACCTTGCAGCCCGGGGTGTTGAGACAATTCCTGTTCGCAAGAACTCACAAGGCGTAGGACCAATGGGAGAAAAGACAGTTGTGGCAATGCTCAATGCAGGAGAGATAGATTTAGTGATCAATACACCGGTAGGTCGCGGAACTCGCGCCGATGGTTGGGCTATTCGTACAGCTGCTGTGCAAAGGTCGATTCCTATCATCACGACAACTGCCGGATTTATCGCTGCCGTGGAAGGAATCAGAGCGATTCAGGCAGGCGATCTAAGCGTGACACCAATTCAAGAGTGGCTAAAGGGCTGATGAGTTCGATCAATAAGAGTGCGGTTCACGTTGTGGTCACAATTGTCTCTAATAAGAGAGTTGGTGCCTATCACCAGATTCTCCTAAACGTTGGTGACATCGTCAAAAACTGTCGCCCCGGAAACTTTGTAGCGATAATCGTCGGTGGAGATTCTTCCGGGATGATCCTAAGGCGCGCTTTTGCGATTTCAAGAGTGTCAGATCGCTCTCAATATGGCGGAACTATGGAACTGATTGTCGCCCCTCATGGCTCAGGAAGTAAATGGTTATGTGCGCAACCGGAGGGAACAGATATAGATATTGTTGCACCACTTGGAACTGCTTTCGGAATTCCAACTCATCCCGTCAACGCCTTGCTCATCGGTGGCGGATATGGATCAGCACCTCTCTTTGGTTTAGCTGACGTTTTGAAGGCCCGTAATTGCAAAGTAGATATGTTGCTGGGCGCAAGTGTCGA
>DJBN01000116.1:0-856 GCA_002430075.1 Actinobacteria bacterium UBA5975 | reverse complement strand
GCGCAAGTGTCGGCTCAAAGATTTATGCTCCAATGGAAGGCAAGAGGTCGGTTAACTCACTGAAGATATTCACCGAGGATGGTTCTATGGGTGAGAGAGGCAGAGTAACTCAAACGCTACCTGACATCATCGGCGATAGAAATATTGATGTCATTTACTCATGTGGACCAATGGCAATGCTGGCTGCAATCACGGAAATTACCTCAGGCACAGATGTGATTCATCAATGTGCCGTCGAGGAGTCGATGGCTTGTGGGATAGGCATATGTATGACATGTGTACTTCCAGTTAAGAATCAGGATGGCAGTACCTCGATGTTGCGCTCATGTATTGATGGTCCCGTCATGGATGGTTCCGATGTTCAGTGGGATATGGTCGGTCACCTTCCAGAGGCGAGCTTATGAACCTCCCCGTGGACATGTCCACAACGCTTGGCAGCGCTTGGTTTCCGAGCCCGGTCTTTACCGCCAGTGGCTGTGCTAGTAGCGGAAAAGAGTTGGCTCAATTTTTCGAACTCAAAGATATTGGGGCAGTCGTCACTAAATCTGTCATGGATAAGCCACGACATGGCCGCCCAACTCCGCGTATGGCCGAAACGCCATCAGGAATGCTTAACTCCATCGGACTACAAGGTCCAGGGATAGATGCCTTTTTAGCAAACGATGTCCCGTGGCTGCTTGAACAGAGGGCGCGAGTAATCGTATCTATTGCAGGTGAAACGATTGAAGAGTACGCAACTCTTGCCAGGAAATTGCGTTCGGTTTCAGGACTCAGCGCAGTTGAGGTCAATATTTCCTGTCCTAATGTTGACAATCGCGGCCTGGTCTTCGCGTGCGATCCCGATGCTTCGCGCAGA
>DJBN01000098.1:475-4707 GCA_002430075.1 Actinobacteria bacterium UBA5975 | reverse complement strand
CGCCCATCTGCTCGCTACGTGGGCAAAGCCCCTCGTAAGGTCGAAGATGTTCAGGGCTGGGATGCCTCTGTGGAGCAGCTCCACAAGTAAATCGTTTGCAGGTGCGCTAAGCGGGGAAGTTAGGAAGTTAGGAAGTAAGCCAGAAGCTCATAGGTTCATCGAGATAGCGAGCCCACGATCTTTCGTTATGGCCACTACGTTTGTAAACCTTTGATACAAAATCAGAACGGTTGTAACCCTTCTTAATAATGGCTTGATCTGCAAGTCGGTGTAAAGGCAGATAATCGCTATCTAAACCTTTTGTGCCAATGCTCATCCACACCTTATGAGTTCCTGGATCTGGGATTGCAGCAATCATCTTCTCAACAAATTTCTCATCACTTAAAATCCAATGAGGTGAGAGCGAAAGCGCAGTTGTAAACTTTTCGGGGTGTAAAGAAAGTGCATAGAGCGTTGCAAGACCTCCCATACTTGAACCAATCATTGCGGTCTGCGAACTTGGGATATTGGGTGCAACTGTCGGAATGATTTCTGAAAAAATCTTTTCAAGGTATCCGTGTGCATCTAAATCTAAAGATAAATCTGGAACGCTCCATCGTGGGTTGATGTATTCACCGGCTCCAAAATATTTTTGAGGCGTTAGATCTTTTGCTCGACCCCAAGGATTGGAATCTGTTGAGCTATGCCAAATCGCCACGATTGTGGGTGGCTTAATTCCCAATTTCTGACTTACTCGCAGAGCAGATTGGGCCATCTTCCAGGTTTGGCCACGATGTGTTGAGCTGCGCCCATCGAATACATTTTGGCCATCGTGAGCTATCAATAAGTGCTCTGAGCCACCGCGAGGCTGCCAGTAATCAATAATTCGCCCATCAAAGTCAGCACGAATTACCTCTTCGGGAACTCCGCGAACTTGATATCGCTTGATCTCGCGCATAGTGCTTAAATCATGCCATGAAAACGGCTCGTCGAAATATCGTATGGTTTCGTCGAGACCTTCGTATTGGTGATCATCCAGCGCTTTGTGCTGCGATGGAAAATAGCGATGAGATAATTCCGGTATTCATCCTCAATAAAACTCAGATCGCAGAAGCTGGCTCCAAATTGTTGGCCTATATGGGCCAATCACTTAGAGCGCTCGATCAATCACTTGGAAATAAGCTACACATTATCGAAGGCGATGCCGTTGAGATCTTAAAAGATTTGATTGCACTCTATGAGGTAGAGGAAGTTCACATATCGGCAGAGTATGAACGTTTTGGCGCCGAACGAGATGCTCGCGTAGAAGCAGCAGGAATCCCGCTAGTGCGCACTGGAAGCCCGTATGCAGTAGCCCCAGGCCGGGTTGTAAAACCGAGTGATGCAACACCGTACAAGGTGTACACACCGTTCTACCGAGCTTGGCGTACACATGGGTGGCGCGCACCTGCGCCAACACCGAAGACCATTAACGCTCCAACACCACCTGATAAATATCGTGCTTTCCCAGAGTTTCAGATGCCAGAAGGCGTCGAAATCATTGCCGCTGGTGAAGCAGCAGCGCTTGCTCGATTTAAAAGTTTTACAAAATCTGGTCTCGATGGCTATGACGAGAATAGAAACCTTGCCGGCATTGATGGCACATCAAAGATGAGTACATATCTAAAATTTGGCGAGATTCACCCGCGCACTCTGCTTGCCAATCTTAGCGAAAGTAAAGCTCACGATACATTCCGTAAAGAGATTGCCTGGCGCGAGTTCTATGCCGATGTTCTCTTTAATAACCCCAACACAGATACCGAGTACTACGCGCCACGTTTTAAGCAGATGCGCTATGACCCACCGGCAGATCAATTTGAGGCTTGGTGCCAAGGCAGAACTGGCTACCCATTTGTAGATGCTGCAATGCGCCAGTTAGTGATAGAAGGGTGGATGCATAATCGAACTCGCATGGTCGTTGCATCTTTCTTGGTAAAAGATTTGCATCTTGAGTGGCAGTTAGGTGAGCGATTCTTTGCCCAACATTTAGTTGATTATGACGTCGCATCCAACGCCCATGGCTGGCAATGGACAGCTGGAACCGGAACCGATGCATCTCCTTATTACCGCGTCTTTAATCCGATTGAACAAGGCAAGCGCTTTGATGAGAATGGCGATTACATTCGCAAATATGTGTCAGAGCTTGCACATTTAAGTGCATCTGAGATTCACCAACCGTGGTTATTCCTCGGTGGATATTCAGAAGGCTACCCAGAGCGGATTGTGGATCATGCAGTAGAACGTATTGAATCACTGGAACGGCTGAGGGAGATTAAGGAAGATAAGCCTGAACAACCCCCACGCCGTTCTTCTTAGCTTCATACATCGCAGCATCTGCGCGTTCTAATAAATTACCAGCACCATCATTTTGCACATGGCCGATACTGACACCAATAGTGATTGATCGTCCTTCAATTACGAATGGATAACTTAAGGTTGCTTGCAGCGCATAGGCAGCCTCCAGCGTTGTTTCATATCGACCATTAATGAGTACTCCAAATTCATCTCCACCTAGCCTGGCAAGGACTGCTCCAGTTGGCAGAGATCGACTAAACCGTTGTGCAACTTGTTGCAAAATGAGATTGCCGATTTCATGGCCATATTGATCATTAACGGGTTTAAAGCGATTAAGGTCTAGCAATAACAACGCACCTTCTGCCTTTGAAAATGTTGCAATCTCGGCAATCAATCTTCTCCTATTAGGTAGCCCTGTTAATTCATCGGTGCGCGCAAGCACTCGCTCTTCGCCAAGGTTTCGGGCTTGTCTAATAACAATAGCCATTCGGATAAATGCAAGAAATAAGGTCGCAATAGTTGGAACAATAATATAGATCGGAAAAATTCCAGGGCGAAGTGCGATTAGCGCCAGAAGAGTGGGACTTATAAAGATGGAGAGTGCAATAAAGACAGGATGGATTGTTACATCGTTTTCTGTACTGCTTGGCGTTAACCAGAAGGAGAGCGAAATCAAAACAATTCCGATGAGCCATCCATCATCACTTAACTGCCCAAATCTGTATGTGCCATCGAGTGCGAGCCAAAGGTAGAGCAGGTCAGAGGCTGAGAAGAGAGCAACTCCACAGAAGAGCACCAACGCGCGAAGTTGTAAACGATGCGTCACAAGGGCCACCGAGGCCATCACTAAGAGCAGAAGATCGCAGATAGGAAAGAGGAGCGAGAAGAATTGATCTTGCAGATTAATCAGCGATTGTGGAAATACTCTAGAGAGAAAGAGCGCCGTTGCCATCGAAGATATCCCAAGTCCAAATATCGTTGAATCTAAAAGCTCTATCGGGTTGAGTTTTCTGCCACGCGTCAGCGATCTCGGAATCGCGACGAGAGCTAGCGGATAGAAGAAGGTATAGGACAACTGGGCAATAAGTTGTGCGCTTTCAGGCAGCGAATAGAAACTCGCGTAGCTGTTAAGGATCGAGCCAACTCCCCATAGAGCAATAGCCAATGAGATTGTGGCGATAGCTATCGGGTCATTGCTCAAAGGTGATTGCGTGATTGCGGCAATCGCAAGAATCCAGATTGCGTTATAGAGGATGAGATCCAGAAGGAGTGAGCGTCCAGATATGAAGGTTTTAAGAAGCAGGTGGAGAGCTAGGAAAGAGGGTGCAAGCCAACGGATGCTTCTGTACACCTAAGGAAGTTAATAAGTAAGGCTTCCACCTATAAATAGGGGAAGCCTTACTTAGAGAGCTAAAGAGTGGTTATAGACCTTTTGAGCAGAGCAACTTTGCAGATGCCTTTGCATCCTTGGCATTGCCCTTGAATTGCTCAGGGGCTGTGAGAAGGAGCGCCTTCTTTGACTCTAGATCACGCACCTGAGTTGAAAGCTTGGTCTTTGATCCACTCAAGATAAGAACGGCACTAGCAAGCTTTGAGATCGCAACGGAGAGCTTCTGCTTATCTGCAGTGTTGGTCGATGTATTCATTGTTGCCTGGAATTGTGTCAATTGCGTTCGGGCGGCATCGTATGAAGCCGCGGTCTTAGTCAGGGCTGCATTGGCAGTTACAAGTTCTTCATCAAGTGTTGCAGTCTGCTCAGAAATATTTGAAACATCAGCAAGAGCCTTAATAGCCTCTTGATATTGACCTGTTGCAGTCAGGCACTCAGCTGAAAGCCATGTGAGCTTTGTCTTCTTACTCTTAACAAGGGGATTCTTAGCGCACTTGTACTTATATCCAGAGACCTTCTTATTCGCATT
>DJBN01000098.1:0-216 GCA_002430075.1 Actinobacteria bacterium UBA5975 | reverse complement strand
GTTACAGATACTTTGCGAAACATATAAACCTCCATTAGGTACTTGGCTATGGTACCGAGTCGAGATTAGATTTTGAGCGTAACTAGACTGTATGAGCATAGAATTTCGTGTGAATTAGCATCACCTTTGACCCTGTATGATTATCCCATCGAGGCATCCCTGCATCGATGTACTTCCCTCCAAAGTGCGCCACATGGCCACTTACTTGCGAGTCTT
>DJBN01000053.1 GCA_002430075.1 Actinobacteria bacterium UBA5975 | reverse complement strand
CGTTCTGCATGTATCCGTATTCCGATTACAGGATCATCACCAAAGGCAAAGCGCGTTGAATTCCGTTGCCCAGATCCTTCATCAAATCCATACCTCGCATTTGCCGCAATGCTCATGGCCGGTATCGATGGAATCGTGAATAAGATCGAGCCACCTGCTCCAGTTGATAAGGATCTTTACGAACTCGAAGGCGAAGAAGCGGCATCGATTCCACAGGTTCCGGGTTCTCTTGAAGCCGTGCTCAATAGCCTTGAAGCAGACCATGAATTCCTCACAAAGGGCGGCGTCTTCACAGAGGATCTCATCTCAACATGGATTGAATGGAAGCGTAAGAATGAAGTTGATTATGTGCGACTACGTCCGCATCCAGCTGAGTTCGAGCTTTACTACGACATCTAAAAAAATCTGAGTACTGTTTGATGAAACCCCGTCAGCAATGGCGGGGTTTCTTACTTTATATCTACATACTCGGGGGTCTTGATCCACTTTTTAGTAACCAGGGCGTGCATCAGAATGCCATTAGCTAAAAAGATAGCTGCCATAATCGCCCAACCTCTTTGTCCAAGAGTGATTGCCATCGCTGTGACAAATGCTGGCCCGACTGCTCCCCCGAGCCCCCAGCTCAGCGACCAGACTCCTTGATATTGGCCCTGATGTCTTTCATCAGCAAGGCCAAAACCAATACTCCAGGAACCAGCAGAGCCGACGAGCTCGCCAAAGGTATGAATGGCCATGGCGATGACAAGAAGTGCGCACGCTATATATGCACTTACTCCGTGGGAGGCCGCATAGAAGGCACAGGCAATGGCAATGGCCAGACTTGCTTCGCGATACCGCTTTGCTCCGCCGAAGATATGCCCGGTGCCCTTACTTGCAGTTACTTGAAATAGGGTGACGCCGATTGTGTTTGTAATCATAATTACCGAGACCCACCATCGAGGCGCATTTGTCTCTCTGACCACCCACAATGGAATCGCAACTGACTGCAAGACAAAGTGCAGCGAATTAATGGCATTAGATGCTGTGGCCGCGACAAACCTACGGTCTTTGAGCGCCTGAAAAGTGATTGGCTCCCCACGTTCAACAGTCGGTACCACAAATGGAAGTCGATGAAATACATATGCTGCTAGTAAAAATGTGCAGGCATCTCCAACAAGGAGAACTTTGTAGGCTGTTGGTGTATTAATAGCAAGGCCTATGCCGGCAAATACAGTTCCGAGGGAAATGCCAAAGTTAGTTATTGCACGTTGATATGCTCGAATTGTTACCCGGGATTCACCCTGACCCATGCTTGCAATAGTTGCCATGCGCATAGTCTGTGAAATGTTATTAAGTATTCCCAAAATAATATTAATAAGAAGAAAAGGTAGATAGCTTTCAACAAAGATCAGTTGCGCCATGACAACGCCTTCAATTGCCATTGCAGCAACTGCAATATTTCGCGGCCCAACTCTGTCAGATAGTTGCCCGGCTGGAATGCTTACAAGTAACGATATTCCGCCCGCTATAGAAAGTGCCAGAGCAACCTTTGCAGGAGAGAGCCCAACGATGATGGTGAAGTAAATAACTTCAACTGTTGCAAAGAGTCCGTTACCGAAAGTGTTAACAAAGGTAGACGTACTCATAATCCGATGAACTGGATCTGCTGGAATTACTCGCGCTGAGAGCTGTGAAATCCATGTGCTCGAGCGTGGCATTGCAGCAGTTTATCGAGGTAATTCCAAGTCTTTACCCAGCGCAGATATGGCTTGGACTCAGAGCGTTAGCTCTTGATACGCCTTCGCGCCATTGCGACAAACCCAAAGTTGCTGCTCCTTGATGAGGTAACGAGCGCCCTGGACCCTGTCCTTATCGCCGAAGTCCTCACCTTAATTGCCGAACTCAAAGCTGATGGAATGACGATGCTCATTGCCACCCATGAGATGGGCTTTGCTAAACGGATAGCCGATAACGTGATCTTTCTTCACCAAGGAAGAGTTCATGAGAGCGGAAACCCAAAGGAAATATTCGAAAGACCCAAGACCCAAGAGCTAAAAGATTTTCTTGGTGCGCTCCATCAAGCCGGTCGGCTTTAGGCTAACCTCAGGTAACCTCTAATCTAAGAAGAAATCGAGGAGAAAATCCTTCGTTCCTGGAACTACCGAATATTTCTCGAGATCCGTAATGCCTTCTGATGCAAGTACTTCATCATCGACAAAAAAATTGCCTGAGCACTCTTTTGAAGCACGATTTAGAATGATGTAGGCGCTATCGGCCAGGATCTCTGGAGTACGACAAGTTGCAGTATCGATGCCTGGAATCATTTGAAGGGCCGCTGTATCGATTGCAGTCCGTGGCCAGAGAGCATTGACTGCAATTCCATCGCGCTTGAATTCTTCAGACATACCAAGAACGCACATGCTCATTCCATATTTAGCCATTGTGTAGGCAACATGGTTCTTAAACCATTTAGCCTTCATAGACAAAGGTGGCGATAGAGTCAAAATGTGTGGGTTACGTCCTGACTCGGCAGATTCGCGAAGGTATGGAATTGCCGCTTGCGAGGTAAGAAAAGTGCCTCGCACATTGACATCAAACATCAGGTCAAAACGCTTTGCTGGCGTTTCTTCAGTGCGGGTTAAATTGATTGCGCTGGCATTATTAATCAATATATCAATGCCGCCGAATTCCTTGGCAGCCTGTTCAATTGCTGATGCAATCTGGCTTTCATCTCGTAAATCGCATTGAATGGGAAGAGCAGTTCCGCCAGCTGCTCGAATCTCTTCGGCAGCTGTGTGAATTGTGCCCGGAAGCTTTGGGTTGGGGTCTGATGTCTTGGCTGCAATGGCAACAGATGCTCCATCTCGAGCTGCTCGCAGTGCAATGGCGAGTCCGATTCCGCGCGATCCGCCTGTAATGAATATGCGCTTTCCTTGAAGTGACATCTATTTACCTCTCTTTGTCATGAAATTCATAAATGCCTCTGCAGCTTCTTCGGATTGAAGTGCCATTGCAAAGATTGCAAATTCTGCCTTCATGACTGCCTCGACTGCGTCGTGGGTTCCGGCTTTCAATAAGGCTTTGGTATTGATCATTGCCTGCGGCGGTTGCGCAGCTATCTTTTCGGCAAGTTCGATCGCTTCGGTCTCAGCGCTAGCCGAAATTGCAGCAACCAAACCCATCTCCTTCGCCTCATCAGCGCTAAAGGACTCACCGGTCATAAAAATTTTCGCAGCGCGCTGGTAGCCAACAAGGGCTGGAAAGAGCATCGTTGACCCTGCCTCAGGAACTAAGCCAAGGGAAGCAAAAGGCATAGAAAAGTTCGCATTAGGTGCTGCAATGACCACATCGCAATGAAGCAACATTGTTGTTCCGACTCCTACTGCATTTCCTTTAACGGCAGCAATCAGTGGTTTTGGGAAATTAAGAAGAGAGCCGAGAAAGCGAGCGACATCTGAATCTTCCTCAGTTGGAGGATTAGACATGAAGTCACCAATGTCGTTGCCTGAAGTGAAGTGGTCGCCTTCGCTAGTGATCACAACCGCTCTAATTGAGAAATCGCCTGCCGCTTCGTTGAGTTCACTGGCTAAAGTGGCATACATGGCCCGTGTTATTGCATTCATCTTCTCTGGACGATTCAATCGAAGAATGAGCGTCTGCCCTTGACGCGTTGCTGCTATTTCAGTCATGGGGGCATCCTAAGCGCACATTGAAGAGATTAAAAGGAGCATACTTACAGATGGCGCTTTGGAGAGAAAGGGCGGAATGCAATGGATAGAATTCCTCACGGTAAGTCGAGAGATTTGACCCCGTTTGAGATGTTGGTAATAGGACTCCTATGTGAGGGCAAATCCAACGTTGCCATTGGAAATCTGACGGGCCATACCGAGAAGGTGATTGAGAACACAATTAGTCGTTCAACAAAAGCATTCGGCGTCAAGTCGGATGCAGATACCAATATTCGCGTACTAGTAGCACTGGCTTTTCGAAGCCATTATGGGGACCTTGCCTTTAATCATTTAAATATTATTTGTGCGCATCAAGAAATTGAGGGGCAAGACAAAATAATCTGCTACAAGTTAGTCCACTAATTCTTCTGTAACACAATTCATTATCTGCAAGTGCTAGCTCTCGGAAATTTCTATCGAGTGCTAGCACTAGCGTTTTCGTCCCAACATACTCCTCGTTGGATGTGTAATTC
>DJBN01000082.1:549-4144 GCA_002430075.1 Actinobacteria bacterium UBA5975 | reverse complement strand
TGCTCTACCCGTCTGTGAACTGCATCCTGCGAGTGCGATGAGAGTGACTGTGGCAACAGTTAATACCTTGATATTCACTCTCGTGCGCATAGGCGAATACTCTCAAATATCTTTCCGACAGATGTAGCAAAGCTGTCGGGTAAAGAAATTGATGGAAGCCTTTAGGCTCAACCTCATGAGAAATCGCCTCTTCGTTTCAGCTCTAGCGCTGACTGCTGTGGCAATGAGTTCGGTCGCAATTGCTCCGGCATTTGCCACATCTTCGGAAACAGGGGCATTTGGTGAAAAAATTTCTATCCCCTCTTCTGCTCTAACAAAGAGCAAAATGGTACGGGTTACAGGAAGAGATTTCGATGAGACTGTAGGAATTTATCTAGCCTACTGCGTGATGCCAAAGAAGGATTCGCTGCCGACACCTTGCGGTGGTGGAATAAACAAGGCCGGTATTGGGGATGCATCTTTTTGGATCTCATCTAACCCGCCTCCTTATGGCCAAGGTCTCGCTATCGCTTTCAAAGCAGGTGGGCGCTTTTCGCAGAAGCTAGGAATATCGAAAAAAATCGGAACATATGACTGCACAAAAGTCCGATGTGCAATCACAGTACGTGCAGATCATTTGCATGAGGGAGATCGAACTCATGATCTCTATATTCCAATCAAGTTCGGCAAGAAATAAACTAATCACTATAAGGAGAGAAATGTTCAAATCCCGGAAGAAAGCTTCTGTGCTGGCCCTAGTACTTGCTCTAGTTATACCCGTTACTGCCGCGCTGCCAACATACGCAGAGACATTTGCCTTCGCAAGTAGCCCTCTGACAAATATTGATCCAGCGGGAGCCACTATTAATGGTGGCTTTACTGCATTTCCAACTACTGCCGGTATGTATATTCAACAATGTATTGCACCTGTCGGCAACGCTCGCCCTGTGACTTGTAGCGACACCATTCAGTTGTGGGTTACAGCAGCTGGTGGCCCAGGAACAACAAGTCCAACAGGCCCCATTGCCTTGAAAGTTGCCAGTTCAATTACTGGCAGAGGTACAACAGTTGATTGCACAACCACTCAGTGCGGTCTCTTCTTTCGCTTAGACCACACGGCCCCTACCGATTTCTCAGAAGATAAATTCCTGCCTATTACTTTTAAGTCAGGCGCTGCGGCTGCGTCTCTTGCAGCTGACGTTGTTGAAGTAACACGTAATGGAAAAGCGCTAGTACGCAATGTCCCTAGCAACCTTCGTTACCGTGCAACTTCAAAGATTGTTGCAACTGCGCAATCTGGTCTGCCTGTAACCTTGACTTCCCTTACCCCTGAGTGCACATTCTCAAATGGAGAATTGATTGCGCTTAAGGGTTCTGGGCAATGCGCACTGGCATATTCAACGGCAGGTAACGCAACAACAGCTGCGGCATCCGGTAACTTCCCATTCATCCTGGTTCCAGGAACACAGAAAATCTCCGGGGTCTCTAAGCTCTTAAAGAGAAATAAGCCCAAGGCTCTACCGCTTGAGACCAATTTCGGAGCTGAGATAAAGTACAAATCTAAAAATAAGAATTGCATCGTTGAATTTATTCTCGTTGAGGCCAAAAAAACTACAACGTGCAAAATTACTGCAACAGCTCCTGCTAAGGCAGGAATGTGGGAGGCTTTGAAAGTTACCTTAAAAATTCAAGCTAAATAAGGGCGCGAATTCCAGCGATGCAGAATGCGGTGGTCTTTAGGATCTCGCGTTCTGCATCGTTTCCATTTTCAATCCGTTTGGTGGCAACATCAGTTGCGGATTGCAGAAGCGTGAGCGCCTGAGCTATATCTTCAAGTCCAACCTCTTCTAAATTACTTCTCAGTGGTGCTAAGAGACTGCGGTGAGCGGAGCCGATTGCTGCACTTCTCTCTCGTGGTAAATGCGTTGAATTAAGTGCCTTAGCCAATAAATGGCGACCATCTGCAACATAAGTTAACGAAGTTGCAATCCAGATTTCTAGCGCCTGATAAGGATCTCTGACATCGCCAATAGCTTCTGTCAAAATATGAGCAAAAGATTCCAGTTCGTCAATCACAAGGTCGGCAATCAAATCTGAGCTACTGGCAAAATATTCATAGACTGAGGTCCGAGATAGCCCTGCTCGGTGAGCAACTGCGGCCACAGTAATGGCATCTCCACCAGACTCGAGTGCGATAGCTGCCGCTGCTTCAATGAGTTGATTACGACGCCAATCACGATGTTGGGCAAGTGAATCAGTCTCTATACGTGGCATCTGCTCATTCTTCCACGCTTGTCGCTAATCTGCGAAGGGAGTCTCGGACAATAGCTCCATCACTTGTGCGCCAGAGCGGCGGCATTGAGTTCAACAGCACACTCCCATACCTCTTCGTGACTATTCGCGAGTCAAGAATTGCGACTACTCCTCGATCTTCAATGCTACGAATTAAGCGCCCTGTCCCTTGGGCTAAAAGCAGCGCTGCACGAGGAACAGAGACCTGCATAAAACCACTGCCGCCTGATGCATCAGCCAGGGAAGAACGTGCTGACATCACGGGTTCATCAGGGCGCGGGAATGGAATGCGATCTATCGCAACCAAAATACATGAATTTCCCGGAACATCCACGCCCTGCCAGAGCGACATTGTGCCAAGGAGAATTGAGGTCTCATCCTTTGCAAAGCGTTCAACAAGTGGACCAACTGCATCGCCTCGTTTCTGCGTAATGATTGAAATTGGTAAATCAACTAAGACTTTACGAAGGTGCGTATCTGCGGCCTCTACGCCTCGCCACGAACTAAAGAGTGCAAGGGTACGACCACCTGCTGCATCAATTAATTCGCCAAGTTCATCGAGAACTTCTTGGCTCGGGCCATCACGGCCGGGTTCGGGTAAATGCTTTGGCATATAGAGAACGCCCTGGTTAGCAAAATCAAAGGGAGAGCCGACATCGAGCATCTGCACATTGGCAGGATCGATATCTCCGGTCTCTACATCAACGTCTGCATCTGAGCCGACAGCAAAACCTATGCTTCGAGCCATTGCATCGAAGTTATTTCCCACCGTCAACGTTGCCGATGTTGCAATGACAGGTGTCTTGGTCAGTAAATTCGAGCGAAGGATGTGTGAAACTGAAAGAGGGGCAAGGTGCAGAGTTGAGAACGTCGGCTCATACCAGAGCACATGTTGATCTCCCATCTTCAATAATTTTCCCGCAATCGTTGCAATTTCTTGAACCGCACCCTTTACCCGTGCACGTTCTGCGTTTGAATCGGGATCAATAATTTCATCATCGGCATTAATCAATTGCACTAGAGCACTTGCGCTCTCTTTTACCTTACGGATTGGTGCTTCAAGAGACATAGGGATTTCCTCTAAGCGACCTTGCGCTGAGAAATCTCTTTTTATCTGATCTCCGTAATCAGACATTGCATCATGAAAGCTATCTGCGGCGCTGGTAAATCCATCAGAAACTTTACCAGGCAAGTATTTACGGGCCATTGCAGCAGCCCTTTGCACGCGACCTGAGGTTAATTCTTCAGTAACAGCTTGTGTTGTGCGATCCATAAATTCATGGGCTTCATCCAAAATCACGGCATCGCGCTCGGGCAAGATGGG
>DJBN01000082.1:0-247 GCA_002430075.1 Actinobacteria bacterium UBA5975 | reverse complement strand
GCATTCACGCCCTGATAAAGAGTTTGCAGCCCATACTCTGCGATCTACATCGGGGGCATCATCACGATCTCCCGATACCCCTGAAGTCTTTGCCCACGAGATTAAACGCTTGGCATCCTTTTCAAGATAGGAAGATTCAAGCAATAGCTCGCCATCGGGATCGGGTTCATCTGCATTCATCTTCTGTAGGCAAATGTAATTACCGACGCCCTTGTAGATTGCAAAGGTAATTTCTCGCCCTAAAGCC
>DJBN01000008.1 GCA_002430075.1 Actinobacteria bacterium UBA5975 | reverse complement strand
CAAAGAAGCGCAAGAAGGCAGCTAAGAAGGCTAAGTAATTTACTTCTTATAAAAAACCCCGCCAGGCAACTGGTGGGGTTTTTTATTTCTGCCTACATTTGAAATTTTAATAAGATTTTTTTAATCCTCTTTAATCCTCAAGCGGGCTCTCTTTAAGCGATTGAGTGACTCTGTTGAAAATTTCAGAGAGAACTCTTTGATCATTCTGGCTTAAGTGGTCGATAAAACGAGATCGCACACTTTCTACATGGTCTGGGGCAGCGGCCACAATCGCCTTCCATCCCTGAGTCGTCATGACGGCGAAGAATCCCCGCTTATCTTCCGTGCAGGCTTCACGCTTGACCCACCCCGCCTTCTCCATCACCTTGATCCGGTGAGAAAGACGCGATCTTGAGAGCATGGCAACTTCGGCCAATTCGCTCATTCGCATTCTGCGCCCTGGAGCATCGCTCAGTTGTGCTAAGACTTCATAATCGGGCATCGACAGTTCATGCGCCGCAAGATCGTATTCAAGAGCTTCAATCAGACGCCTGCTGGCGATGATGTAACGACGCCAAGCCTTCATTTCGGCAGGGTTTAGCCATCGGGGTGTTGTAGCGTTTTGCCCTGCCATGCGCGCCAGTGTACGGCAGAAGTAGAATACGTTGAACTTTCAATTACTTTGACTGAACCTGAATTGGATGACATGAGCCTTACATCTGGAATCGATAGCGCCTCTCTTGACCCTAAGGTCCGCCCTCAAGATGACCTCTTCCGCCACTACAACGGAAGGTGGGTTCGCGAATATCAGATGCCAGATGACCGATCCAGCGATGGCATCTTTCGCAAACTTCACGATGCGGCCGAGGCGCAGGTACGACAAATTATAGAAACCGCAACTGGAGCCGGTGAGGCACAGAAGATTGGCGACCTCTACAAATCTTTTATGGATACCGATGCCATTAAAGCTCGAGGAATTTCTCCGATCGTTGATGACCTTGCGGCCATCGATGCAATTTCCAATCTTCACGAATTTATATCAGTCATGGCTCGACTTGAGATGCGCGGCATCGGTGGAATTTTTGGCGCTGCTATCTATCCCGATGCTATGGATTCAAATACCAATATTCTCTATCTAGGCCAAGGCGGGCTCTCACTTCCTGATGAGTCTTACTATCGTGAAGAGCAGTTTGCTGAAATTCGCACTGCATTCTTAGATCATCTTGCCAAGATGTCAGCACTCGTCGGCATCGCTGACGGCGCAGGGATTGCTACCAAAATTCTGGCTCTCGAAACTGAGATCGCCTCTCACCATTGGGATCAAGTTAAAGATCGTGATGCAACTCTGACTTATAACAAGTACAGCCGAGTAGAGCTTGAAAGCCTTGCCCCACACTTCTTATTTGATACATGGGCAACAGATGCAAAAGTCCCTTCTAAGGCCTTTGAAAGCCTTGTGGTCTGCGAGCCATCATTCTTCGAATCTGTCTCAGCGATGCTGAGTGCTTTTGATTCCAACCGTGATTTGTGGGTTGCTTGGCTCAAACTCAATCTGGTCTCAGCAAGCGCCGCATTTCTGACCGACAATATTGTTCAGCAGAACTTTGAGTTTTATGCCAAGACCCTTTCTGGAACGCCTCAAATTCGTGATCGCTGGAAGCGTGGGGTCTCGGTGACCCAAGGGGCCCTCGGTGAGGCAATCGGCAAGGTCTATGTCGAAAAGTATTTCCCGGCCAGAGCAAAGTCAGAGATGAATATTCTGGTCGGCAATCTTCTCGAGGCCTATCGCCTCAGCATCATCGATCTTCCATGGATGTCTGAAGTGACCAAAGCTAAGGCTTTAGAGAAGCTCACAAAATTCACTCCCAAGATTGGCTACCCCGATAAGTGGCGTGATTATTCAACCCTTGAAATATCAGCCAGTGACCTTATTGGCAATCTCTGGCGCATCGCAGAATTCGATCATGCCTATGCAATCGCAAAGATTGGCGCCCCCGTCGATCGCGACGAATGGCATATGACTCCACAAACGGTCAACGCCTATTACAACCCTCTGGCCAACGAAATTGTCTTCCCTGCCGCCATCTTGCAGCCACCATTCTTCGACTTATCAGCTGACATGGCCGCTAATTACGGCGGCATTGGTGCAGTCATTGGCCACGAGATTGGACATGGCTTTGATGATCAAGGCTCTAAATACGATGGCGATGGAAATATGGTCGATTGGTGGAGCGATGAAGACCGCGCAAAGTTTGAAGAGCTCACCGCAGTTCTAGTTCAGCAATTCGATGCGCTCTCACCTGAAAGCACCCCCGACATCCACGTCAATGGAGCCTTTACATTGGGTGAGAACATTGGCGATCTCGGTGGATTGGCGATTGCCTATAAGGCCTTTAAAATCGCCCTAAGCAGCGCTCAGAGCCCAGTTATTGATGGATTAACAGGTGATCAGCGCTTCTTCCTTTCTTATGCCCATTCATGGCGGAATAAGAACCGCCCCGAAGAAGTTCGCCGTCGGATCGCCACAGACCCGCACTCACCTGATGAATTCCGCTGTAATCAAATCGTACGCAATGTCCAGGAATTCTATGACGCCTTTGAAGTAGCTGAAAAAGACGAACTTTGGCTTGCCCCCAATGAGCGCGTTCGGATTTGGTAAAGGTAGAATCCCGACTATGAAAAAACTTTCTCGAAAGCAGTGGATCCTTGTAGCTGTACTTGTCATCGTGGGCGGATCAATTCTACGCTCAGTGACAAATAGTGGCTCTGATGCACCTGCAGATACAGCAATTCTTATCCAAGAAGAAGCCCCTATTGCGACCATCGGATTCGATTCGCCTCTTGACTTAGGTGGCGGAATCTTTGTAACAGTATCGACTCCTACTCGCTTTAGCCCAACTCAATTTATGACAAATATTGATCAGAAGCCAAAGTCTTCAAATTACTTCACTGTGATTATTAAGAATAGTAGCGATACACCGCTTGAATTCAACGCCGTTTCACTACAAGCAGCATCGGCAAGCAATGTCTGCTTCGATGTTTTGGGTGACCTCGATATCAATGGCGCACCAACTGATGCACTTGCCGCCGGTAGCGAAATTTCTTACAAGTATGGCGTTGGCTGCCAGGCTATCGTAGGAGATCCACTGAATCTAACTATTCGCATCGGAGATTCAACTGTTGCAGTAGATGGAATTATCGCTTAACGAGAACTAGTAAAAAGCCCCGACCAGTATCTGGTCGGGGCTTTTTACTCACTATTGGCTAATCTTCTGCCTTAGCTTTATGAACCAGAAGAGTTAATCTTCTGGATGATGACATGCAATGCGATGATTGGTGCCAATCTGCAGTAACTGTGGAATTTCAGTACGGCACTTATCTGTCGCCTTCCAGCAACGAGTATTAAATACGCATCCAGGTGGAGGATTAACAGGGCTAGGAAGATCTCCCTGCAAAATAATGCGTTCGCGTTTGCGACCCTTGATTGGATCTGCAACAGGGACTGCGGATAGAAGCGCCTTTGTATATGGATGGCGTGGGTGGGTAAAGAGATCGACCTTATCGGCTTCTTCCATAACCTTTCCCAGGTACATCACGATGACGCGATCTGAAATATGTTGAACAACTGAAAGGTCGTGAGCCACAAAGATATAGGCCATGTTGAATTCATCTTGAAGGTCCTCAAGAAGATTTACAACCTGCGCTTGAATGGAAACATCAAGGGCTGATACAGGCTCATCTGCAACAATTAACTTTGGCTTTAACGCAATTGCTCGGGCTACGCCAATACGCTGACGCTGACCACCTGAGAACTCGTGTGGATAGCGGTTAATATGCTCAGGGTTGAGCCCTACGCGAGCCATGAGGCGCTGTACTTCTGCCTCTACCCCACCTTCTGGCTTGATTCCTTGAATATCAAAGGCAGCGCCAATAAGCGAACCCACCGTCTGTCGTGGATTTAAGGATGCAAATGGATCTTGGAAGATCATCTGTATCTGGGAACGAAGTGGCTTCATCTCTTTTGCGGAAATATTGGTGATATCGCGACCTTCAAATGTGATTTTTCCACCTGTTGGCTCGTACAACTTTAAAATTGTGCGCCCGGCTGTGGTCTTGCCGCAACCAGATTCACCGACCAAGCCAACAGTCTGGCCAGGATAAATTTCAAGGTCAATTCCATCAACGGCCTTTACGGTGCCTTTTACCTTTGAAAATGCGCCACCGGTGGTCGTCTTGAAGTACTTCTGCAGTCCTTCGATTTTAAGGAGAGGTTGAGTCATTAGTTGCCACCAATTTCTTTACGAGCCTTCACAAGCTCTGCCTCGGAAAGATGGCATCTAGCGAAGTGATCTGTTGTCTTTTCATCAAGTGATGGTGCTGTAGTGCTACAAAGATTATTTGCAACGCGATCTGAAAACGAGCAACGCTCTCTAAATGAACACCCCTGAGGCAGATTAATAAGTGATGGCGGTTGTCCAGGGATTGCGACCAGTCTCCTGGAATCCAATTCGCCAATTTTTGGAATTGAGTTAAGAAGTCCGATTGCATAGGGGTGATTAGGACGATAGTAAATATCTTCAGCTCCGCCGCTCTCAACGATTTTACCCGCGTACATCACGTTGACGCGATCTGCGACTTCAGCAACCACGCCAAGATCGTGTGTGATCAGGATCAGAGCCATATTGAACTCTTTCTGCATTTCTCTGATCAACTGAAGAATCTGAGATTGCACAGTCACATCGAGCGCCGTCGTTGGTTCGTCAGCAATGAGTAGCGACGGATTATTGATCAAGGCCATAGCAATCATCACGCGCTGGCGCATTCCACCCGAGAACTGGTGAGGGAATTCATCAACGCGCTTATCGGCCCCTGGGATACCAACGAGATCGAGCATTTCAATGGCGCGCTTCTTACCATCTTCCTTGCTGCCTACGTTGTAAAGCTCCCAAGCTTCAATCAGCTGGTTCCCGATGGAGTAATAAGGGTGCAGAGCTGACATCGGATCTTGGAAGATCATCGACATCGCCTTGCCGCGTAGCTTACGTACTACATCTTCGTTGGCTGAAATGACATCCACAGGACCTGAATCTAGATTTAAAAATGCCTGCCCAGTTATCTGGGTGCGCTTTCTATCGTGCAGACCCATGACTGCAAGGGATGTAACAGACTTTCCAGAACCGGATTCTCCAACGACAGCAAGGGTTTCACCGCGAGCTACGGTGAAAGAGATGTCATTGGATGCCTGCACCAAGCCATCTTCAGTAGGAAATGCAACGTTGAGGTTCTTAACCTCTAAGAATGGTTTTGTACTCATTATGCAACACGCACCCGTGGGTCGATATAGGCATACAAGATATCAACCAACAAATTCGCAATAACTACAAAGGATGCGGCAAGAATTGTTGTGGCAACAATTGTTGGCAAGTCATAATCATTTAATACCGCACGAATTGAGAGGCGACCAAGTCCAGGTAAGTTGAAGATACCTTCAGTAATAATTGCGCCTCCTAGTAGCCCCGCAAAATCAAGGCCCGCCATTGTGACGATGGGAGCGAGGGCCGCACGAAGAGTGTGCTTACGTAAAATTACTCTCTCACTTAAACCTTTAGCTCTTGCGGTTCGTATGTAATCTTCAGATGAAGTTTCGATTACGTTAGAGCGAGTAAATCTCGTATAGGTTGCCGCATAGAGAAGCGCCAAAACGATCCACGGGAAGATAAAGTTTTTAAACCATGCAACCGGATCTTGATACGGAGAAATCCATCGCCCCATATCAATGGGGTTAATTAACCGAAATTTGAGAGCTACGAAGAGCAGAATCAAAATACCTGAGATAAAAGATGGGAGCGAAGTTCCGACAAGTACGAAAATTGTTGCAGCCCGGTCTTGCCACTGATTCCTTTTGCGGGCGGCCAGAATTCCAAGTCCTATTCCAACTGAAATCCAGAGAATAAAGGCACCGACTGCCAAAGATAAAGTAACAGGAAATGCTTCAGAGACGAGTTTTGTCACGCACTCGTGGCGGTTAAATGAATATCCAAAAGCTGGAGCAGGGCATTCAATCTTTGCCGCGCCATCTCCATACTCGCGGCCAGCAAAGAGGCCCTTTACAAAACGTCCATACTGAACATGTACGGGAACATCAAGACCCAAGCGGTGTCTATTAGCTTCAATTACTTGCGGATAGCAAGCTTTGCCACATGTAAGTGCAGCAGGATCCATAGGCAAGACGGCAAAGATTCCAAAAACAGACATGCTCACAAGAATCAACACCAAAATCGTGGCGCTAACTCGGCGAACCAAATACTTCAGCATTATGGAAACTCCCCTTGAGGTTGTAATTACTTTTTTAAGCTGTTCGTGACAGTACGGACGGTTATCTGCATAACCGTCCGTACTGCG
>DJBN01000021.1 GCA_002430075.1 Actinobacteria bacterium UBA5975 | reverse complement strand
CTTGCCTCTTGAAAAGCGATTGCTTCAACTAGAGAGTGAAATTGAAGAATGGATCGCGCTCCATGAACCTGATGTGATTGCAGTCGAACGAGTTTTCTCTCAGCACAATGTTCGAACCGTCATGGGCACAGGACAAGCAGCTGGCATTGCACTCTTAGTTGCAGCCAGGCGAAATATTCCGGTCATGATGCATACGCCATCAGAGGTTAAGGCTGCTGTTACCGGTTCTGGCCGCGCCAATAAAGCTCAGGTGGCGGAAATGGTGAAGAGGTTGCTCAACTTAGATGTCATTCCTAAGCCCGTTGACAGTACCGATGCGTTAGCCCTTGCCATCTGTCATATCTGGCGCGGTGGAGGAAATCTCAAGATTGAACAAGCTCTGGCGGCTGAAAAATCACGCTTAGCTAAGTTGGTAAAGAAGTGATCTCGTTAATTTCGGGAACTGTACGTTCTCTGACAACAGAGCGCGCGATCGTGGATGTCGGGGGAGTCGGGCTTTCTATCTCGATTACTCCTCATACAAGTTCCCAGATGAATATCGGAGCGCAGGTACAACTCTTTACAACACTCGTTGTTCGAGAAGACTCACTGACTCTCTTTGGCTTTCTTGATGAAGAGAGTCGTGCAACCTTTGAATTAGTTCAAACCGTATCCGGAATCGGCCCTAAAGTTGCCCTTGCAATTATGGGTGCACACTCGGCGCAATCTTTAGCGACTGCAATTATGCAAGAAGATATCAAGGCTATTGAAAAGGTTCCTGGCATCGGACGAAAAGGCGCACAACGTCTAATTCTCGAGCTCAAAGGAAAGATTTCAGACTTCTCTGGTTCAGAACGAAGCATTTCGCATCAACCGGTTTGGCGCGAGCAGCTTGCCTCAGCGCTTGTCTCTTTAGGCTTTACAGCTAAGGATTCAGATAACGCAATCAATATAGTGGTGGCCGAATATGCAGAATCTGGAATAGACGCATCAACTATCGATATCTCTGAACTCCTTAAAAAAGCACTCCAGAGCGGGCGGCGAAATTAGATGAGCGAAGAGAGATTGGTAAATCCGCAGTTTGCAAGCGATGAGGCCGCCGCAGAGCACGCTCTGCGGCCCAAGACTCTAAAAGATTTTATAGGTCAACACCGGGTGCGCGAACAGATCGATGTTCTTCTATCAGCAGCTCGCAAACGAGGCGCGGCCGCAGATCACATACTCCTCTCAGGTCCTCCAGGGTTGGGTAAGACAACACTTGCAATGATTCTTGCCTCTGAAATGGGCAGTCCCATACGAATTTCAAGCGGTCCGGCAATCACCCACGCAGGTGATCTCGCCGCAATTCTCTCATCCTTAGTTGAAGGCGAAATTTTCTTTCTTGACGAAATTCATCGGTTGCCTCGTCCTGCCGAGGAGCTGCTCTATCTTGCGATGGAAGATTTCCGCGTCGATGTGGTCGTCGGAAAAGGTCCAGGCGCCACAGCTATTCCTTTGCAGCTCCCACATTTCACACTTGTGGGCGCCACCACGCGGTCTGGGTTATTGCCTTCACCGCTGCGTGATCGTTTTGGCTTCACAGCTCACCTGGACTTCTATGAGGAGTCAGAGCTCGAAGAGGTTATTTCGCGAAGCGCCTCATTATTAGCTCTGACAATAGATAAATTAGCAATTGCTGAAATTGCTAGTCGCTCTCGGGGAACTCCTCGTATTGCAAATAGGCTATTACGTCGAGTCCGAGATTTTGCACAGGTTCAAGGTTCTGATTTTCTTTCACATAAACACGCGATTGCAGCTCTTGAAATGTATGAAGTCGATGCAAAGGGGCTAGATCGCCTCGATCGTTCAGTCTTGATCGCTCTGATTGAACGATTTGGGGGAGGTCCAGTCGGTCTTTCAACTCTTGCCATAGCCGTCGGGGAAGAGACCGAAACTGTTGAATCCGTGGCTGAGCCTTTCCTTGTGCGAAATGGCTTTATGGCTCGTACGCCACGTGGTCGAGTAGCGACAGCGATGGGGTGGGAGCATGTGGGACGCACACCACCGTCTCAAATTTCCACTCTTTTCGACACACCAGCGCCTGACGCCTAGACTCTCCTCTTATGTCCACACCTATAAACCCCGTAAAGACCCCAGTCAGAACGGCGGGCCGACCAGTACGCGCATTGGCAATTTTAGCTGTCATTGTGATTGCTCTCTTGGCTACCGCTCTCATTCAGGGCGCGAGCTCTGTCCGCCTGGGTCTTGACCTGCGCGGAGGAACAAGCATCACGCTTCAACCTCGCGCCTCCAATGATTCCAATAAAATTACATCAGAGGCAATTGACCAGGCTGTCTCAATTATTCGCCAACGTGTTAACTCTCTCGGTGTTGCCGAAGCAGAGGTCACTGCGCAAGGTAGCGGAACAAGTCGTCAGATTGTTATCTCTGTTCCAGGTGACTCAGGTCGACGTGTGGTCGAGCTCGTTGGTCAAACTGCAGAGCTTCGCTTTCGCCAAGTATTAGCTGAATCATCACCTCTAGGAGGGAGTGCGGAATCTAATGCAACTCCAGTTGCTGGAGTATCTGCTGAAGTGAATGCAAAATTTGCATCCCTTGATTGCACCAATGTAGCTAACTTGCAAGGTGCAGGCGTCGATTCACCTACCGATGCGATCGTTGCGTGTTCTCGAACCGGGTCCAGTAAATACATTTTGGCTCCAGCTGAAGTACTCGGTACTCAAGTGTCAAAGGCATCGGCCGGAATTGACCAACAGGGCGCAAGTGGTTGGTATGTTTTACTGACATTTAATGGTGAAGGTACAAGAGCCTTCGGTTCTCTCACAGCTCGCGTCACCACTTTACCTTCACCGCAGAATCAAGTGGCAATTGTTCTTGATGGCTTGGTTGTATCAGCACCAGCTATCAACGAAGCAATTCCATCAGGTAATGCACAGATCACCGGCTCATTCACTCAGGTTGAAGCGCAAGATCTTGCCAATGTATTGAAGTATGGCGCCCTTCCACTTGCCTTCGATCGCGGTGAAGTTCAGCAAGTATCACCAACTCTTGGAGCAGATCAGTTACAGGCCGGTCTCTTAGCGGGAGCACTTGGGCTATTGCTCGTTATTGTTTTCTCACTCCTCTACTACCGAGCTCTTGGCCTTGTCACCGTAGGTTCACTCGCCATCGCAGGAATCATTCTCTATCTACTGTTCCTCGTTCTTGGTGAAGCCATTGGCTTCACTTTGACTCTTGCAGGAATTGCAGGAGCCATCGTCTCGATTGGTATCACGGCCGACTCGTTTATCGTCTACTTCGAACGCGTACGTGATGAAGCGCGTGAAGGACGCTCGATTCGATCTGCAGTGGAGAGCGGCTGGGCACGTGCTCGTCACACGATTGTTGTAGCAGATACCGTCTCAATCCTTGCCGCAGTGTTGCTCTATTTCTTTGCAGTTGGAGGTGTTCGAGGATTCGCATTTACTTTGGGGTTGACCACAATCATCGATCTCTTGATCGTCTTTATCTTTACTAAGCCAATCCTTACTCTGGTCGCGAAGTTGAATTTCTTCTCTTCCGGTCATCCGCTCTCTGGATTTTCGCCAAAGAGCATCGGTCGTAAACAAGCATCACCATTGGAGGCATAAGCAGATGGCAAAAATTACTGGCCTAGGCGGTCGTCTCTACACTGGTGAGACATCATTTAATATCATTGAAAATCGAAAGCGCTGGTATAGCATTTCAGCAATATTCATTTTGGCTTCTTTTGCCGCCCTCATTATTCAAGGGCTGCATCTGGGTATCGAGTTCAAGGGTGGTGCTGCGTACACCTTGAACAAACCTTCAGTCTCCGTTGAGCAAGCTCGAGCTGCTGTCGAGAACATTGGAATCCCTGGAGAAATTATTGTTCAGAAGATTGGAACAACGAAGGTTCGTATTCAGACAGGCGCCCTTACATTTGCGCAGTCACAGAGCCTTGAAACAGCCTTGACTAGTACCTTCGGAGTGACAGCTGAAACGATCGACACTCAGCTTGTCGGCCCTTCGTGGGGTAAGGAAATTACAAAGAAGGCTCTCTATGGACTCTTCGCCTTCCTCTTCGTAGTCATGCTCTTCCTAGCAATGGCTTTTGAACCAAAGATGGCACTTGCCGCGATTGTGGCTGTTGTGCACGATGTATTTATTACCGTGGGGATTTATGCTCTTGTTGGATTTGATGTTACGCCGGCGACGGTAATCGGATTCCTTACAATTCTTGGATATTCGCTCTATGACACTGTTGTTGTATTCGACAAAGTTCGAGAGAACACCAAGGCTGTTGCGGCCAATAGCAAGATGACATATTCGCAGGCAGCAAACTTGGCTGTCAATCAGACAATCGTCCGCTCTGTGAATACATCGGTAATTGCGCTCCTGCCTGTTGGCTCCATTCTCTTTGTCGGCGCAGGCCTTCTAGGAGCTGGAACACTGAAAGATCTCTCCCTTGCACTCTTCATTGGTCTAGCAGTCGGAACCTATTCATCAGTCTTTATCGCTCCACCATTTCTGGCTCAGCTACGCGAGAAGGAGCCTGCGATGCAAGCTCTTGCTAAGCGAGTAGCCGGCCGTGGTGGCGCACCTGTCGTGACTGATGTGAAACCTGCACGTCCATCAACAGGTTCCGGTCCTCGCAATCAACCAAAGCGTAAGGGTCGCAAATAACCCTTTAATATATGGATACATTAGCCCTCATCGCGCCCCTTCTGGATGCGCTGAAGGATAACCACCCGGGCGCAAATGTTTCAGAGGTCGAACGGGCATTTACGATTGCCCAGAGCGCTCACCTTGGGCAGTTGCGTAAATCTGGTGAAGATTACATAACTCATCCAGTTGCTGTCACGTTGATTCTGGCTGAACTCGGTTTGGACGAGACAACTATCATTGCCTCTCTTCTTCACGATACAGTCGAAGATACGCCGTACTCGCTTGAGCAATTGCGAACTGATTTTGGCGACGAGATAGCCACTCTCGTCGACGGGGTAACAAAGCTGGACAAACTCACCTATGGTCCAACAGCTGAGGCAGAGACAGTACGCAAGATGGTTATTGCGATGTCTCGAGATATTCGTGTGCTAGTTATCAAGCTCGCTGATCGCCTACACAACGCCCGAACATGGAGATTTGTCTCTGTCGAGAGTGCAACGCGAAAAGCCCGAGAGACTCTCGATATCTATGCACCCCTTGCCCATCGTCTTGGCATGAACGCCATTAAGTGGGAGCTGGAAGATCTTTCATTCGCAGTCCTTGAACCGAAGAAGTTTGAGGAGATAGCACGATTGGTTACAGAACGCTCTCCATCGCGTGATGCTTTAACAGCCGAAGTTATCGCTAGCGTGGAAGGTGATCTGCAGAAGGATTCGATAAATGCCACGGTAACTGGACGCAAGAAGCACTTCTTTAGCGTCTATCAAAAGATGGTGGTACGTGGGCGAGAGTTCAATGAGATTTATGACCTGGTTGGCATACGAGTTTTAGTCAATGATGTACGCGATTGTTACTCTGTTCTTGGGTCGATACACGCACGATGGAGCCCGGTTCCTGGGCGCTTCAAGGATTACATCGCGATGCCAAAGTTCAACTTATATCAATCACTTCACACAACAGTTATTGGTCCTAACAGGAAAGCAATAGAGATTCAGATTCGCACATACGATATGCATTCTCGCGCTGAATTCGGTATTGCAGCCCATTGGAAATATAAGCAAGGGGGAGAACCCCAGGGTAGTTCCCCTGAATTGCTCTGGCTTCGTCAGTTACATGAATGGCAGAAGGAGACCGAAGATCCTTCGGAATTCTTAGAGGCGCTGCGCTTTGACCTAGGAAGTCCCGAAGTTTTCGTATTCACTCCTAAGGGTTCGGTGGTTGCTCTACCGGGCGGTTCAACACCTGTTGACTTTGCATTCTCCGTTCATACAGATGTGGGATTACGATGTGCTGGAGCCAAAGTTAATGGTCGCCTAGTACCACTTGAATCAAAGTTGAATAATGGTGACGTGGTGGAGATTGTTACCAATAAAGGTGAGAATGCAGGACCTAGCCGTGATTGGCTCAACTTTGTTAAGAGTCCACGCGCACGTTCGAAGATTAAAGCTTGGTTTAGCAAGGAGCGTCGCGAAGAAGCTATCGACGCAGGACGCGAATCAATAGCGCGCCAGATGCGTAAGGCTGGGCTTCCACTTCAGAAGATCTTTGCAGGACACACCCTCTTGGAGCTCGCCCACGATATGCATTATGCGGATATTGAGGCCCTGTATAACGCCGTCGGAGATGGCCATGTTTCAGCGGCATCCATCATTGAGAAATTGATTGCCAGTCTTGGTGGCGAAGATTCACATCCAGAGACAACAATTGAACGGATCCCAACAGGAGTTCAAGCGACTCGAAGGACTTCCAGCGCGATAGTAGTTGAAGGAGTTGACGATGTACTCGTCAAGCTTGCTCGTTGCTGCACACCGGTGCCGGGCGATTCCATTATGGGTTTTATTACAAAAGGGTCAGGAATCTCAGTTCACCGAACCGACTGCATTAACGCGCTAGATCTGCGCGAAAATCAGGGGGAGCGAGTAGTAGGAGTTAAATGGTTGGCGGGGGCTGGAAGTATCTTCCTGGTCAATATTCAAGTTGAAGCGCTCGATCGCGCTCGGTTGCTTGCAGATGTTACGCGCACGCTATCTGAGCAGCATGTAAATATCCTTAGCGCCGCTGTTAGTACATCAAAGGATCGGGTTGCGATTTCACGATTTACCTTTGAGATGGCAGATGCCAAGCACCTTGATTCAGTACTGACAGCTGTGCGAGGGATCGAGGGCGTGTACGACGTCTATAGAACTTAGTTAAATTCAGCCAGATGTTTTTGAGCTTCGTCGAGCCACGCAACACGAGCCTCAGCAGATTCAAGAGCTTCCTTAGCTTTCTTCTCATTTCCTGCCGCCGTGGCCTTGGCCGCAACCTTCTTGTAGTTCTCAATTGACTCGCTCAATTGGGCAACTACTTCAGTAGCACGTGCCTTTGCAGCAGGATCGGTCTTGCGCCACAACTCAGCCTCGGCCGTCTTGATCTCTTCTTCCACTTTAGCTACGCGAGCATCAAAGGCCGCCCGCTTATCCCGGTGTGTAATGCCTATTTTTACCCACGAGTTCATCAATTCACGGAAAGCCGCCTTGGCAACTTTGACATCGGTAAAGGGTAGAATCGCCTCGATCTGAAGAATGAGTTCTTCGCGCTTAGCTAGGTTTGTTCCCATAGAAACTTCGCGCTTTTCAAGATCAGCGCTCTTAGTTGTAAAGAATTGATCTTGCGCTGCCTTAAAACGCGCCCAGAGTTTTGCATCATCGCTCTTCTTTCCGCGACCAGCGGCCTTCCACTGATCCATTAAAACTTTAAAACGACGAGCGGTCGCAACCCAATCAGTTGAGGTAGCAAGTTTTTCAGCTTCGGCAACGATCACCGACTTAGCATCAGATACGACGCTGGCAGTAACTTCAAGTGCCGCAAAGTGGGTTCTACGACGCTTATCAAACTTATTTCGTGAGCCCGAAAACCTCTTCCAGAAATCAGCATCGGATTTCTTATCAAGGCGAGGAGCTGCCTTCCACTCATCGAGCAGCGCCTTGAGACGATCTCCGGTGACTTTCCAACTCTCTGAAAGTGCTAGTGATTCTGCTTCAGCGACAATCTTCTCTTTCTCAACAAGAATCTGTTCGCGACGAGCAGCCTTTGCAAGAGTTTCAGCAGCCTTCTTGGCCTCGTACGCTTCGCGATGGCCTTCAATGAGAGGTTCAATCTGCTCGACCGAGAGAGCAAGGGCTGCTAGATCTCCAACTCCGTTGAGCTCGGAAACTTGATGACGCAACTTCTTAACTGCTTCGTAAGCATCCTGTGGAACCATAGCGCCACTTGTGACACGAGCTGCTGTGAGCGCAACTTCAGAGGCAAGCGCTTCAAATTTACGAACAAAATATGCGAGCGCCTCTTCTGCGCTCTTTCCTGGATAGGAACCGACTGGTTTTTCTCCGTCGGCAGTACGCACAAAGACTGTGCCATCTTCGGCGACGCGTCCAAATTGCGAAGGGTCTCCAATAAGTGCGGATGCCGCACTCGGTGTGGAGTGGGTCTGAGCCAGAGTAGTTGGATTGATATCTGTCATGATCTTCCCTTCAGCGCGTTGGCTTCAGTGCGACCAGGTCCAAACCCGAGCGACTTCGCCTTCGTTGATATGTGCGGTTGTTTAAGAGGTCAAAGGTACCCTGTGTATCCGTGAGTAGTAAATCCACGCTGGCCAAGAGGGGTGATTTGAGATGCTTGTACGGTCATTTGCCGCCCCCATGTTCGCGACCAACTGCTGGGTGATAGCCCTTGCCGAAGGTAGCGAATGCATCATCGTCGATCCCGGAATGCCTGATATTTCGAAAGAGATTGAAATGATTGTGGAAGAGCATCGACTTAAGCCTGTGGCCGCTCTTCTTACCCATGGACATCTCGACCATACATTTTCTATCACTCCTCTTGCCGATGGGTATGAGATACCAACCTATATACATTCAGAGGATCGCCGTTTTATCGCCAATCCCTTAGGAGTGCATGGCCCTGAATTCGCAGAACAAATTGGTGCGATGACATTTGTTGAACCTGCAAAAGTTACCGAGTTAAAAAACGGAGCAGTCATTGACCTTGTGGGCATGAAGGTCACCGCTATTCATGCTCCTGGCCATACTCGCGGATCGATGATGTTCACAGTTAATGACAAGATACTGATCAGCGGCGATGTTCTCTTCTCAGGTTCTATAGGACGCACAGATCTTCCAACGGGAAGTGCCTCCGAGATGACACATACGCTCAAGACGCGTGTGCTTACTCTCTCTGATGAGCTAAGAGTGCTCACAGGACATGGCCCTGAGACCACGATTAAATACGAGCGAAAAAATAACCCTTATCTGAAAGAATTGACTCTATGAAGTTCGAGAAGATTCAAGCGCCCAAGGGCGTACGTGAATATCTGCCTCCTGAATCTCGTTCCTTTGAATGGGTGCGCGAGCAGTTGATTGCTCCTGCCAAAGATGCCGGATATCAATTGATAGAACTTCCAGTATTTGAAGATACAAATCTCTTCACTCGTGGCGTTGGTGAATCCACCGATGTGGTTTCGAAAGAGATGTATACCTTTGAAGACCGCGGTGGGCGTTCAATTACGTTGCGCCCCGAAGGAACGGCCGGAGTAATGCGCGCGGTCATCGAAGCAAATCTCGATCGGGGTCAATTGCCAGTCAAGGTTTGGTATTCAGGACAATTCTTCAGAGCAGAACGTCCGCAAGCAGGCCGTTATCGCCAGTTCTATCAGGTGGGTATAGAGGCTATTGGGATTGATGACCCAGCGCTAGATGCAGAAGTGATTGCAATTGCAGATCGCGGATTTAAGAATTTAGGGCTTAGAAACTATCGTCTAGAGATAACATCGTTGGGAGATTCCCAATCACGGGCTGCTCATCGCGCAGATCTGATGAAATTCATCGCAACACTTGACCTAGATGAGGCGACAGCCTTACGGGCTGAAATCAATCCCCTTCGCCTCTTCGACGATAAACGCCCCCAGATGCAAGAAGCGATGAAGAGCGCCCCACGACTTCTTGATTATTTATCAACTGATTCCGCTGCCAATTTCGAATCCGTACAGAAGTATCTAACTGTTATGGGAATTGCCTTTACAATCAATCCGCGCATGGTTCGCGGGCTTGATTATTACACCGGTACAACTTTTGAATTCATTCATCCAGACCTTGGCGCCCAAAGCGGAATCGGAGGCGGCGGACGTTATGACGGTCTGATGCAGACTCTGGGAGGACAAGCTCTCTCCGGGATAGGTTTTGGACTTGGCGTAGATCGCGCACTACTGGCGGCAATCGCTGAGTCGAGCGTCCCCCTTGATGCATTCACCTCAGATTTATTCATCATTCCCTTGGGAGAACGTGCTAAGCAAGAGGCCCTAGTAATTGCATCCAATCTACGAAGCAATGGCATACGCACGGAAATCGCCTTCGGTGACCGAGCCCTCAAAGGCTCTATGAAGGCTGCGGATAAATCGGGGTCTGCTTATGTCATCGTGATTGGTGATTCAGAGCTTGATTTAGGAGTAATTGAACTCAAGCGAATGTCAGATGGCGTTACTTCCTCGGTTAAGATTGAGCAATTGCAACAGAGGCTAGGTGAGGTACTTTCTCTCTAGCACCTACGATTTTCTAAAGGCGGCTCTTCTACAATGTTAAGAAATCACGATGCAGGTTCCCTTCGCGCATCCCATGCAGGCCAGGTTGTCACGCTAGCTGGGTGGGTTGCTCGTCGCCGTGATCATGGTGGAGTGGCATTTATTGATCTGCGAGATGCGACAGGTTCTGTACAAGTTGTTATTCGTGATGAGAAATTAGCAGGTCTATTACGCGCTGAATGGTGCCTTCAAATCACGGGAGAAGTTGCCCTTCGCCCGGTCGGTAATGAGAATTCCACTATCCCAACTGGTGCGATCGAAGTAATGGGGGATGAGGTAGTTGTTTTGAGCGAATCCGCACCGCTTCCTTTCCCTGTTGATTCCGGTAATGAGTCAGAGATTTCTGAAGAAGTACGTCTGCGATATCGCTACCTCGACCTACGCCGAGAAGGACCTGCAGCTAATTTACGCCTTCGTTCCAAAGTCACATCAACGATTCGCAACGTGATGGAGGAGTTGGATTTTTTGGAGATTGAAACCCCTTACCTGACACGCTCTACCCCAGAAGGAGCTCGCGACTTTCTTGTCCCTGTTCGTCTTCAACCTGGTAGTTGGTATGCGCTCCCACAGTCACCACAACTTTTCAAGCAGTTATTGATGGTTGCTGGCATGGAACGTTACTACCAGATTGCACGGTGTTTCCGCGATGAAGATTTCAGAGCTGATCGTCAACCAGAATTTACACAACTTGATATTGAAATGTCTTTCATTGATCAAGCAGATATCTTGGCTGTTGCTGAAAAGATTCTTGTCAAGGTTTGGAAGCAGGCAGTAGATTACGATATTCCGACACCGATTCCACATATGACATATGCGGATGCAATGGATAAGTATGGATCAGATAAACCAGATCTGCGCTTTGGCCTTGAGCTTGTAGAAGTCACCGAATATTTTTCTCAAACTCCATTCCGTGTTTTTCAAGCTCCTTATGTTGGAGCAGTCGTAATGCCAGGTGGCGCTAACTCTCCTCGTCGTGAACTTGATGCATGGCAAGAATGGGCTAAAGCTCGTGGTGCTAAGGGAATTGCCTACATTTTAATCAACGAAGAGGGAACGCTAGGCGGACCAGTATCTAAGAACATTTCTGAAGCAGAGCAAGCTGGAATAGCAGCTCTTGTCGGCGCAAAACCAGGAGATGCCATCTTCTTTGCTGCAGGCGAGCGCTCATCGTCGCAGCAACTTCTGGGAGCTGCACGTCTTGAGATTGGTCGACGGGGCAACCTCATCAATGAAGGTGCGTGGGAGTTCGTATGGGTTGTCGATGCGCCGATGTTTGAAGCTACCGATAATGGTGGGTGGACAGCGGTCCACCACCCTTTCACGGGACCAAAGCCAGAATTTGCAAAAACTTTCACATCAAATCCGGCGACAGCTCTTGCCTATGCATATGACATTGTTCTCAACGGAACCGAACTAGGTGGAGGCTCCATTCGTATCCACGATCGTAGGATTCAAAAAGAAGTATTTTCTGTTATCGGATTGAGTGATGAAGAAGCACAGAGCAAATTTGGATTCCTCTTAGAAGCATTTAATTATGGCCCACCTCCACATGGTGGAATAGCTTTGGGGCTCGATAGAGTCTGCGCGCTACTTACAGGTTCTGATTCAATCCGTGAAGTGATTGCCTTCCCTAAGACTGCAAGTGGTGGAGATCCACTGACTGGAGCACCCACTCCGATTACTTCGGCGCAACGCAAGGAAGCTGCCATTGATTGGACTCCTTCGAAGGAGTAATTCGGGTAGGCTAAAGAGTAGTTTTTAAGAGTGAGGGAGTAGAGCAATGGGTCCAGGCGGTATCGCAACAATTATTGCGGCGTTATCTCTCCTCGCCGTCGCCATTGCCATCTCCTTTGCAGTCTTTCGAATCAGTAAGTTGATCGATGAAGCCAAGGTCTCACTAAAGGCATTTACTGATGATACAACTCCTCTTCTTACTGAGTCGACGCGTACTCTCGAACTGATCAATAGCCCGTTAGAAAGTATTGCACGAATCACTAAGAATGTTGAGGAAGTCTCATCCAAGCTAACGGATGCAACCACAGGATTTATGGATAAAAACGGATCAGCAGTTCGCGTCGCAGGAGCCTTATTAAGCGCTGCGCAGCTGAGCAAAGGTCGAAAAAATAAGAAGAAGTCCGAATAGACCAAGTGGGTGAATGTAACTAGTGGAATCCGCCGAGATCCGTTCGCGCTGGCTGCGCTTCTTTGAAAGTGAGAATCGTCAAGGTCTAAATCACACAGTGGTACCCTCAGCATCGTTAATTGCTGATGACCCAAACCTCTTGCTCGTAAATGCAGGTATGGTCCCTTTCAAGCCATTCTTCTTGGGTGAAGTAACGCCTCCTTACAAGAGGGCTACATCTGTACAAAAGTGCGTTCGTACTTTGGATATTGATGAAGTTGGCAAGACCACGCGTCATGCTTCTTTCTTTCAAATGTGTGGAAATTTTTCATTCGGTGACTATTTCAAAGAGGGAGCTATCGCGTTGGCGTGGGAGCTACTGACGCGACCGATAAGTGATGGCGGTTATGGATTTGCCGA
>DJBN01000030.1:22546-27277 GCA_002430075.1 Actinobacteria bacterium UBA5975 | reverse complement strand
CATGGTTGTTATTCGTAGCGCACATACTGGAGAGCTCATCCGTCAAGGGCGCGGCGCGGCGCGAGAAGCTGCATGGGCGCTATCAGGGGATGCCGTAGCACCACATTGGAATCTAGGGGACGTGACATCGGCCCATACAGTTGCTACGCCAGAAGTTGTAGAGCGTTACAGATTGCTTCGCGATCGCACAGAGGGCTGGTAACAATGGCCCTAGCTCCTGAGATCGCTGCATTTCTTAAAAAATCAGAAGCTCTTAACTTGCCGCAGGTTTGGCAAGCGCCTATAGATGTAATCCGGCGCAATACCCAAGGTAGAACAGTAACGTCGGGGCCCGTTGAAGATATTCACGAGATAAGCAATCGATTTATTCCAGGACCCACTGCAGATTTGCCTATTCGAATTTATCGACCAACAGTAGAGATGAAGTCTCCGGCCATTGTCTACTTCCACGGAGGTGGATGGGTTCTTAATTTTCTCGATATCTATGATGCATCCCTTGCTCGCCTTGCAAACCAGAGCGGCGCTGTCATCATTAGCGTGAACTATCAGAAGGCGCCGGAGCATCCATTTCCAATTCCATTCGATGATTGCTATGAAACGCTGCTCTGGGTTATTGCAAATGCCCCGACGCTTGGAATCGATGCAGAAAAGATTGGCGTTGCAGGCGATAGCGCAGGAGGAAATCTTGCTTCAGCAGTTGCCATCAAGGCGCGAGATAACGCTATTGCCCTGGCTTTTCAAATATTGATCTATCCCTGCAATGACCGCAACTTCGATACCGAGTCCTATCAAAAGAATGCGACGGGCTATGGGTTATCAACCCAGGCGATGCAATGGTTCTGGGATCAGTATCTGCAAAGCGATGAACATGGCTCAAATCCTTATGCGGCCCCCATGCAGGCGCAGACCTTTAAAGATCTTGCTCCTGCCATCATTATTACCGCCCAATATGACCCGCTTCTCAGCGATGGTGAGCAGTATGCATCTTTGCTCCAACGTGATGGCGTCTCAGTTCTCTACAAGGCATATGAAGGAATGATTCATGGCTTCGTTACCAATATGGCCATCACTCCTAGCGCTCAAGAGGCTGTCGATTTCTTAGGCTATGAAGTGAAGAAGATAACCCAGTAAGGTTTGCATCTTGTCTAACAAGGAGCTTGCCTAACAAATGTCACGTCGCGGATGGTTTCTCTTTATCCTTGTCGGTTTTCTCTGGGGCGTTCCTTACCTCTTTATAAAAATTGCTGTAGATCCAGAGAACGGCTTTTCACCTGCAATAGTTGTCTGTCTTCGCACTGCAATCGGAGCAGTTATTTTGATTCCCTTGGCAATTAAACAGCGCCAATTGGGCTCTGCAGTTCGGGGCTATAAATATGTCGCGTTTTATGCACTCCTTGAAATGATTGGGCCATGGATTTTGATTGGGACTGCTGAGCAGAAGATCTCATCTGGGCTTGCCGGTCTCCTTGTTGCATCAGTGCCAATCTGGGCAACTATTTTTGCCTCTATGCGCGGCGATAAAACGGTCTGGCATCACAAGCGACTTATAGGAATTGTTATTGGATTTATTGGGCTGATTGCAGTTGTCGGAATTGAAAGCATTTCTGGTGACGCAGATCCTCTCTCAATAGCGATGGTTCTCGTGGCTTCCATTGGATATTCATACGCTGTCATGATGGTGCAGGGAGCACTTCCTGGAGTATCAGGAATTGCAATCAACGCTGTTGCAATGACGATGACTGCTCTCTTCTATCTTCCGTGGACTATCGTGCAATGGCCAACTCATCAGATTTCAGATGGTGCGATCCGTGCGATTTTGGGGCTTGGAATACTTTCAACGGGTGCAGCATTCGCAGCATTCTTTACCTTGGCATCAATCATCGGAGTTGCCCGAGGCTCCCTTGTGACTTACCTGAATACTGCATTCGCGGTGGTGCTAGGAGTAGTAATTCTCAAAGAGCCACTGACTGTTGGAATAATTTTGGGGCTCCCTCTTGTCTTAATTGGTTCGTATTTCGCGAGCCGAAAGCCAGTTACTGCATAATTGTTGGGATACTGGCGCAATGATTGAGGCTCTCTTCTTAGGTATTATCCAAGGTTTAACTGAATTCTTGCCTATCTCATCCAGCGCACATATCCGTATCGTCGGTGCATTTATGCCCAATGCAAATGATCCAGGGGCAGCCTTTACCGCAATCACTCAAATTGGTACTGAGCTCGCAGTTCTACTCTACTTTCGTAAAGATATTGTTGCTATTGCGCGGGCCTGGTTCACGCGTGATGGATCTGCTGAAGCTCGCCTGGGAACCCTCATTATTATCGGCACCTTACCCATCGTTATCTTGGGTTATTTAGGCCAGAGCTACATCACCAATAATTTTCGCTCTCTCTGGATTATTGCTTCTACTCTGATTATCTTCGGCCTCATTTTAGGTTTTGCCGATCGCATTGGAAGGCGCGAAAAAGAACTTTCAACTCTGAGTGTGCGAGATGGAATTTTGTATGGGCTAGCTCAATCACTTGCTCTCGTTCCAGGAGTATCTCGCTCAGGAGCCACCATAGCTCTTGGTCGTTTCCTTGGATACAAGCGCGAAGCAGCCCTTCGATACTCATTTCTTCTAGCTCTTCCCGCAGTCTTTGGAAGCGGACTCTATGAGTTAAAGCAAGCAATGAGTGATTCAACGGTAACTATCTACACAATGTCAGAAATTCTTCTCGCTACTGTTACTGCATTTGTCATTGGTTATGCCGTGATTGCTTGGTTAATGAAATTTATCGCTACCAAGAGCTTTACACCCTTTGTAATCTATCGAGTTGCTCTTGGTTCGGCTTTACTTGTTGCCTTAGCAACAGGGTTAATTAGCGCTCAATAAATCCTAGGCGCTCAAGTAATTTGGGATCTCTCTGCCACTCTTTAGAAACTTTGACATGGAGTCCTAGGAAGATACGTGCCCCGAGTTCTCGTTCAATATCTTTGCGGGCGCGAGTTCCAATATCTTTCAATCGTTCGCCTTGATGGCCCAGCAAAATTCCGGTCTGTGAATCGCGTTCAACGTGAATCGTGGCATGGATATCAAAGAAGGGGCGGCTGCCTTTCTCTTCACGTTCTGCCATCTCATCAATGGTGACCATAATCGAGTGTGGAAGCTCCTCGCGCGCATCTCGTAGCGCTGCTTCTCGGATTAGTTCGCAGATTAACTGCTCGATTTTCTGATCGCTCTTCATATCTGTTGGGTAGAAAGCAGGCCCAATAGGCAGATTATCTCCGATGAGTTTTTCTAAAAGATCAATCTGCTCGTGGATCGCCGCTGATATTGGAATGATTTCATCCCACGTAAAGCCTTGCGCAAGAGCAGATATGCCTAAAAGTCTATTTGCAATATTTTTCTTGGAGACTAAATCTGTCTTCGTCACGAGTGCAAACTTCTTAGCACGTGGATACTTAGCGATCTCTGCCGCCAAAAATTCATCTCCTGCCCCGGATGTCTCATCAGCTGGCAAGCACATCATCACGATATCTACTGAATCAAGGCTCTCATTAACCACAGCGTTGAGTCGGTATCCAAGCAATGTCTTTGGCTTATGGATACCTGGCGTATCGACTAGTACTGCTTGATACTGCGAACTATTAACAATTCCGCGAATAGCATGTCGAGTCGTGTTGGGATGAGGTGAGGTAATTGCAATCTTGCTACCTACCAGCGCATTAATGAGAGTTGATTTTCCTGTATTGGGGCGGCCGACAATGGCAACAAAGCCCGAACGGAATTCACTCATGGCGCTAGTCTCTCATTACATCTATGTAAGTACCTAAAGCGCTGAAATTAACTCAATGGCATCGGCAAGTGATGTGACCAATTCAGCAGCGCGTTCGCCAATAAGGCGATGGCAACCTTCTGATGCAGGTGAATTTATCGGCCCCGGAATTGCCATTACAGGTCTGAATAATTCGGCGGCATCGCGCGCAGTTCTAAGTGAACCGCTACGAAATGCAGCTTCCACAACAAGAGTTGATTGTGAAAGAGCTGCAATTAAACGGTTCCGGGTCAGAAATCTATGAGGAAGTGCTCGAACATCAGGCATTACTTCAGAGACGATTGCGCCGTTCTCGCAGATCTCATCGAAGAGTCGAGCATTTCCTGCTGGATATTGCAGATCAATTCCGGAGGCAATCACTGCAATTGTGCGACCTTCAGCAGCCAGAGCGCCCCGGTGTGCTGCCGAATCAATTCCGTATGCTCCCCCGCTCACAATCGAATATTCGCGATCAACAAAGCCAGCAGCGAAATCACCTGCGATGCGAACTCCATAGGGCGTTGGATTACGCGTTCCTACAATTGCAAGGGATGCGCTGTTTAAAATTGAGGCGTCACCTTTGACGATCAGACCAATGGGTGGCGCTTCTAGCTCATCGAGGCGAAGAGGCCAATCTGTATCTTCAGGGGTTAAGAAAATTGAACGACAGCTACTGAGCTGTATCTGAGCCGAATCAACGTTGAAGCTGGATACCTTTTCGATAATAGTTGCATATTTAATTGGGTCATACTGTTTGGCTAACACTCTGCCAAATACATCATCTACTCCGTGAGCTGCTATCTCTCGCGTCCAGAAGGAAGAACCAGCTTCGAGCGCTGAAAAGAGTGCAAAGCGTTTATCTCGCGTCTTCATAGTTCGGACCCTTCCCGAAGTAAGAGCGATCTCTGAACATCATCGAGCATTGGGATAGAACGG